>NZ_JACDIJ010000002.1:0-479230 GCF_050937815.1 Treponema sp. OMZ 840
AAAACTCAAAGGTGAAGCGAGCGGCGCTATTTCAGCCGCGAGCTTCAACACACCTCCTTTGTTTTATTTAACTAACAAATCGGATGTACGCTATCAAAACACCTCCTAAACCGTACACAGGGAATAAACCGCCCGTTAAAAAGGCGGCAACGCCCTTATTCTTTTATTTCCCGCCATTTTGTGCGTCCCGTCCGTAAAAGACGGAATTCTCTGACAAGCAAAATCAATACGGGAACGCCGCTTAAAACTTCAATGAGAAAGGTTCCGTAGTACACACCCCCGACACCGATAAAGGCGGGCAGGATGAGCATAACGGGGATGTAAAATACAATCTGCTGCAAAATACCGAGTACCGAGCTTATTTTCCCCTTATTGATTGCGGGAAAAAATCCAAGCGCTAAAAAGACAAGGGGCATAACCGGCAAAAGGGCCATATATATTCTAAAATGTATAATATCCTGAAAGTTCAGCTGCGGGCTTTTAATCATTAAAGAAATCGCGGCACCGGGGAAGGCAAGCATTAAAATCCACAGCGGGATTATCAATACGAGGGCGATACATAAAAAGCGTTTAAAAGCCGAAACAAGCCGCTCCGGCCGATCCGCACCGAAGTTTATACCGATAACCGGAGAGAGGGCAAACATAAAACCGCCTATGGGCTGTATTATAAAAGAAAAAAGACGGGTAACTACCCCGTAAAACGCAATATCGCCTGACGAACCGTAGCGGCTGATCACGTTTAACACTAAAAACATTTGAATAGTTCCCGTAAGCTGCATAATAAAACCGGCTAAGCCCATCGAAACGATTTTACCGAGAATATTCCGGTCGCATTTAATATTGAATACGGAAGAAGGGGCGGCCTTTTCTTTTTTTATAAAGTATAAAACCGCGATGAGCGCCTGTACCGCCATACCGATATTTGTCCCCATTGCGGCACCTTTTATACCGAAATTAAAAATAACCATAAGTACATAGTTTGAAAAACCGTTTACAACCAAGCCGGTACCCATAATAATTGCCGCCGTTTTCATCTTTCCTTCGGAGCGGATAAGATTATTTAATGCAATCGAATAAATCCACACCGGAGCTGCCGCAAGGACTGTACGGTAGTATTCATTTCCGCGTGCAAGAGCTTCGCCGCGGCCGCCCATTAAAAAAAGCGTTTGCTCGGAAAGCAAAAAACCGAGTATCATGACAATAAGGCTTACAGCAAGAGTTAAAAAATTAACGTTTCCGGGTATTCTTTTTTGCGCTTCTTTATCTTCAGCTCCGATGGAAATGCTTAAAAGAGTGCCCGCCCCCGAACCGATAAGAATACCCAATCCTATAATAATAATAACGGGCGGCAGGGCAACGGAAATACCGGCAAGAGCACCTTCTTCGGCAAAGTGGCCGACAAAGATTCCGTCCAATACGTTGTTTGCACCCAATAAAACCATCGCGATAACGGCGGGCCACGAAAGATCAAAGATAACTTTCCACAAATCACCTTTTAAAATAAATTCTTTTTGTTTTTCATTTTCCATTAATTTGCTCCATCCAATATTGCTTCCAGCCTCCGCAGTGGTAGGCATTAAAATCGAGGATATATTCCAAGGCTTCATTTTTTTTCAGATTATGATAAAAAATTTCTTTCATATTTTCAAAATGAGAGGAAACCGTTACATGAATAAAAAATTTTGTTCTGCGGGATACGCTGATGCCGTCTTTTTTAAGCCAGCGGATTGTTTCGGCTTCCAAAAATTCAACAGCGTCATTAAATACATGTTCGTAAGAACTTCCCTTGGAACTGCATATAATCAATTTCATTTCATCATAGTTATCGTAAAAAAAATCGACCATCCGTATAAAGCGCTCACGGGAAAGTTCCGTAATAAGCGAAATATCGGTTGTTTTGATGCTGTAAAATCCTTTTTCGGAGGATCCGTCATGACTTTCTTTTAAAATTTTTAGAAATTCGTCAAAAACGTTCCCTATAAGGGCGGCGAATATGGCGTCCTTATCTTTGAATTTATTGTATAAAGCACCGGTGGTAAGGCCCGCTTTTTCGGCAATAGTTCTTACGCTTGTTCCTGCAAACCCCTTGTTCAAAAATTCTTCTTTTGCCGCAAAAAGAATTTTTGCCTCGGTATTCAAATTATCCTTTGCTACTAAAACTTTTTCAATCATAAAAGCGTTTCCGACTGATAATATCATTGATATGAATAAATAACAGTGTTATTTTCTGCTAACAATAGTATTCAAAAGGCTTCGGAATGTCAACAGGAATCGGTATTTTAAATACGGAAAAATATAATTAAAAGCTTTTTTTCGGATTTTTTTTTGCCGGCTGCCGCTTACAAAGCTTTATAAATTCCGAACGACTCCTTGTCAAAGCAAACGATATATACATGCAAAAAATCACCGTTTTTATGTAAAAATGTCCGGATTTCGCCGAAAGCAATGCCGGCGGCTTCTTTTTTAGGATAACCGTAGATACCCGTGCTTATACAGGGAAAGGCTACGGACTTACACCCATGTTCAGCCGCCAAAGCTAAACAGCGCCGATAACAGGATGCCAGTAAATCGGCTTCACCGCTTTTTCCGTCTTTATACACGGGGCCGGGAGTGTGAATAATATATCGTGCAGGCAGCTTGTATCCGTCCGTTATTTTTGCATCTCCGGTTTTACAGCCGTTAAGCTTTTTACATGCTTCCAAAAGCGCCGGGCCGGCCGCCCGATGGATTGCACCGTCCACACCCCCTCCGCCGAGAAGAGAGGTATTTGCCGCGTTTACGACCGCATCGACCTTCATCTGTGTAATATCGCACATAACGATTTCTATAGGCATGATTTTATTATAAGATTAAAAGCCTAAAACACGCAAGCATAAAATCATTCAAAAAAAGAAGACAACTGCGCTATGTATTTTTTGACCGCCTTACGCCCCTCCTCCGTTGCCGCATATAGGGTAAGGGGCTTACGGTTTACAAAGAGCTTTTCGACGGTCAGATAGCCTGCGTTTTCGAGTTTTTTACAGTGAGCGGTTAAATTACCGTCGGTAGCCCCCACCTTTTCCCTGAGCAGGGTAAATTCGATTTTTTCGCAGCCGAGTAAAACCGACATAATTGCAAGGCGAAGCCGCGACGACAACTGTTCGTCAAGAAGGCGGTGATCGAAAGAAGAGTGCCGATTGTCGGCTTCACTCATCGGCATATACCGCCTTTTTTCTTTTGACAATAATCAGAGCGCTTAGTGCCGGCAATCCGAGTAGTACAAAGGTTGCCGCCCCGATAATAAGGGGTGCCGTGTATTTCGGTGCAAAGAGGCAAAGCGTTCCGCATCCGGCCCAGCACAAGGCTTCAAAACATAAAAACAGACGCAGTTTTTTTTGTACCATGGCGGCGGTTACCCCATGACCGACCGCAAGACAAAGCCCCGTACTAAAAAATCCTGCATTAAAATCGAGTTTCCCCCAAAAACCGAGTACCATATTTAAAATAACGGCCGCACCGATACTCCCCCATAGAGCCGCAAAAATCCTGTCGGTTGCTTTTTTTATCTTCAGTTTTTGTTTCCGCTTCATAAAAAAAGCTAAAAAGATTTGACAGGCTGCCATTATAAAAAGCCAAAGTACCGGAATAAACAGGCTTTGTTCCGCCCGTGCCAAAGCATAAGATATAAAAGTGCCTGCGGGAATCGTAAGGCCGTACAATAAAAAGGGTACAATCATATCTTCAAGCCCTTCACGTACCTCTTCGGTTAATGCGCTTATCAATATTAATCTTTCTTTTATTTCTTCATTAGTCATATTTTTTCCTATCGGCAAACGTGGTGCCGTCAGTATCGAAAAGCCGGCTTTTAAACAGCTCCAAGGACGCTTGTTTATTTTGAACGCGGCAGCATCGGTATGGTGTAGCGCATGCCCGCCTTTGCCGTAAATCCGAGTCCTCCGCCTCCCATTTCGGTAAAAACACTGAAATCCGCAGACCGCTTTCCCGTAAAAAATTCAAAGCCGAAAAAGCCCTGTCCGCTTATAAGTACGGCGGGCTTATCTTTTTGAGCGGGAAACACAAAGACGGGGCCGCCTCCGCCGTAAAGACGTATATTTGCCGTTTGCATGAGCGTCCCTCCCATCAACGAAACGTCAAGTACGTAATAGAACTTTTTTCGCTGCGGATTCGGAAAAAAGCAGCCGGCATTTACCTTCAATGCGGCCGAATTATAAAACAGCCAAGGAGACGTAACGGCAGCCGACATACCGAAATCGTTTTGACGTCCGACAAGGGCGTAATCGAAGGCGATACCCGTAACAGCGCTTTGCTTGGGTTCCGCATAAACGGAAACAAAGATAACACAACACAAAAAAACACAAAGCATGATTTTTTTCATTTTCTTCTCCTTAAATATTTAAGATAAGAAAATCATATCACGGCCACTTTGTTTTGTAAAGTACTTTATAAAATAAAAAAACAACACAAAAAAAAGAAATAAAAAGCACAAAACATTTTTTATTGAAATTTTCTTTTTTAATGACAAACCGTTCAAACTGTTTTATACTTTCTGTATGTACAAAGCACCGAAGACGAAGCTTGCCGTCGGTTAAAAATAAACAACGAGAAGGAGTGTAAAAAATGAAAAAATTTTTTATAACGGCTCTATCGATTTGTACTCTGTATACCGCTTTTGCATACAATATCGAGCACATCGATGTGTCGAAAATAAAAAATGTCGAAAAATATACCGCCGAAATTCGTTTTTTACAGGAAAACACGAAATTTTTAAGCGGATACATCCCCGATGAACACTGGAAGGCTCCCCTGTCTAAAACCGAATATATTAAAAAACTGAAAAAAATCCGCATCACGTTTTCCAAGTATCCAGAAAAGGACAATGCCGAATACTTGCTTTTAAAGGCGTTGGTGTCCGAATACTTGTATCATCTGCACGATACGGATTCTTATGAAGATACCGTGCAAGGCTACAATGCGGCAGGCAAGCTTAAAGATGCGGACTATCGTTATAAATGGTTTTTAGGAACTTTTTATGCACGCGCCGCTCAACCTTTTAAATCGATAAAAGAATTTGAATATATTTTTGAGCGTATTCCGCGCGAGCGCCTGCATCCGGCTTGTATCGGAGATTATGCCTATGCCGAAATGCTTGCCTTGATGCCTAAACGGGCAATTGCCGATTTTACCTACTATCATTCCGTAATCGGCGGCGGGGCGGAAAAAAACAGGGCATTACAATCTTTGATGGAAAACTTTATCGACTATACGGGAAAACATGATATAAAAGCCGATGACGTATTTTCTTTTTCCGAAAGAGAAGAAGGTTCCGGTGTGTTTTCGCGTTTACTGGGTTTGTGGATTCCCGTTGCTCCGGACGATACGTGTCAATTTTTAGACCTTACAGACGGCAAAGCAGCTGTACTGATAAGCGTTCCCTCCGTTTTGCCCGAATACGCCGGCACAACCTATACAATTCTCGTGCTTTCATTTTTATCCGATTTTGACGGACCCGCGGATATTTTGGAAAAATTACCCGCCTTAAAAGAAATAAACCTCGGTTTTCCTCAATCGTATAAAACCTACGAATACAGCAACCCCCGGCAATATCCGGAAAAAGGCGGCGCATACGGCTTGGCTGCGGTTGTGAGAGCTCCTTATGAGGCCGGACTTGAAACCGAAATAGAGCGGCCCGTAACAATCCGAAACACGGACAACGCGCCGGGTCCGCAGTACTTTGCTTTGCAAAAAGAATTCAACCGCTATAAGGGCGAACTGGTACATCTTATTTTACTTGACTCTTGTATTGCGTTTTACGATGAATCCGTACAAAAATATACCGACTTATTAAAAACCGTGAATATAAAATAAAGCTTTGCCGTATTGGAAAAAAACCGGTTTTTTATTATACTGGGGTTTATCGTTTTATTATGCGTATTTTTACCGCGGAGGTTTTATGCCCCTGTTTTTATTAACGGTGTCGGCCGTTATCTTTTTATGTGTTATCTTAAATAAGGTCGCTTCAAAACTCGGCATCCCGATGCTTTTGGCCTTTATTGTTTTGGGAATGGTGTTCGGGACCGACGGTCTTTTTAAAATTTCTTTTGACAATTATCCCTTTGCGGAAAAACTCTGTACGGCCGCCCTTATTTTTATTATGTTTTACGGCGGTTTCGGTACCAAATGGAGCGCGGCAAAACCGGTTGCCGTGCAGTCCTTTTTGTTGGCCACAATCGGCGTTGTGTTTACCGCCTTTTTTACCGCCGCATTTTGTTATTTTGTGCTGAACGTTTCGATAGGGGAAAGCTTTTTAATCGGGGCGGTAACAAGTTCCACCGACGCCGCTTCGGTGTTTTATATTTTACGTTCAAAACAGTTAAACCTGCGCTACAATACCGCTTCCCTGCTGGAAGCCGAAAGCGGAAGCAACGACCCTATGTCGTATATGCTTACGATTATAGCCTTATCGGTTTTGGAAGCCCAAAACGGAGGAGAAGGCAAGGGAGCGGCGGCCCTCGTTTATTTGATTTTATCGCAGCTTATTTACGGAGCGGCCTTCGGTATTGCAGCGGGCAAGGCGTCCGCCCTTATTTTGCGCAAATTCAAATTTGCCGATGCGGGCTTCGATTCGGCCTTTGTTATAGGAGCGGCGGTTATCTCTTATGCCCTGCCCTCTCTTATCGGCGGCAACGGCTACCTTTCGGCCTATATAGCGGGTATAATTTTGGGAAACAGCAATATACCGCATAAAAAAACCTTAGTGCATTTTTTTGACGGCATTACCGGCCTTGTACAAATGTTTGTGTTTTTTTTGCTCGGCCTTCTTGCCTTTCCCTCGTCTATTATTAATGTTTTACTGCCTTCAGCGGCGATTGCCGTCTTTTTAACCCTCGTTTCGCGCCCCCTTGCGGTTTTTTTGCTTTTAACCCCCGCCCGGTTTCCCGTAAAACAGCAGGTTTTGGTTTCATGGGCGGGGCTGCGCGGAGCCGCTTCAATCGTTTTTGCGGTTATGGCGGTAAGCAGCGTCCGCGGAACGGGCGGTATGCTACAGCACGATTTATTTCACATTGTTTTTTGTATCGTTTTGTTTTCGATTTTGATACAGGGCAGCCTTTTACCCCTTGCATCGAAAAAACTGAACATGATTGACGACAGCACAAACGTTTTGTACACCTTTAACGACTATCCCGACGAAATACCGATACGTTTTATTCAGGTAACCCAGCCCGAAGAGCACCCGTGGAACGGCCGGGAAATAAAAGACCTCATTCTGCCGCCCGAAACTATTTTGGTGCTTATTTTGAGGGAAACAAAGCGCATTATCCCGCGCGGAGGGACGGTGATTCAAAGCGGGGACATTTTGGTGCTTGCCGCGCAGGTTTTTGCGAATCAGGCGCAGGGAGAAGAAGCCGGAGACGAACTTGTGGAACTTCCCCTCGGCAAAAACCACGAATGGGCCGGAAAAACTTTGGCGGAAATCGCTTCGGAAGATACCTTTATCGTGCTTATAAAACGCGGAAGCCGCCTGATTATTCCCAAGGGAAGCAGCCGCCTCGCCGCAGGAGACGTGCTGGTGGTGGAACATGCGTCCTAAGTATTAGAGGGGAGAGAGCACGGTGTTCATAAAGATGAATAGTATCGAGGCATTGGGCACACGCAAAAAGGCTTCCGCGCTTCGCTTGTGCAGATTTTTTGCGCGGTGCCCATGCCTCACCGCCTGTTTCATCTAATGCCGCTGTATTCTCTCCCCTCATTCGCAGTCCCGAACAGGATGTTCGGGAAAGCTTTATATCGGCATAAAATCGGACACGATGTGCGATTTTATGCCTCCCGGCACGGATGACGGAACAGCCGTTAGTAATCGGTTTTGAGCTATGCTCAAAACCGGGATTCAAAACCGAGCAGGAGGCTCGGTGTTTCCAAGCCTTGCGAGTTTGAAGCAAAGCTTCAAACTCGTTGATTAAGAATGTACTCAGGAGGTACATTCTTAATCTCTTTTACGGCAGTACAATGTCTTGAAAGTCTTCCTCACCGCAGACTTTTAGGAGCTTCCAGTGTTTTGTATCCCGGGCTTTTTTAAAGGCTTCTTTTAAATCTGCGGGAACAGGGGCTTCAAATTTGTAGTTTTGCTCGGGAACCAGCGGGAGTTCGCTGAAAAGTATGCAGCTTGCATCGTCGATTTCCGCCCGCGCGGGTAAGCCGTTTAATAAGGCGGTAAAGGCGGCGGCATCCAGTTTGTTTAGGGCGCAGAATAGATTTTTCAGCTCGGTTACATTGTCCACATTAAGCGCGGTTAATTGATTGGCGTGGCAGGCGAGTTCTTGCAAAAGGGAAAGCCCCCGTACGTCAAGGGCGGTAAGCTTGTTGTTCCAGCATGCAAGCTCCGTAATTTTACCGCTTTTTAAGGTAATTTTGTCCCCCGTTGCGGTAAGTTCGGTTTCTTCGCCGCTGTTTACGCTTGTTTTGTCCGCACCCTCCACCGTTACGGCACTCCCGTCCGAGGTTCCTACCGTGATTTTTATCGTTTTATTGGCAGGGTCTAGGGTAAGAATTGCCGCGTCGGGGGTAATTGTTCCTCCGCCGGAATTACTTCCCGAACTTGTTCCGCCGCCTCCTGCGGCGTTGGGGCAGGCGGTAAACAATCCTACCGGCAATAACGATGCGGCAAGTACTGTAATTGCCGCCCAATGTGTAAAGCGCTTTGCGCTTTTGTTTGTGTGTTTCATAAGAAACCTCCTAAATGTTAGGGGGAGAGAGTACGGCGTTCATAAAGATGAATAGTATCGAGGCATTGGGCACACGCAAAAAGGCTGCCTCGAAGCTTCGCTGGCCGATACCGCGCTTCGCTTGTGCAGATTATTTTGCGGGCGCGAACCCCCGTCGCACACCACAGTATATTTATATGCTACGACCATAGCACCTCGCCCCTGTACCCGCCATTCCCGCTGTTCCGTAGGAAAAGCGGAAATTTCTTTCCACAGTCCCGAACAGGATGTTCGGGAAAGCTTTATATCCCCGACGTTTTAGGCGGTGTACACACCGCCTAAAACTCGAAGCATAAAATCGCACATGGATGTGCGATTTTATGCCTCCCGGCACGGACGTGCGGGAAAACTTGATATTTGCATACAAGCGGACATCCTGCCCGATTGTATGCAAGGTTCGGTTTTGAACCTGTGTAATATAAAAAAACGCACAGAGCGGAAAAATCCGCTTTGCGCGTTTGGGTGTGAGAATGCTTGTTTGTGTGATTTTTCGAAAGTGTAAATTTACAGCCGGCTATCCGCGAGTTTCGCCGGCTGCGCCGCCGAAACTCGTTGCATAAAAGCGAGCTGCCCTGCAGAGAGCTTTTATGCCGGTGCTGAGTGCTGAGTGCTGAGTGCTGAGTGCTGAGTGCTGAGTGCTGAGTGCTGAGTGCTGAGTGCTGAGTGCTGAGTGCTGAGTGCTGAGTGCTGAGTGCTGAGTGCTGAGTGCTGAGTAATTATGGGGGCGCGTTCGGCTTTGTCAAGTACCCTGTGCCCTTTTTGTGCGGAAAAGATAACAGATGTGCCGGTATTACCGTGCATAACGCCCCTCGTAAAAAGTTAATATAAAGCACAGCACAGATGTAGATAAGCGGATTATCCACGATGTCCGCTTTGCAATCCGTATTCCCCATAGCTTTTACAACCTGCACATGGACGTGCAGAAAAGCTTTAGGTAACAAGTTTTGCGAAGCAAAACTTAAGTTAAAAAGAAAACAGGATGTTTTCGTCCGATTCACCTTTTCCCATACGCTTTCCGACGCATACACGGATGTATGCGAAAGCTTTAGGTAACAAGTTTTGCGAAGCAAAACTTAAGTTAAAAAGAAAACAGGATGTTTTCTTTTTAAACATTGTAACACAAAATTCCTAAAAAAACAAAGTTTCGGGAAAGTTTTTTGTAATTTGTGTTAAGAAAGTACAAAGTGCGAGTCCGAGGGGCGAACTTTGCATTTCGACATTCACACTTCGAACTTTGTTACACTTTTTCTATTTCTTCTTTGCTTAAGCCCGATATTGTGCAAATATCGCTAATCGGATAATTCATAGCCTTCATCAGTTTTGCCGTTTCCAGTTTGGTTTGACGGGCACCTTTTTCAAGCCCGATAGCTTCGCCTTCTTCCAAGGCGATCTCGCGTTCTTCTTCTCTTTGAACCGCTATATCGGTTGCGTAATCATATTCTGCCAATAACATATTCATTACCTCCCGCGATTTGCGCTCCAAGTACTCTCTTAGTATATCATTATTTATACATTCCTGTACAGATTAGTAATATCAAAAAGCAGATACGTTGGGACGCCGCTCAAAAAGGCTGTCTGGAAGCTTCGCTGACCGATACCGCGCTTCGCTTGTGCAGAATTTTTCGTGCGTCGTCCACGTATCCGCTGTCTTTATATATACGATTAACCGTAATGTATACTTTAAAATATTTTAATAAAATATTTTAATGCCGGCATGGATGCCGCCGTTTCCGTATAGTCGCGATGTTTGGCGCTTGCACCAAACTCGAGGTCAAGGAATGTACACGGATGTGCATTCCTTGACACAGCATGTTTTCATTAACGGTAGACTGGTGTTCTGCAAGTACAATGATTTTATTATCTACAAGGAAGGACACATCGTTGTAGAAATTCATATACAGGATTTGCTCCAGTCTGATGTGACGCAGCTCGCAGTCAAGCGGCAGCTGTGTTCCGTGCAAGGCATTGTATAAACTGATAAAGTTTGCTTTTGCCGACTTATCCGCCCCGAAAAAGTCGGCAAACACGGAGTCCTTATAGGTTCGTTTGGGATTAGCCTTTGTCATACTTCACCTCCACCTATATATATAGGTGTCAGTTGACAAAAAAAGACACTTTTTCCGAAAAAATATTTTATGACCGGCACGGATGCCGGAAAAAGTCGATTATCCCCGACGTTTTAGGCGGTGTGTACACCGCCTAAAACTCGTAGCATAAAAACTCACACGGATGTGAGTTTTTATGCCCGCCACGGACGGCGGCACAGGCTATATATCCCCAAGTTTCGCTTGCGAAACTTGAAGCTAAAAATCGGACAAGACGTCCGATTTTTAGCCGCTCTCTTTAAACATTATAGGTTTGATATGAAAAAAAACAGAGTTTTTCCGAAAAAAGATAAATCTATTTTATATCTCGCCATGGATGGCGCCAAAAGCTTGATATCCACATAAAAACTCACACGAGGTGAGTTTTTATGTCAGGCAGGAATGCAGACAAAAGCTGTAACCAATCAGTTTTTTTTGGCACAGCTGCACAACAAAGCTATAATCATCTTACGACAAAAACATTCAATTACATTCCCAAAAATTATCGGCCCTATATCTTATCAAGAGAAAGCAATCCCCAAAAATTCTCCGTATCTTCATAAAAAATTCTTCCGGTGCCAAATGAAGCTTCCATAGACTTCCGATTCACCGGCTGCAATACTGAGCAAAATAATCTTATTCGTTTCCATTCTCCATCCATTATTTTTTAAGCAAATCATATATACAGTAATAAACGCGGAAAACAGAACATCGCTGTACCTATTCGGAAAATAATTTTTTGATATACATGTACCCATAATTTATCTCCGTCATTTTTATGATTGTTTTATAATACGGTCTGCTTGGTGACTAACCTCTTTTTTAACAGAAGAGAGAATCTCTTTTATCTTATTATCTTGTATAGTTTTAGTTGATGTACAACCCCACAAAATCAGGGTAATCGATACAAGTACATAATAATCTCTATTTCTCCGATTATACCGAGAGCAATAAAAATCAGCCCGTCTAATATGCATTCTTTTTTTGAGTACCAATGTCCCTTTCCATAGATGTTCCCGGAAAAAGAAAAAAAAGCTCTGGAAAGAAGGCTTATTCCATAAAACACAGGCATAATATATACTTCTTTCATTAGTAAGCAGATTAATAATCCCAAAATGCCTATACCCGGAAAAAGCAACAACTGGAGATTGACATTCAGATTTTCTTTTTTCATTATTTGCCTCTGTACCACCCTCTCTTGCGTCCGTAAAAACGTGCATATTTTCTGCCGTATCACACATTATACGGGCGTTTTCTTTTAGCTGCAAGGGTTTAGCGGCTTGGTAAGACGGACATCACGATTAAGGTACTTGTTGCGAGTTTCACCTATGTAAAACTCGCAACAATGTATGGCGCTATGGCATTGTATATAGACAACCAATTACAAAACCCTGCTTCCGTATTTCATCTTTATATTGCCTTTCCATAAATATTTTCGGTATCCACTGTTCCGGCATAAAAACCAGCATTAGATTAATATATTCTATGTTATTAAAATCAAGTGCGCATTCTTTTACATTTCCGGTATCCATTTCGAATTCAA
Source organism: Treponema sp. OMZ 840 (assembly GCF_050937815.1). NCBI lineage: Bacteria > Pseudomonadati > Spirochaetota > Spirochaetia > Treponematales > Treponemataceae > Treponema > Treponema sp. OMZ 840. The sequence goes on from NZ_JACDIJ010000002.1 coordinate 12,387, forward strand.
CCAGCTTCTGCGTTTTATCCAAAATCAATTTGTACATCATTTTTTCACCTGATTTTATGTAAAGTGTTCGAGGATCATAAACTTGTGCTGAAGAAAAATATTCAGTACAAAACGAATAATTCGGTGCATAAAATAAAACATTTTTTTGTATCGCTATTAAACTGTGTCCCGTATCCTCATGCAAATAGATATTTTTGTTTGTATTATTCGTAATAACTACAGAAATTATATAGTTTGTAGGACTATTTATAATATCCTTTATTTCCAGTTCAATTTTATCATTCGCAAATAGAAACCGACATATTTGTAATATCAACAAAAGAAATATTTTTTTCATTTTTCGTTATCTAATATTTACCGATTTCTTTTTAAACAGTATCAAAATGCAAAATATATTTATACAAATTGAAATTAAAAACAATATTATGAGAACCGGTAATAAAACAACTTTATTCTTACTCTTCAAATATTCTTCAGGTAGATTTCCTCTCGAAAAGACTCCCGTATATACCTTACCTGTACTTAGTGTAAGCTTTCCTTCTCCATCAAAATAATTATCCTTAAAATTCCCAACGTAATAGTCGCCTGCTTCATTTTTATATACGCCTTTGCCTTGTAAAAGCCCGTTCACAAAATGGCCATAGAAGGAATCCCCATTTTTTAAGATCATAACACCTTCGCCATTTAAATAACCGTTTTGAAATGTGCCACTACTGGTATTACCCGCTACATCAACAAGCTTACCGTGTCCGTCATAGAGTCCGTCTTTAAATTCACCTTCATATTTCGCTCCATTACTAAGCATTATTTTTCCTCTTCCGGTTTGCATACCGTTTAAGAAATCTCCTTCATATACGTATAAACGGGTTGTCAGCTTACCTTTGCCGTTATATAATCCGTCTTTGAATTCTCCTTCGTATTTATCTCCGTTTTCCCAAATTTGAATTGCGTGTCCATGAAACAGTCCTGTTTGTAAATTACCCAAATAAGTAGAACCGTTTGGCATTTGCACCGTATCCGCACATGCGGCACCAAACAATAAAGGCAAAAAAATAATCATCACAAAGTATTTCTTCATTCTATTCTCTCCTCTACAGTCCATCATCGTACTTTTTCGTTATTCAATTCGAAATATGCCTTCCTTTACAAAGAAATTATTGACAGCACTCGAACCTATCATCTTCCGCAGGTAAAAACAATACTCCCGGACTTATTGAATCCTCCAAAAATTCCGCATCCTGTTCTATGTAATTAATCCACTCCGTCAATGTCCAATAATAATTATTATCGGTTTTATAAAAATATTGTATTTTACCGGCAAGCGGTATATGCTCCAAATCGGTAGAAATACATGCCCGCCAACCGTCTTTCAGTTTTACAAAAATACAGAAGCCCGGCTCCACATAAATAGAGTTCGGATATTTATCGATACATTCGGCAACAGTGGAATTCACGGACAACTTATCTTTCGTCTTAAAGTGTATATCGCTTGTCCGTATGTATATAAGACGATTCTGTTTTATGGAAACCCAATAGGTAATATCGTCCAATGATATTTCAGAGTAATAAGCAAGTTCCGATGCCCGTATTTGAATAAGGGTGTTTGATAAAAGATTTTTTCCTTGAGAAACAATTCTTTGCTCAAAATTGCGCGCTTCTATAGATGCACAATTTATAAATATCAAGCAATAAAGCAATAAAATAAAAGTCATCCGTTTCATAGCCAATGATTTCTTCTATATGAATATATGTTAATTTTTCCGACTTCAATCTTGAGCGGGGTATCCGATATTCCATACATATACTTTTACCGAATAACTTGTAATAATATCTACAAAATAATTCCGTTGTTTCGCTTTTTTGATTTTTTTGTAATATCTTTAAAATCAATTCTTAACAGATATAACGATAACCGTGTTTGAATATTCGGCATAAAACATGATAGCATATTTATTGCAAAAAGTATAATACAACCGTAATAAAAAAGAGTATAGATTTTCTTTATTTGCATAACCGCTATTGAGATTACAAGACCATAAAAAATAATATTCTCCAGAATAGTCGTAGAAATTATGTGCTTTTTTTGCTCATATTTATATTTACAAATTAGTGCACCAAGTGATTTATATCGGATATTTGACAATAACAAATATAATACGAATAATCCGACTCCGATAAAAACAAAACGTTTGGGAATACTTAAAGTCAATTGTTCTTCTATGTTTACAGTTACAAATACCCATCCCACTATATATAAGCAAAAAAACATTATTTCAATAAAGAGTGATAAAAATGACTTTATAAAAACTATGCTCCCGTCCTTCATCTTATCCATTATTTTTACACACCTTTCGCCTTAACCATACTTTTCCGCTTTACCTAATAAAAAAATACCCCAAATGTACTTAATAATGATAAACCATTGAAGAATAGTGAATAATATAAATAAAGGGAAAACAATATCTACTAATTCGAATCTAAAGCTCTTCCCGTTAATAGTTTTCTCTTTTTCAACTAAGAAGTTACCGAAATTCTTATGAATATCATTTCGGAGCCAAGCACACTGTTCATACAGCGTTCGATAAAAGTATTTTAACTCACTATCTGATATACCTTGTATTGCTAATGAAGCTTTCCTTCCTTGTTTCATATAAAAACATAAATAAGTTGCCGAGTCCCCGCCGCCGGAAACAATTTTTATATCAGCAATATCATCATAGAATATTGTTTTTGATTTTACGGAAAAAGCATAACCGAACGGTATGATCCTGATATACGAAGTAACTTTTTTATCATCATATCGACTATAACTCCATGCCGGTATGATAAAAACAATCCATAATAAAAAGAAAACAATAACAATCAGTACCTTAATAAGACGGCCTTTAGCCGATCGAAGTATTTCATTATCAAAAATGAAAATATTTATAAATATTGTAGCCAAAAGAATAATAAAAACTTTTGTTTGCATTGATCTTCGAAGAAATCCAGTTATAACCGGTTCTTCTATATAATAAAACAAGAACCAGTATAAACATATAGATAATACAAAAAAAACATAGAAAATAGGATTCTTCCCTTTAAGGAAATTAATTAGTAACTTGATTCCTTCTGCACCGTTAGAGTCCATTTAACCTTGCCCCTCCACCGGCTTTAATTTTAATAGGAGCTGTCATTGATTTTAAAAGTATAAACCAACAGACATATTATCTGTGCAAGAAACAGCCAAAGGAAAAAAGTATTTAATAAAATATGAACAACATTAATATATCCGTATTCTTTTTTACCGTCAACATATATTTTTCTTCTTTCAATCAATCCGAATTGTTTTTCCAGATCATCTCGAAGCCAATCACATTCATCATACAAAGTGACAAGAAATATATCCCTTGATTTTTTCGGAACATTTGCAATATCCAAACTTTGTTTTTGTCCGTCATGCAATATAAATCTCAATGCTCCCGTATCCTCTCCCGGACTGGGGTTTACAGTTTTGATTGTATCAAATACTAATGTATCCTTAATCCTTATATAAGGACTATTTGGGAATGGTAATATCCGTGCGTAAGTATCCATTTTTTTGTGATCATATTCATTAAATATCCATGCGGGTAATATAAATACCATAGCAAGGAAAACGACTCCCATTAATAATATAGCTCTAAGAAGCACCGACTCAATCTGTTGTATAAAATGCGAAGTTCGAAAGAAATGAAAAAGAAATATTGTTACAAAAAAAACACAAAACATTTTTATTTCTTTTGATCTCTCCATCACACCAAAGGCTTCGCCGCCGCACCGGATATAGAATATATACACATACAGACCGGCAGCAGGAAAAAGGAGTATATATATTAACGGCCTTTTCCAACTAAACGGATAATAAAACATTCTAATGCGTTTCTTCCCTCCGGGTAAATCGTCCTGCATATTCTTTATTATACGGGCGTTTTCTTTTAGCGGCAAGGGCTTTATCGGCTCGGTAAGACGGACGGCGGCGCAATGTGTACCGTATTCATTAACTACGGGGATTTAAGATTTTTATTTTAATTTCCGCAAAATATATTAATTATATCATCTTCCGTCATATTCAAAAAAAGCTCATCTGTTTTTAAATCATTATTTTTTCCAAGTAATTTACTACATACGGCAACGGCTATTTCGTAATCACTCTTTAAACTAAAAGCTTTTTCCGATGCGTCGTCTAAGATTTTTATAAAAAAAATTCCCGGCATTTTCCGTTATTCTGATTTTCTGTTTTGAACATGAAATCGATAAAAATAAAATAAGAAGGATTGTAGATATTATAAATAATTTATTCTTTCCGCTCATTCCGACAGTCCTCTATCGTTTTTTCGCCCGTTGAACAAATCATATATACAACTATAAACGCGGAAAACAGAACATCGCTGTACCTATTCGGAAAATAATTTTTTGATATACATGTACCCATAATTTATCTCTGCCTTTGAGTAAATTTAAGTGCAGAATAAAAAAATTACTGCATCTAAATTTTCGGAAAGAATTCTAATTTTTTGTCAAAGTCCTTCAAGGTTAGCATTAGAGATATACAAGGCAATATTTATTACTTTGTATATTCCTCCTTTTTATTTCTTATCACCACTATGAAAGATAATGCTATATAAAATAAAAAAATATATTATTGCCGTTTATTTTATCATAAAGTGCTGATACTGTCATACTCTCACTTGCGATTGACAATTGATAATAAAAATATTACGATTGTTAAAACACGAGAGAGGTATGTATGCAAAATACAAAATCAAAAGTAAAAAGCATGAGCATCAGTTTTCAGCCCGATGTGTTTACCCGCATTGATTCCTACTGTGCCGAACGCGGTTGTTCCCGAAGCTGGTTCATAAACAAAGCTGCGGAGTTGTTTTTGTCCGAATGTCTTGAAGACAAAGAGGACTATGAAACTGCCGTTGCATCTTGGGCTGAATACGAAAAGAGCGGACGAAAATCTTATTCAAGTGCGGAACTTAGAAAGGAATTCGGGCTGTGACCGTAGTGTATTCCGAAAAAGCTAAAAAGCAGCTAAAAAAAACGGATAATACTATTAAGTCCAAAATACTTGACTATATGGATGAAGTAGCAAACTTGGAAAATCCTCGTTCCCGCGGGAAAGCTCTTGTCGGAAACTTACTCGGATTTTGGCGCTACCGAGTCGAAGATTACAGATTACTCTGCCGTATACAGGACAATGAACTCGTGATTGCCGTTATCGAAATCGGACACAGACGAGATGTGTATAAAAGCAAACACTTATATTTTTAGAATTAACCTACCATTCTCCGGACAAAAGAAAACTTATTGCTCCCATTTACGATTGCAGTTGACAATAAAAATATTAATACTATAGTTAATCACTAAAATTTCTTCGTGTGAATCCGTAAGTCATAACCCGGCAAACGGAGAAATATACCTTCCTTTAAATGTTTTTACTTTAAAGGGGACTAAAAGAGTTTTTTCTTCTTCATTGTCAAACCTATATGTGATCCTAACATCAAAAAAAAATTCATCACCATTTTTTTTCCCTTTGAATATTTTTTCAAAATTCGTTTCAAGCCAAAGTTTTGACTTATCTTTCCAATCCTCAGGTTCTGCATCCCGGCCATTCATACAGTAATATATACCATTTGTTATCCAACCTTTTTTGTGCTCCTCTATTCCTCTAACATTTGGAGTAAGCATAAACTTTACATCGGATAATACAGTTATTTCATTTTCTTCATAAATATATGTGATATTTTTTACAAAAATATTTGAATAGTTTTTCTTTGTTAAGAACACAGGATAAAATTCGGTCTTAAATGAATTACCGGGCTGACGGAACAAAATATTTATTTCAGGAGTTTTTTCTGTAGCCAACTCACATGCTTTATCGGCAGCCCCCCAATAGAAATTATTATCAATATTATCAAATGTAAAAAAAAGCCTAGGATAAAATATTCCGGCACCGAATGTAAATACCCTCATACTGCTCAGTAAAAACAGTATGAAAAAAACAAAAGCATTTTTATTTGCAATACTCCCAATTGGCATTCCGGACTCCCATGGATACAAATACTGTATTCATTTTAATTATTGTAATATTATTACCCTTCATAAATCTATCATAGGAGTTAAATTATGCCTACTCTATAACAGTTCGGGAATATTCGGAACCGACATCTATATTTTTTCCGCCTTTGTCTGCCCAATTAAAAACCGATTTTTAATCGTTCGGGCGAAGGTAAAAGCGGCCGGAAACCTGTTTGGAGCGCACGACGTTGATAAAGGCGGCGGGATCTACCTGCTTTATCTTGGGTATGACACGGCGTACTTCATCTCCGGATACAACCGAATACACAAGATCGCGTTCGGCATTATTGTAACAGCCGTGACCGTGAAATACGGTTGCACCGTGGTTTGTGTTTACCTTAATCACTTCAAAAACGGCTTCTGTGTGATTCGTTATGACAAACAACGTAATCTTTTGATATCGGCGGTATAAATAATTCAAAACCTGTGTTGTCGTAAATTGAAACAAAATAGAGTACAAAGCTTTTTCCCAGCCGAACAGCCAGCCGCCGACAGCCAAGATAACAATATTGCCGGCAAGTATATAGTTCCATGCATCGCGCCCGTATTTTTCCGAAATAAAGATGGCGATAAAATCGGTTCCGCCGCCGCTTGCACCCGCAAGCAAACACAAGCTGCTTGCAACTCCGTTTATTCCTCCGCCGAATACGGCTAAGAGCAAAATGTCGTCGGTTATCGGATAGCCGGGCAAAAAATCGATTAAAAGGCCGGAAAGCACAATCATAAGCACCGAATAAAGGGTATAACGCCTGCCTATAAAGCGGAAACTGATGATGACGGGAATACAGTTAAAAAGAAAATAAACAAAACTGAACGGAATTTCTATGCCTGCAAACTGTAAAAAACATTCTTGAATAAGCAGCGTTAAGCCCGTAAAGCCGCCCGGCAGCAATCCTCCTGCCCGTACAAAGGTTTTGATGTTGACTGCGGACAAAGCTGCCGCAAGGGTTATCAATAGCAACCGCTTGATTTTCGTACCTATGGTTGACGCTGTAAATACTTTAATCATATATCCGTCCGGTCTATGTTTTTTGTATAAAATTAAGGTGTAAATTCATCAAAAAAACGGAAGAGTTCCGGATACCAACGTGCAACCGTTTCGTTTGTACCGTTATACAGCTCGTGGTTTGCGCCCTCACAAATAACCAAGCGAACAGAAGGAACCGACTCGGCAAAGCGTATATGTCCTTCAAGAGGCACCGTGTCGTCTTTTTCCGCTTGAAATAAAAGAACGGGATCCGTAATTGCTGCCATAGTTCGTTTTTTTAAGATCTTTTTTATAGCATTAAAAGATTCGTCGAGCCATGCATAGGTTGCTCCCCATGTTTGAAAACGAACTTCAGCTTTACGCTGTCCGAAATGGTATAAAAACCGATGTTGGCTGCACGTTTGTTTTTTGTGGTCGGGGAACCGATATGTTCCGTCGAACGCGCCGTGTCCGGAAATATAAGATTTTTCGCCCCCGAAAAACCGTGCAAGTTTAATATACAAATGCGCACCTATTTTAGGTAGTCCGCCTACATACAAACCGAACATAGGGGCGGAAAAGACGGCTGCCGTAAAAAGCCCCGGATGCCGGGCTAAAAACAAAGCACCGACCGCCCCGCCCATCGAGTGCCCGAACAAAAAAAGAGGCAGTTTTTTTTGGCGTTTTTTTTCCAATTCGGCGGCAAGCGGGCGGGCGACCTGTTCGACAACTTCATAAGCACAGTCAACATAGGTTTGGAATCTTTTTATATATACTTTAGACAAATCTTCGCAGTCCCGATGAGAAAACCCGTGTCCGTATTGGTCGAAGCGGCACAGGGCATAGCCTTGTTTTAAAAGACAGTATGTAAATTCGTCGTATTTCCGAGAAAACTCGCAAAAGCCGTGAAAAACAACAACAAGGCCGCGGCATTCCTTTTTTCCGTCGGCTCCGGCGGGAAAAGTTTCGGGCACAAAGATTTCACACTGTATTTTTTTCCCGTCTTTTGTCGTCAACTCTTGCTTTTTGCAAAACTTATTTAAAAACGGCACAACGAGGCTTTGCATTGTTTCCGCAAAATCGGTGTCTTTCAAGGCTTCAAAGCCGGGATATTTTTGTTCCGCATTGAGTATTGTTTTGTGCATATGTTCCTCCTTAAAGCGTGTGCTCGTTCACAGTACCGTTCTGTCCGAAAAAATCGAAGAGTTCCGGATACCAACGTGCAACCGTTTCGTTTGTGCCGTTATACAGCTCGTGGTTCGCCCCTTTACATACAATCATACGTGCCGAGGGAACAAGTTCTACAAAGCGTTTTTGCCCGCCCAAGGGAACGGTATCGTCTTTTTCGGCTTGAAAAACAAGAATCGGCAGGGTTATTTTTTGCAGATTTTCTTTTTTGAAAATCCGCCGGATTGCCTTTAACGATTCGTCGAGCCATGCATAAGTTCCGTTCCATGTTTGATAGCGGACTTCGGTTTTGCGCTTATTAAAATGATAAAAAAAACGACGTTCGCTGCATATCGGTTTTTTATAATCGGCAAATACATAATTTCCCGTAAAATCGCCGTCTTTTCGGAAAAATCTTTCTCCGCCTGCGAACAGTCTGATAAAGGAAAGCATAAGGCGGGCGGTTGTATTCGACATTCCCGGTATGTTAAGTTCCAGCATGGGAGATGCAAGAACGGCCGCTTTAAAAACATCGGGGTATTGCTGCAAAAAGAGGGCTGCAACCGCACCGCCCATAGAGTGGGCAAATAAAAAAAGCGGAACTTTTTTATGCGCTGTTTTTGATAAATCGGCGGCAAGGGGACAAGCGATTTGTTCTACAACGGCACGGGCGCAGTCGACATAGGTTTGAAAGGATCGTATATGCACCTTTGAGCTGTTTTGTGTTTCTCTTCCGGAAAAGCCGTGCCCGAACTGGTCGAAGCGGCATAGGGCATAACCCTGCTTTAAAACATAGTAGGAAAACTCGTCAAACTTTGAGCAAAACTCGCAAAATCCGTGAAAAATAACGATAAGGCCGCGGCATTCTTTTTTTCCGTCGGCTCCGGCGGGAAAAATTTCGGGCACAAAGGTTTCGCAATATATTTCGCGTCCGCCCTTTGCCCTAATGCGGTGCGTTTTACGCAGTGCGTCCAAAAAAGGTTCAACCTCGTTTTGCATTGTCCTCTCAAAATCCCTGTCGTCTATGGGATTAAATCCCAGACAAACCTTTGCCTCTCCAAGCACGCTTTGTTTTACCATGTTCCCGCCTTTTTTGAATCCCGTTATATGAACTTACCAGCCGCCGGAAGCACCGCCTCCGCCGAAGCCGCCGCCCCCGCCGGAAAAACCTCCGAAACCTCCGCCGCCTGAAAATCCTCCGAAACCGCCCGATGAGCGCCGGGAAGAAGTGCTTGAAGAACGGCTGAGCGACGATAAAATGGATGCGGCTGCAGCGGTTCTCCAAAGTCCCGAACCGCCGGAAACGCGCGATCTTCGGTTCATTCCCGACATCATAAACAAAAAGAATAAGGCTAAAACGACAAAGGATAAAAAGCTTCCTTCTTCATCTTCCGTTTCACCTTCTTCTATAATGATAAAATCTTCATCGGTACCGGCAAGTCTTGCAGCCTCGGGAGCGGCAAGTTCCGCCATGTGCCGAACGGCGGCGGCAATACCCTTTCCGTAATCGCCGTTTTTAAAATGAGGGGCTATGATTTTTCGGATAATCAAGCCGGCTTGCATATCGGTCAACACCCCTTCAAGGCCGTAACCGACTTCTATGCGGATTTTTTTTTCGGCGGCGGCAACAAGAAGCAGAACCCCGTTATCCTTTCCCGCTTGACCGAGTTTCCACGCTTCAACCGTCCGTATCGAAAAATCTTCGATACTTTCACCTCTAAGGCTCGGAACAGTTAATACGGCGATTTGTATGCCCGTATAGCGATTCAGGCTTTCCAAATAATTTTCAATGTTTTGAATATCGCCCGCATCGAGCATTTTTGCATAATCGTTTACGGGACCGCGCAGTTCGGGGACGGTCAAAGCAAAAAGGTGAGGAATCGAAAAGAAAAAAAACCAAACGGCGGTAAAAAGGGCTGCCGTGAATGAAAAGCGTTTTGACGCGCAATACCGTTTTGCAAGTTTTTTTATAAAGGGGATACTCATTCGCCGCCCTCCAGTACCACAAGCTCGTTGTGCAGTTCGTCGGGATTGTCGGCGGAAGGAGGAAAATGCTTTGCCAACAGAGCGCCGCATTCTTCCACCGTTTGCACAATCGCCGAAGCGGCCGACGACAAACTTTTGCCGGGTGCGGACAACGTATGGCCGGAGGCGGGTGTTGCCCCGGGCCGCGTGCGTTTTGAAAAACCGGCCGAAAGCTGTGCGGCAAGAGCATCCCATACGCTTTGTTCGATTTTTGATGAAATGCCGCGGTCGGCGATAATGAATACTTTTTTTTCCAAAAGAGAAATAAAAATTAAAACACCCGAATGTTCGCGCGTATCGTATATGCCGCTTTCGGCAAAAAAGCGCATTGCGCGGCGGAACACCGCGGCATTTTTATAAGCGGCGGGCACAACCAAACGGTCTATTACAGGGATATTGGCAAAGCGAAACAAAAGAGCGGTGATTAAAAATATAAGGGCGCCGGCACAAAGGGGCATAAACCGTGCGGGAAGGCTTCCCCAAAAAAAGCGCGCGGCAAAAGAAGAAAGGTGCGGTAAAAAGGCCATAAATAAGGCAAAGGCAAGGGCTGCACAGGAAAGGGCGAAAAACAATTCCCAAAAAGAATAGCTGTGGCTTGAAGGCGTAAGAGCTGCGACTATTTCGCCGCTTGTCGTTTTTTCCGCGCGCGCAACGGCTTCCCCGACTGCTTCGGCGTCCTGTTCGCTTAAGCCTGCACGTTTTAAAACACGCAGACGGTAATTACGTTCATTCATAAAAAACCGTTTTAAAACGAAACCGCGGGAGCCGAAGATGCTTTTTCGTCGGCACTAAAATACGGCTTTTGCGTAAAACCTGTCATACCGGCAATAATATTTTTCGGGAACATGCGTATCGTGCGGTTATACAGCTGCACGGCATCGTTAAAACGCTTACGTTCGACGCTGATACGGTTTTCGGTTCCTTCAAGCTGATTTTGCAAAGACAAAAACTGCTCGTTCGCCTTTAACTGCGGATAATTTTCCGTTACCGATAACAAACGGCGCAAAGAGCCGCCCAAAGAATTTTGCGCTTCCTGAAACCGCTTAAAAGCTTCCGGGTCGTTCAGCAAGTCCGCAGGCATTTGCATAACGCCGCCGGCTTTGGCGCGCGCTTCGCTTACATCGGTGAGTACCTGCGATTCGTGAGCGGCATAGCCCTTAACGGTAGCCACAAGGTTGGGAATTAAATCCAAACGGCGCTGATATTGATTTTCAACTTGAGCCCACTGCCCCTTGATTTGCTCTTCCATTGCGACAAAGGAATTATAAGTTCCCGTATAAAAACTGCATGCACCGGCTGCAAAAAGCACGATAATACCTACAATCACCAGTGCGGTTACGGCGGATTTTTTCATAGTACCTCCACGTACTGTCTTAAAGTTCAGCTTTTAAAATACCGAAAACGGCATCGAAAAGCAAATTCAGTATATATTTCGTCCCTCGTATTTATCCTATCCTTTTTTTATGCTATTGTCAAATAATGAAATTCACTGCTCTTGAAGACTTTGCGCAAAGGCCCTCTTTTTTTAACATATGGGGGCGCACGGGATATAACGAAAACGGGAGCATCCGCTTAAATCCCTTGGTACTTTTTTGGACGGCAAGCGGTATTGAAATCGCCGTCCGCACGGAAAAATGCGGAAAAATTTATGCCGATATCGAATGTTCGTGGAAGCATTACCGTCCGTACCTGAGTGTATGGATAAACGGAAAGAGGGTGCGCCGGCTTGCCCCGGAAAAGGGCCGAACCCGCCTTTTGCTTTGGGACAGTGCGGCATCCGATACGGAAGCGTTTGCGGAAACGGCAGCGGCGGAATCCCCGGAATCGGGAAAAATCGTCTACATACGCATTCTAAAAGAATGCCAGGCTATGGCCGGCGACAGCGCGCACCGGCTTGCAATACACGGCTTTTTTCACCATGTTTCCGCTATAAGTGTTTCCGCCGCAACCGAAAGCGGTGAGTTTGAAAACGCATTTGAAGATGTGTTTGCACCCGCAGCCAAACGGCCGCTTTTATTTGAATGTATAGGCGACAGCATTACCTGCGGCGAGGGGCTTGAAGAGCCGATAGAGGGAAAAGAATGGAATCCTGCATGGCAGGGAACGCGCAATCACTTTGCAATGCTTCTTTCGGAGCGCTTTAATGCGGATATTTCCGTTTTGGCGCAAAGCGGCTGGGGGCTTTTATGCGGCTGGAACAACGACCCCGCCTGTGTTATTCCTCCCCTCTACCCCTTTGTCTGCTCCCTTGCCAAAGGAAGTGCAAACCGCGATGCGGGCGCAGGTCAAACGTGGGATTTTTCGCGGCGAAAAACCGATGCCGTTATCGTGAATCTGGGTTCAAACGACGAATACGCATTCCGTGCCGCACCGTGGCAAGATCCGGCTTCGGGAAAAACCTATAAATTGCAGGGCGAGGCCGATTACAAGCGCTTAAAAAAAGCGGCAAAAAGCTTTATAGGGGAAATAAGGCGCTCAAATCCGCACGCCCCGATTATCTGGTGTTACGGAATGTTTTTAACCGATTGTATGGACTTGTTCCGCAGTGCCGTAAAAGAGTTCGCCGCGGAAAACCGCGACGGCAAAGTCCGCTTTATAGAGCTTTCTCCGATGGACGATAAAACCGCAGGCGCCCAAAAACACCCCGGCCACCTCTGCCACAAAGAAGCTGCGGACTTGATAAGCGGAGTACTGAGGGAATACGGGATGTAAAAACCGCATAGGCGGCAGAACGGCCGCCTTTTTTAATACATATTACAGCAAATCGGTAAGGGCGATTGACTCCGTATAAAAATCGATTGTAACATTTCGCGCGCTTAATCTATTTTCAGGCAGCCTGCCAACGGGACAACAATATCGGCCTTTTCGGCAAGTAATGCTTCGCGGTTTCCCAATCCGTCGGTTACGGCACAGGTGCGGCAGCCGAAATTACGGCCGGCTTGGATATCCGTAGCCGAATCCCCAACCATAATGATATTATTGCGCGGAATCTTTGTGCCGTATTTTTTTTCTATAAGATTAACCGCCAAAACCAATCCTTCCGGATCGGGTTTTATATGTTGTAATTGTTCGGGGCCTACAACTGCATCAAAAAAAACATCTATTTTAAAATGTTTTAAAACTTCTTCGGTAACACTTAGGGGTTTGTTGGAAACAACGGCTGCATAAATGTTTTTTGCTTTAAGTCGTTCGAGCAATTCATATACGCCGTCATATAAAACCGTTTTGCAAACCGCATGGCTGCGATACCAAGACACATACCATTCGAAAAACTCTTGAAAATCGGGCATATCCGATACCGAAACATGTTGATATGCAAGAGATCGGCTTAAAAGGCTTTTTGCGCCGTTTCCTACATAACCTATCAATACGTCTTCGGGAACTTCAGTATATCCGAAATGTATCAAAGTTGCGTTTACCGATGCGGCAATGTCGGCACCGGAATTTATAATAACGCCGTCCAAATCAAATAAAACCGCTTGTGTTTGCATTTTTTTCTCCTATATGTTGTGTTTGCTTTTTTATTTTTTGCTGAAAATCGAACTGCGAATACGCTTTACCGTGCGCGCTTGTGCGACGGAGATTTTTTGCAGCTCCTCCGATCTGCCCTCTTGTATAAAAACGGCCGTATCTCCCGCCAGCTTTTCCGTTTTAACGGGAATTCCGCAAACGGTTTTTTCTCCCGTCGTAATTTGTATAAGGTCGGAACAGGCAATCGCATTTTCGATAACACGAATTTTACCCAAAAAATCCATACCCGACGCTTCGTTTTTTTCGACACGGACGGATTCTCCGTTTAACTGTTCCGCCTGTAATATTGTTTTTCTCCTTATACGAAGCAACAATTCTTCTTCTTGAAATTTCGGCAAATTCTTTTTTTTCAATTCATTTTCCATCGCTTGTATATGGCGGGATTGAAACGTTTCCCTTTCCGTCTGCGAAAAAAAAGGAGATTTAAATCCTTGTTGCGTAAAAAGCGTTTTTCCCGCTTCGACAAACGCCGTCTTTTCTTTTAAAATCTCAAAAGGAAGACCCTCCGGCAGATTGTTTTGATTTTTCAATTCTCCTATAAACTCAAGACTGCTTTTTTTTATCGTTTCGTACGCTTTTTCATCGTCTGCAAAATCCAACAAATATATACCCGGTGCAAGCTTTTCCCGTATGTGCGGCTCCAACAAGGGATTGTTTTCTATCAACACCCGCTTTTCCTGCGAAACCTGTAATACATAGCCCTTATAAAAATGCGCCGAAGAAAACAAAGAATACCAATCGTTTAATGAAAAAATCAAATTTTGAGGAATATTATGTGCCGTCGTTTTTTGCAAAAGGCTTATAATATCTTCGGGTTTTGTTCCGTTTGAAAAGGCTCTAAAACAAGCGGAACGAGTGATACAAAAACGGCTGACTGTCCCGCAGCCTTCCAAATCCGCGCAGGAAATAAGTTCAATAAACAGGGAAAGCGGAAGCTCTTTAAGAACGGTTATGGAAAATCCGGCATTTATACTTACCGATCCGCGAATGTCGCCGGAATTTTCCTCCGTTTTTTCAAGGGCGGCTTTTTTTTTCAATTCGGGGTTTGCGTAAAGAAAAACGGAACCGTTTTTATCGGCTTCCGCTGTCACCAAGCCGAACAAAACCGCTGCGGACAAAAGGTTTTCCGGATCCGCCGTATAAAAAGATTCGGCTTGTAATGAATTTTCATGCAATAATTGTCTGAATTTGTTTTTTTGCGGACTTGGGTTTTTTTGCCGTTCTTGTAATAAAAAAATCAACCGCCGCACATGGTGCGGAGAAAGCCCCTTTTCGGGGAGCAAAAAAAATAACTGTATCAAATGTTCCGCATTTTTTTGTAATATATCGCGTCTTTGAAAACCGCATAAAGCGGCACAAATGTAGGCATATTGATCTAAGACGGGCAAAGCGGCAAAAGATTGCCATTTTTGTTTATCGGCTTCATGGCCGGTTTGATTTTTACGGAATAAAGACAGGTTTGTTAAAGCGGTATTCAAATTGTATAAAAAATCCGGGCGCACGTCCGAAAAGGCGGCTTGAATCAGCTCTTCGGCCTTTTTTTTAAAGCCGCCGTCGGCACGGCACAGATCCGGATTTGAACATACAAAGACAAGCCAAGATGCCAGAATATGCGAAGACAACCGTTCTTGTCTTTCGTAAAAAAAAGGCGATGTTTGCTCGGAAATCGTTCGCTCGTTTTGCGGAAAAAGTAAATCCATATGAATCAAAGGCTCTATATCCGCGCGTAAAAAGGGGTTTACATCAAAATATTCACTGCCGTCTTTATCTTTTCGCCGAAATAAAATCAAGCGTTCTTCAAGGTTTAACAATGTATTATATAAAGATGCAAACGATATATGCGGAGAAAAAAATGAAGCCGCTTTTTCCCGGGTACAAAAGGGAATATATACAACCGCACTGATAAGCATGAGGTCTTCTTGAGAAAGTAAGCCGACAACGGTTTTCCGGTTTGTTTCTTTATGTAAAAAAGCCGTTAAAGACTCTATAAGTTTTTGCTTGTTATACGGAGTTTTTACTTCTCCGGCATATAAGCGCATAAGATCAAAAAAACGGGATTCTTCCATAGCGGTAAGAGATTCGCGCCAGCTCAAAAAATCTGCCGCATTTTCGCTTTTCATTGTCCGCCTCCGCTGCCGTCTTCCGGACAGGTGTCCAAACACTCTTCTATTGTGCGCACCAGCCGATAAGAATAGCCTTGCTCGGCAAGAAATTTTTGGCGGTTTGCGCCGTAATCTTCTTCCTGCGTTCCGGCGGTAATAAGGGTAATAAATCGTGCGGTACGATTTTTCGGACGCAAAATACGGCCGAGCCGTTGGGCTTCTTCCTGCCGGCTCCCGAAAGTGCCGGAGACTTGAATAGCCATCGATGCATCGGGTAAATCGATTGCAAAGTTTGCAACCTTCGATACAACCAAAATTCTTTCTTTTCCGCTGCGGAAATCATCATAAATCGTATCGCGTTCGCGCACGGGTGTTTTTCCCGTAATAATCGGCACTTTCAGCAAGTTTGCGATTTCAAACAGTTGATTCAAATATTGTCCTATTATGAGGATTTTATCATCACCGAAGCGTTTTACCAAATCGAGGACAAGGGGTACTTTTAGCGGATTTTCGCCGGCAATACGGTGTTTTTGCCGCAAAGACGCAACGGCATATTCAAGTTCTTTGCTTTTGTCCAAATCCGTTCTAAATTCAATACACACGGCGTTGGCAATCCAGCCGGATGTTTCCAATTCTTTCCACGGAACATCGTACCGTTTCGGACCGACAAGCGAAAACACCAACCCTTCACAGCCGTCTTCACGGACAAGGGTTGCCGTCAGTCCCGCACGGCGTACCGCTTGCAATTCCGCAGTTACGCGGAACACCGGCGCGGGAAGTAAATGCACTTCATCATAAATGATAAGCCCCCAATTCCGGTCCCGAAAAAGCTTAAAATGCGGATACGGGCCTTCTTTTTCGGGACGCCACGTCAATACTTGATAAGTTGCAACCGTTACAGGGCGTATTTCTTTTTTTTCGCCCGAATATTCGCCTATTTGATCGGCAGGTAAATCGGTTTTATCCGTCAGTTCGGTTATCCATTGATGTATTGAAGAAATATTCGCCGTAACGATAAGCGTATTGGTACGCAGTTTTGCCATCAACAGAATTCCCACAATCGTTTTACCCGATCCGCAGGGCAGCACAATGGTGCCGAAACCCGTACCCGGCCGGCAATCGCCCAAAAACGCTTCCGCCGCATTTTTTTGATACGCGCGTATAATAAAATCACTGCCAGACAGCGTTTTTTCGCGTATATTGATATCCAAAGTATCGCCGTCTTTTAGCGGTACTTCGTCTTTTACCGGCCAGCCCGTTTTTAAAAGCTCTTCTTTTATTGTTCCCCTGTCCGTAAAACTTAAGCGAAAACACAGTTTTTCGCCGGAATCGGTTAAATATTTGGACAGTTTTTTGTTTGCTTCCAACTCGCGGAAAACCGCAATGGAATCGGTTTGCAGCAGCAGGCTTTCTTCCGTTCCCGCATCGGGTATTAAACGGATTTTTCCGAACCGCGAAGCGGTTTCGTATATCCAAGCGCTTATCGACTGGGGAACATCAAACCGGGAATATTTTTTTAACACGGAAAGGGCATAATCGGCAAAAAGCCCCGCCCCCGCGGCGTTCCAAAGAGAAAGCGAAGAAAGGCGGTATGTGTGCAAGTGCTCCGGCGAGCGTTCCAATTCGGCAAAGGGAATTAACGCACGGCGGCACTCTTCCGCAAGAGGAGCATGAACATCTAAAAGCAGGGTTCTGTCGCCCTGAACAATCAGCGGAGCCGAATTCTGCATAACAGTTTATTTTAATCCGTTAAACTGAATTCTTCAAGACGTCCTATTTGTTTTATTTTGTCGGTTAAGGCAAAAATATCCAAAGACGGCGGAACTTTTACCGTAAAAGAAATGTTCAAATGTTTTTGTCCCAAAATTCGGGTTATATCCGTCGTTGAAATGATTAAACCGTTCGCCACAATCAGTTTATTTAAAGCGACCAGATCAATGCGTTTGTTTTCAAAAACCAAATTTAAATGCTTTACCCGTTCGGCGGGGAAATATTTTTCTTCGACTTTTTCAAGAGAAATAAGACACACTTCACATACAAATAAGGCTATAAGAGCGGGAACGATAAACCCGGAACCGATAGTCAACCCCAGTGCGGCGGCGACCCAAATAATAGCCGAAGAGGTTAAACCCTTTATATTCAACCCTTGCCGTAAAATCGTTCCGGCACCTAAAAAACCGATTCCCGATACGACTTGTGCCGCAATACGAGAAGGGTCTCCGCGCACGCCGTTTTCCGACAAACCCGATGTGTATATGGAAAGCAGCATCAAAACGGTTGAAGCAACGGAAATTAAAATCAAAGTCCGCATACCGACAAATTGCTGCCGAATTTTCCGCTCCAACCCCAAAACGGCGCCCGCAATCATACTGAGTAAAATACGCGCCAAACACGCATACCAAGAAATATCTTTGCCGAAAAGCAAATCATATATATCTTCGAAATTCATAAAAAGCTCCTCATAATTATCGGTTAAAAAAGTTCCATGCAGAAGAAATTTTTGAGCCGGCTTTTATCCAATGAGAAAATTGCTTTTTACCGCCTTTTTTGGAAAAAGAGGCCGTTTCCAACAGTGAAAACAAAAAATCCGCCGATTCTTTTTCTTTATCGGAAAAAGTATTATCTTCTATCAGCAAAAAATTAAGGTTTGAAGCCGCATATGAAGAGGCCGTTTGCTCTGCAAACGTTTTAAATGCCGATGCCGCCGATAACACAAGTGTTTTCGACGGACTAAAAATCTCGTTACGGGATACCGTCTTATCAATACAGTACGGTTTAAAAACAAAACAAAGGGTTCCGCCGTCCTGCCTAACAAACCGGTTGATTATCTCCTGTGTTATATACATGTAAGAAGAAATCAAAACATCCACTCCGCGGGAAAGCGTTTGGCTGTCTTTAACAAAAACATTTTTTATATATAGAGGAACATCGAAGATGACGATTGCATGGGTTAATTTCACCAACGATGTTTGCGCATCTAAAACAAAAGAACGAGCGGAAACGGAAGACGTTCTTTGCCAAACAAAGCTTTGAACCGGATCCTGCAAGCCTTGAGGGGTATCGCCTTCGGGAATAGAAACCATAACGGAAAATCCGTTTTCCAACGCCGCCGTTACAAACGCGCGTGAATCGGGAAAATCCGATCCTGTAATGATAAGGTTTTTTTCCATACATAAAGTATAACAGAGCGCCGCTCTTTTCTCAAGTATGTTGACTGTTGCCTCATCATCGGGTATGCTTCGAGTATGAAAATTTGGATAAAATACCTCATCGGTTGCGCACTTGGAATTCTTATGGCCTTTTTTCTTCCCTTCGATGTGCCGCAATTTAAAGCCGTGTTACATTTTTTTACCGAACTTACCGTCAGGATGGGAAGATATTTTTTATTACCCGTACTCTTTTTTAACATGACGATTGCGATAACAAAATTGCGCGATACGGGTAAATTATTACGCACCGGTCTTTTTACCCTTCTTACAGCCTTTGCCCTTACTTTTATAACGACTTTTATCGGGATTATTTCCGCCATCATCATAAAGCTTCCCCGTATTCCGATTTCGGTAGAAAAATTATCGGAACCCATCAATTTGAACATTCCGGAACGTCTTTTGTCTTTGTTTCCCTATAACGGTGCCGCCGGCCTTTTTGAAGGAGATTTTTTGCTGCCTGTATTTATTTTGGCAGGTTTTTTAGGGGCAGGGTTTGCCTCCGACACCATACGGGCAAAGCCGGCTTTTACTTTTTTTGATTCCCTTGCAAAAATCAGTTATGAAGTCTTAAGCTTTTTTACCGATTTGATAGCAATCGGTATTATCGCCGTATCCTGCACGTGGGCACTGACTTTTTTTGAAACCCTCGTTTCGGGAACCTTTGCCGGTTTGTTTATTCTCTTGGCAGTAGATATGCTTATTGTGATTATCGGTTTGCTGCCCCTGCTTTTGCGCTTTTTATGCGGCGAAAAACATCCGTATAAGGTACTTTTTGCAGGTATTGCGCCGATTGTTGCCGGTCTTTTTTCCGGAGATGTGAACTTCAGCCTTGCTCTGAACCTCAGACATGCAAAAGACAGCCTGGGCATTAAGCGGAGAATCGGAGCCGTAAGTATGCCGCTTTTTTCGGTTTTTGCGCGCGGCGGGACATCCTTGGTTATCGCCGTATCTTTTATTGCCGTTCTCCGATCCTATTCGAGCCTCGGAGTTTCCCTTTCGGACGTTATTTGGCTGGCAGGAATGTCTTTCGGAATATCCTTTTGCCTAAGCGCCTTTCCTTCCGGCGGACCCTTTGCTGCCCTTACTATTTTGTGCACCGTATACGGAAGAGGCTTTGAAGCCGGCTATCTTTTGCTTAAACCTGCTGCGGTTGTTATCTGCGCCTTTGCCGCCGCAATCGATACGGCAATTGCCCTTTTTGCAACCTACTATATCGCTTCTCGGGAAAAAATGGTTATACACAAAGACTTAAAACATTACGTGTAGGGCCACGTTTTTTGTTTTTTGTAAAAAACCGTATTCGAAGCGTGTGTATCGGCTGTATCCCCGCCCCTTATTCCGTTTCCAGCAGAATCGTAAAGGGGCCGTCATTGATAAGAGAAACCTTCATGTCGGCTCCGAAAATACCGCGTTCAACCTTTGCAAAACGATCTTCACAAACCGAAAGAAAATGTTCATATAAACGCTCCGCGTGATTCGGGGCGGCGGCCTGTTCAAAACCGGGCCTGTTGCCGCGGCGGCAATCGGCATAGAGGGTAAACTGCGAAACCGCAAGCAATTCGCCGCACACATCTTCTATCGAACGGTTTGTTTTACCGTTTTCGTCCTCAAAAATACGCAGTTTACGGATTTTTTCGGCCGCTTTTTCGACCGTTTGTTCGGAATCCGTGTGAGTAATACCCAAAAAAACAAGAAGACCGTGCGAAATAGAAGCCTTACATTCCCCGTCAACGGAAACGGAAGCCGAAAGAACGCGCTGAATTAAACACTTCATTTATACGATAAGGCCCTTTGTAGAAGGAATCGCATTTCCGCGCCGCTCGTCAATACTTACCGCATCGCGCACAGCCCGTGCCGCCGCTTTAAACAATGCCTCCATTTTATGATGATCGCTTCTTCCGCGAAGCGTATCCAAATGAAGCGTACATTTTGCCGTGCTTACAAAACCCTGCCAAAAATCTTCAAAACAGTCGGTTTGAAACAACGCTTCCTTCCCGTCCGCACCGACGGACACAAGCGGTACGCCGGACAAATCGGCATTGCACACAAAAAAAGAACGTCCGCCGAAATCGACGGCGGCACGGCACAGCGTTTCATCCATAGGATACAGACAGGATCCGGCGCGGTAAATACCCGCACACGAACCGAGAGCTTGAGCAAAAACGGCGCCGAGAACAATCCCCGTATCTTCAATCAGATGGTGCTGGTCGACTTCCAAATCGCCTTTGAGAGAACCGGAAAGGTCAAACAAACCGTGTTTGCAAAACGAGTGAAGCATGTGATTAAAAAAACCGATCGGACAATCTATGTTGCAGTTTCCGCCGCCGTCTATATTTAAAAGAAGTTTTATATCGGTTTCCGCAGTTTTCCGCGCATATTCGGCAGTTCTCATCGTTGCTCCTTTTAGGCAAGCACCTTTCTTAATTCGTATTCCAAAATATCGGTTGCGCCCAATTCCTTTAAACGCGGCAATAAAGCCGGCACGTCGCTTTGCTTAACCGCAATTTTTACGGCAAAACCGGAAGCACCTGCGCTTCCTGAAGTTTGGGCACTTCCGTCCGTTTGAACGCTATCTGAAGCGCCGGCGGCATTACCGCCGGATTGAGCCGAATAAAGGGGCGAAACGGTCGGGCTTCGCATTGAAGGCAGCCCCCTTACAAGCTTGTCGAAATTCTCGGCACTGACGTTCATTTCAAGCATAACGCGGCCGCGTGCGTTCAATACCGCCTCAAAAAGCATTTTCAATTCCATAATTTTTCGCTTTTTTTCGGGGTTTGCAAGCGCGGCTTTCGAAGCGAAAAAGCGGGTTGAACTTTCCATAATCGTTTCGACAATACGAAGACCGTTTTCGGCCAAAGTGCGTCCCGTCGCCGTATTATCGATAATCATATCCGCATCGTCGGGAGGAAACACTTCGGTCGCTCCGTATGTGCGAAGCACAACCGCCTGTATTTTTCGGCCGTCAAGCCAGCGGCGTGCAATGTGCTCGTATTCGGTTGCCGCAATAATGCGTTTTGATTTTAAATCTTCATCGTTCAAAGCTGAAGGAACGGCCGCAACAATACGAACCTTATCGAACCCCAAATCCATTATTTCTTCGACATCGGCTCCGGTTTCGTCAATCCAATCGCGGCCCGTAAAACCGCAGTCGTGCGCACCCATTTCAAGCAATTTGCCGATATTTTGGGGCTTCATAACCTTTGCTTCCAAATCATCCTGATTGACAATCGGCCGGTATGCCCGCTCCGGTAATTTTACGGCAATCCCGGCACCCGCAAAAAGTTCCACTACGTTTTCATAAATCCTGCCCTTAGGCAGCAAAATCTTCAGCTTATCCATACGCTCATCATACAAAAAAATACCGCTTCTGTATAGGTCCCGAACGGACGGATGCTCAAAAGCAGTCTTTTTACAAAGATTTTACGGGCGTTGCGCCGGCACGTTTTTTGCAGCCCCGCCTTTTTCAAACACTGTGCTCTCGCCGGCGCCGGGTACTGCGCACTTCCGCTTACGCTTCATACCGCCCCAAAGCCCGGCGTTTAAGCGCAGGGGCGGTACGCCTTCGGCGGTGCTCCGTCCCCTAACGCGCAAAACAAAACGCTTTTACCGCCTTTCGGCATGTACATATTGTTTATTTTCCAACACCTCTTCTACGGCATCGGGAAGCTCTGCAAAAAAATCATACCCGGTTAAAGTTTCAAGTTCGCGAACGCTCAGCGAATATTCGTACCAGGGCAAAGTACATTCTTCGCTGTTCGGTATGCACACAGCAATAACGGATGTTTGTTCGTTTATACGCAAAAGGTCGTTGTTTCCGCATTCCAAAACAAGCACAACCTTCCATGTATAAGCAGGAACTTCTATCGCAAAGCCGCTTTCTCCTGCCGGAATCGATTCAAAAAAACCCTTTTGAGAAGTTCCGCCTCTTCCCGCAGGGCCGCAGATAATATAAAGCTCTTTACCGTTTTTTGCAAAACTTCGGCAAGCTTCTTCAAGCAAGCGCCATGTATGCCTGTTGTTTTTAGGAGATTGCGGAACCATATTCGTCATTAAAAAGGTTTCCGAATTCAATTCGCCGTTTTTTGTTCTGTCGCCTGCAGGACAGAGGTGTCCCCGGTCAAAACCGTACACCGAAAAACGGTAATCCGATTCGGCAGCCTCATGAGTCAACCTGCGTTCGCTTCCGCCCCTTACCGCATACCAGTTTTCCGGCAAAGCCGGATCGGCACGAAAATCGTTTTTCCGTTTAACGCCGCCCAAATCCGCCTCTTCCAAGTGCCAGCTTACCCAGTTCGGTATCAACTTCGTTTTATTATACGAAAGCGCATAACCGTTTTTTATCATTAAAAAATTATCGAAATGCGTTTCGGGATTAGCTTCGGCGCCGCTCGGATTTCCCAAATACAAACTGCCGTTTTCCCGATAGGCGGACGAAGTTTCCGCCGGGTTTTCCGCCGTATCTTCTGCATACACAAAGTACACAAAAAATAACAGCATGAACAAAAAAAGCGCCGCCTTTTTTTGCCGTTGTTTTTTTCCGTCCACCGCAATCCTCACATTGGCGCCGCGTGGGCTTCAGCTATAATCATGCCGTTTCCTTATTTGCGATTATTTTGAAAAAGCTTCGGCGATCCTTGCCGCCACCTCTTTTGTCGGTAAAAACGTTTTTACGCTTCCGTCATCCAATTCGATGTGTAAAACAGCTTTAAAAGATTCAAGCTTTTCCAAAACTTCATGTATACGGCCCGATTCAAGAACGGTAGAAACACGTATATGATTTTTTTGTATATTTCTGGACAACAAAGAAATATGCGAAAGCGGTATAATCACATTATCGTCTGTTTTAAAATATGCTTTTGAAATAAAGGCCTTTGTTTTATACGTAAGCGTAAAATTGACGTATGCATTGCCCACATACGTACGGTTTGATTTTTGATACGTAAAATCCGCCGTAATAAAAGCGTCGTCCGATTTAAACTCCGCAGAAAGCATTTTTGCAGGACGGAGATAGTATTGTAAATTTCCGGACGGCATATAGGTTGTTAAGACTTTTTCCGAATCCGAAAAAAAAGACATTCCCGCACAAGCGGAAAACAAAAACCAGATACAAAAACCGATTATATAGCGGTATAATTTCATTTTATTTATTGAAAACTTAAAACCTA
The DNA here is from genome assembly GCF_050937815.1 of Treponema sp. OMZ 840. Taxonomy (NCBI): domain Bacteria; kingdom Pseudomonadati; phylum Spirochaetota; class Spirochaetia; order Treponematales; family Treponemataceae; genus Treponema; species Treponema sp. OMZ 840. The sequence goes on from NZ_JACDIJ010000002.1 coordinate 36,658, forward strand.
AAAAAGTAAAAAAAACGGATAGAGTTTTAAGAGGAAAACTCTATCCGTACATTCATTCCTTATTCTCCGGAAACAACAGTCGTTACTTCCCAATAAGGAATAATGGGGCTTGCCGGCCAGTGGATGCGTACATCAACAACACCGACTTTGGAAATACCGCCGTTTTTGGCAGCAGCTTTAATGCCGCCCTGTCCGTTCAACGGAAAGCCGAAAACAAAAGCTTGTTTTGCTTCTCCAACCTTTGAACCGACAGTTCCCGTTGCTCCGGCAACGGGCAGAACCGTCGTACAAGCGGCCAGCAATACAAGTGCCAAAGCACAAACCATCACAAACGCAAATTTTTTCTTCATAAGAAAACCTCCGTATTATTGCGATACTAACAGTATATACCCTTTTCCAAAAAGAAAGCAAGTAGAAACTCTTAAAATTCGAATTATTTTATGTAAAAGAACTTTTTACCCTTGTCCGAGCTTTTTCTACGGAGTATACTGATTATATGAAAAGTTTTACAAAAGAATTATGGTTTAATACTTCAAAGGCGCGCGAGTTTATAAACATCACGCCGACAATCGAACAGCTGCTTAAAGAATCGGGTGTGCAGGAAGGACTTGTCCTCGTAAATGCCATGCACATTACCGCAAGCGTTTTTATAAACGACGACGAAAGCGGCTTACATCACGACTTCGACGTATGGCTTGAAAAACTGGCCCCGCATGAACCGGTTTCGTATTATCGCCATAACTACGGCGAAACAAACGCCGACGCCCACATGAAACGCCAAATTATGGGACGCGAGGTCGTTGTTGCCGTTACCCAAGGAAAGCTGCATTTCGGCCCCTGGGAACAGATTTTTTACGGCGAATTCGACGGCGGACGAAAAAAACGGGTACTTGTAAAAATCATCGGAGAATAAGAGGTTTTGAACGAACAGCAAAATTTCGACAAGCTTTTTTCCCTTGAACTTGAACGCATAGAGCGCTCGCCGGATTTTCCGGAGCAAAAGCCGCGCCTTTTGCTCCATGCATGCTGCGGGCCCTGTTCGTCTGCGGTTTTGGAGCGGCTTACGGATTTTTTCGATATTTCAATCTTTTACTATAATCCGAATATCCACCCGGCCGCCGAATACGAGCGCCGCCTTGAAGAACTCGGCTTTTTTTTGGAAAAGCGGTACGGCATCGCCGCAGGCAACACGGAAAACGGCCGTTGCGACAACGCGGACAACGACGGCAGTACGGATAAAAAGAGCCGCCCCTCCCTTATCCGCGCGGATTATATCCCGGACGATTTTTTTACTGCCGTCAATACGAAGGAGTTTCCCGAACGGGCATTTGAGGCAGAACAAGGTGAACGCTGTTCACTTTGCTATCGGCTCCGTATGGAAAAAGCCGCAGTGTACGCGATTAAAAACGGGTTCGATTACTTTACAACAACCCTTTCAATCAGCCCGCATAAAGACGCGGCAAAAATCAACGCAATAGGCCTTGCACTTGAAAACGAACTGAATGCGCCGCTGCGCTATCTGTACGCCGATTTTAAAAAGCGCAACGGCTATAAACGATCTCTTGAAATTTCGGCCGAATACGGTTTATACCGTCAGGATTACTGCGGCTGCATATATTCCAAACAAAATACCGAAAAGCGGCGGGGGCAAAAAAAGCCATGACACCGTCTCCGATAAAACGCCTCTTATTAACTCTCGTATTTTTTTCCGCAGCGCTCCCCTTTTTTTGCGCGGGAACGTTCAGCGTCGGATTAAAATATTTCGGCTTAAGCGTTCACCCCAAAGGAGCCGTAAACGCCTCCCTTATGCCGCTCAAGCTCGATAAAAACGGCATCTTTGTATTTAATTTGGGAGCTTCGGCAAATGCGGAATATTTTATTTGGCGCGACATAGTTTCGGTAAAAGCGGTACAAGCTTTTTATTCGGACTGTATCGGGCAGTTCGCCGGCTTTTCGCATATAGGCTTTCGGGCGCGGATATTCAAAATCGGCAACTTTTCTTTAAACGGCGGCATCGGGCCGACCTTTATTTACCGAAAAAATTGGTACAAGGTGCCCGGCTATGACGACGCTTTTTCCTTTTTTTACGGCGAAAAAGACGACGAATGGCAGCACCGTTTTTTATGGTACGGCGGAGAGTTCGAATTCAACTATTTGATTGCCCGCAGCACGGAATTGTCGTTTTCCGTCATTCCCGGCGGTTTTGATTTAATCAATTTCAGCTTGGGAGTAAGGTATAACATCCCTAAAAAGCACCGACACCCGGATAAAAATGTTTCACGTGAAACATTTTAAACCAGCAAAGGTTTTTTACCGTATGGGTTCCGACGGTGTAGAAAATCGACATAAAACCTTGCCGGAAATCTATACTTTTAATAAAACCGCTTCGGAATGAATGTCGGATGAATTTTTCGGATATGCCCGAATTTCAACACCCATTCCGAGACTGTCCAAATATTCAATCAATGTTGATATTTTGAGATCTTTTCTTTTTTCCAGTTTTGAAACAGCGGTTTGAGTAAATCCTGTTATCTGTGTTTGTGTTAAATTTTGTTTTTCCCTCAATTGCGCCAATTTTATTGTAAGACTTTCCCGTTCGGCTTTTATACGCGCCCGTTTTACGGTTTCCGGTTTCATATAGGTTTCCATCATTTCTATTGCATCTTTCATTTTATATTCCTCTCAAATACGGAATTTATACTTTTCAATTAATTTTTCCGCATCTTTTATAAGTTTTTTATAAAAAAGTTTTTCTTTTTTACCTTTTTTATCTCCACCTATAAGTAAAACAGCTTTCCGTACCGTATCAAAACAAAAAGCAACCCTCAATATATGATTACCTGCATGAGCCCGCAGCTCTTTTAAATTCATATATTTGGAACCGTGAAGAACATCCGCATAAGGCCTGCCCAATATTCTTCCGTCCAATCAATATTCCACATAAATAATTATATGAACTTTAGTGCATATTGTCAAGAAAATATTTTAGCTCTTAAACCTCTTTATAATCTCATACGCAATCAAAATAAGCACAAAGACGCGCACGGCTAAAGAAAGGGGCGAATAGCGCATTTTCGCTTTTTTTGTTTCAATGGGAAAAGAAAAATATTTTTCAGGGTGAGCCCAAGGATTAAAGCCGAATTGATAGACCGTATCTTCGTATGTGAATTCCAAAACAGAGCCGGGAATAAGCATTTGGCGGATGTGGTACAACACGGCATTTTGTATCTTATCCGTATCGAAAAGCCAATCGCCGCAGCGGATTTCTTTTTCGTATACTTTAAAAATAGCGCGGCGCGCAAGTACCCAATTCTGAGAATAGCGGACACCTTCTCCGGCTTCTTTATTCGTTGCCTTTGTTATGCAGCGGTATAAGGGTTTTGACATAGTTTTAACTCCTATAAAAGGTTGAAAAGGAAGTGAGCCTTCCGATTGATTTCACATACAAAAATCAAACAGATGTTTTGTTTCGTACGTCTGTTCTTTTTTCCAGTATTTCGCCGCTTTCCGCGCGCTGAACAAAAACATAGCCCAAACCGGCATACAGGTTTTTGGCTGCCGTATTGGTGTCTTCCACGTGCAGCCTGATTGTATCACAGCCGCGTTCACCAAGAAGTTTTTCAGAGAGCCTGAGAGCATTGCGCGCTATGCCTTTACGCCGGTATTCGGGAAGAACGAATATATCCATAAGAAATGCGATATCCCTCCCCTCTTTTTCGACGGCAAAAAACCACAGATACCCGGTCAAGAGGTTTGCATAAAGGCCGGCTGCACCGGAACGGTCGGCGGTATGTTTATCGAGAGAAAAAGCGTTTATTTCGATTGCGTACAAATAGTGTTTTTGTGTATTTTCGGCGTCGGGAAGAAGGGCGTCGATTTCTTTTTCACAAGCCGAATAAGACTTTTTTGAAAAGGCGGCGAGGTTTTCAATCATATACGGCTTAATTGTTTTATAAAGAGCACAGTCTACGGGCTTTAAAACAATGTCCGCCATAGCACCGGCCTCTATTCTTCGTCTTTTTCGACGCGGTCTACACCGATAACAAAGTCGGGGGCGTCTATTTTAAGAATGCACACACCCTGACTGGTGCGCCCCTGCCTGCTTATCGCCGAAGCTTCAAGCTTGAGGGTTTTTCCCTGACTGGTAATGCACATTACTTCATCGCTGTCGGCCGCCGCAATAACGCCGACCACTTCGCCGGTTTTATCCGTTACGTTGTAGCCGATTTGCCCCTGAGTACCGCGCGAGTGCACCGAAAACTGATCGAAGTCGACGCGTTTTCCGTAGCCGGATTCGGTAATTAAAAGCATATTCGCATTTGTATCTACGCGGACGGCGGCGGTTAACTCGTCCCCGACTGCAAGCTTTAAGCCGGAAACGCCGCGCGAAGAACGTCCCATCGGACGAACCGAAGTTTCGGTTATGCGCAATACTTTTCCGCGGCGGGAAGCAAGAGCCAAATCGTCGCTTCCGCCGGTAAGAATCGCCGAAACGATTTTATCTCCGGCATCAAGGTTGATTGCGATAATGCCGCGCGTTTTTGCGTTTTTAAAATCGGCGGTTTTAACCTTTTTAATAACGCCGTTTGCGGTCGCCATAAACAAGTGGTGTTCTTCGCTGAATTCGCGAAGCGATACGACGGTTGCGATTTCTTCGTTCGCTCCGATCGATAAAAGGCTTTTTATATGGGCGCCGCGGGATGCTCGGCCGGCTTCGGGAATTTCGTGAACCTTAATCCAATAGGCTTTTCCCTCTGTCGAAATAAAGACAATGTAGTCGTGGGTCGACGCGACAAAAAGCTGTTTTATGTAATCATCTTCAACAAGTTTCGCGCTGTTCGAGCCCTTGCCGCCCTTACCCTGATTTTTATAGGCGGTAACGGGAACGCTTTTTATATAGCCCAAGCGCGAAATAAGTATGACCATATCTTCTTCTTTGATAAGGTCTTCAATATTGATTTCTTCAACCTCGTCCGCCACAATCGTCGTCTTTCTGTCGTCTCCGAATTTTTCCGCCAATTCGAGGGTTTCGGTTTTTACCAGCTGCAAAATCTTTTCCGGGTGTGCAAGAAGGTCCTTGCATTTTTCTATAAAGATTTCAAGTTCTTCCAACTCTTTTTTAAGGGTTTCGATTTCGAGGCTCGTCAAGCGCTTAAGCTGCATATCGACAATAGCCTGAGCCTGTACTTCGTCGAACGAAAAGCGCTCCATAAGGCCGTTTTTTGCCGTTTGCGTATCGCGCGAAGAACGGATGATTTTTATCACTTCGTCGATGTTGTCGATGGCGACAATGAGGGCGCGCAAAATGTGTGCCCGCTCTTCGGCTTTGCGTAAATCAAAGCGGATACGCCGCGTTACAACTTCGTTGCGGTGTTCTACAAAATAGTGAATTAAAGACTTTAAAGTTAAAACTTCCGGGCGGCCTTTTACAAGGGCAAGGTTGTTTACGCTGAACGATGACTGCAATGCGGTTTTTGAAAAAAGCTGATTTAAAACAACCTTTGCAATCGCTCCGCGTTTAAGCTCGATAACAATGCGCAGTCCCGCCCTGTCCGAGCTTTCATCGTTAATGGCGGCAATGCCGTCGATAACTTTTTCGCGGGCAAGAGCTCCTATGCGCTCACATAAAACGGTTGTATTTACCTGATAGGGTACTTCGGTAAAGACAATGCTTTCGCGCCCTTTTTTATCGACTTCAATCGTAAAGCGCCCGCGGACAATTACCCTGCCCTTTCCGGTTTTAAAAGCCTGTTTAATACCTTTGCGGCCGTAAATGACGCCGCCGGTGGGAAAATCGGGGCCGGCCATAAATTTGGTAAGCTCGTCTATCGTTATTTCAGGATTGTCTATATAGGCTGCAACGGCGGCGGCGATTTCGCGCAAATTGTGAGGCGGCATATTCGTCGCCATACCGACTGCAATACCGCTTGAACCGTTGGCAAGCAAAAAGGGAAACTTTGCGGGTAAAACGGTCGGCTCGACGGTGGATTCGTCAAAGTTCGGAATAAAATCGACGGTTTCTTTTTTTATATCCTCGACCATCGTTTCGGCGATTTTCGCCATCTTCGCTTCGGTGTAGCGGTATGCCGCCGCAGGGTCCCCGCCGATGGTACCGAAGTTTCCCTGAGGATGGATTACCGGATAGCGGAGCGAAAAATCCTGCCCCAAGCGGACGAGGGCGTCGTACACGGACGCGTCTCCGTGCGGGTGATAACTTCCCAGCACATCACCGACAATTTTCGCGCACTTGCGCGTCGGTCCGGAATAACGCAAACTCCTTTCTTCCATAGAGTACAAAATGCGCCGGTGAACGGGCTTTAATCCGTCGCGTACATCGGGCAGGGCGCGGCTTACGATAACGGACATCGAATAATCTATGTACGCCCGTTTCATTTCGGTTTCTATGGGAACCGGTATTAAAATACCGCCTTCCGGAGTTTTTAATTCTTCCATTGTTCCTGTGTTTCCTTATTTAATGCGGTACGGACTCTTAACCGAAGATTTCGGACAGTTTCATTATACGTCCAAATTCGCGTACACGGCATTTTCTTCTATAAACTTTCGGCGCGGCTCGACTTCTTCTCCCATAAGGGTGCTGAATATACGGTCGGCTTCAACCGCATCGGGAAGCGTTACCCGCATCATTTTGCGCCGTGCCGGATCCATTGTGGTTTCCCATAATTGGGTTCCGTCCATTTCACCCAAACCCTTATAGCGCTGTACGCTGATTTTTTCCGTATCGCGCCCTATTTCGGCAAAAACCTTATCGCGTTCGGCATCGTCGTACACATACCACTCTTTTTTATTAAACATGATTTTATACAGGGGCGGCATGGCAAGATAGACAAATCCCTTTTCTATCAATTCCGGCATATAGCGGAAAAAGAAGGTCAACAAAAGGGTGCGTATATGGGAGCCGTCAACGTCGGCGTCTGCCATAATGATTATTTTATGATAGCGTATTTTATCGATATTAAAATCTTTGCCGATTCCCGTTCCCAAAGAAGCGATAACCGGCTGTAATTTTTCGTTGTTTATAACCTTGTCCAATCTTGTGCGCTCGACGTTCAGCATTTTTCCCCACAGGGGTAAAATAGCCTGCGTTTTACTGTCGCGGCCCTTTTTAGCCGAACCGCCGGCCGAGTCTCCTTCCACTATGTACACTTCGCATTTTGAAGGGTCTTTTAGAGAGCAGTCGGCAAGCTTTCCGGGAAGCCCGAAGCTGTCCAAAGAACTTTTGCGTCTGGTTGCTTCCTTTGCTTTGCGGGCGGCAATACGGGCGGCCGCTTCGGACACGCATTTTTCCAAAATAAGGTCTATAACCTTGGGATTTTGCTCAAAAAAGAGGGTAAGATGTTCGTTTACCAAAGAGTCGACGATGCCGCGCACTTCCGTATTGCCGAGTTTTGTCTTTGTTTGTCCTTCAAACTGGGGTTCGGGCACCTTTACCGACAATACGGCGGTAAGGCCTGCACGGACGTCTTCTCCCATCAGTTTTTCTTCTTTGTCGAGTTTTTTCAAAAGTTTTGCGTTGTTTTTTAAAAACTCGTTCATCACCTTGGTAAGGGCTGATTTTAAGCCTTCCAAGTGAGTGCCGCCTTCTTTGGTGTTTATGTCGTTTACAAAGCTTAAAATATTTTCGTTATAGCCGTCGTTGTATTGAATCGCCGTTTCAACAAGGATGTCGTCGCGGCTTCCTTCTATAAAGACGGGAGCGGACGGGATAACGCCCTTTCCCTCGTTCAAATACGAAACAAACTGCTTTATGCCGCCGTCAAACTGATAGACAACTTCTTTCGGCGTTGTAAGCCTCTCGTCGCGGAATACAATCGTTATATTGGAATTCAAAAAGGCAAGTTCGCGCAAACGTGTTGCCAACACTTCAAAGCTGTGGGTAGTTGTTTCGGTAAAAACCTGCGGGTCTGCCTTCCAGCGGATAGTCGTTCCGCGCCTGTCGCTTGTACCGATTTCTTTTACCTGTCCTAAAGATTTTCCGGCGGCGAATTTTTGGTAGTATTTTTTGCCTTCTTTTTCGACATAGGCTTCAAGCCATACCGAAAGAGCGTTTACGCAGGACACTCCTACGCCGTGCAAACCGCCTGAAACCTTGTACGAGCCCTTGTCGAATTTACCGCCTGCATGAAGACGGGTTAATACCAATTCCAGTGCGCTGATACCCTCGGTGGGGTGAATATCGACCGGAATACCGCGTCCGTTATCTTCAACGCGCACAATATCGTCCGGTTCGAGAACTATTGTAATGCGGTCGCATTGGCCGGCCATCGCTTCGTCTATGGAGTTATCCACAACTTCATACACCAAGTGATGCAGTCCGTCCGGACCGGTAGAACCAATGTACATACCCGGTCTTTTTCGAACCGCTTCAAGACCCTTTAAAACTTGAATATTTTGAGCCGAATAGCTTGCACTCATGAAAAATCCTTAAAAACAGGTATAAATATGTTTTTTTTTATTATAGCCGTATTGCGTAAAAAAGTAAAGGCGGGTTATAATATCTTGCTATGGCTGCGTGGGATTATTCCGATTTTTGGAAAGAAGCCGTTATACAAATACGGGAAGAATTAAGCATAAATAAACGGTCTCAGGAATTCGACATGTGGTTTTCTCCGGTCGAATACGTAAATTCAAAAGAATCGGTTATAATAGTTTCCTGCCCGTCAAAATTTTTACAGGATAACTTTATTTCAAGAGGATATGCCTCCTTAGTTCAAAAAAAATTACATGAATTATCGGCAAAATCGCTTTCGCTTGAATTCATTATAAAAGCACCGGTTTTTTCTTCCGAAAAAGAAAAAAAACCGAAAGAAGTATCCGCTCAACGCCAAAAAAATCAAAATGAAAGCAATGACGGTCAAAAAATCAAAAAGCATCCCGATTTAAGAGAAGACTATACTTTTGATACCTTTGTTATGGGAGAAAACAATTCTTTTGCATATAATGCAGCCGTCGTTATTTCAAAAAATCCGGGACGCGCATATAATCCCGTTTTAATTTACGGCGGCGTCGGTTTGGGAAAAACCCACTTAATTCAAGCTATAGGAAACGCAATGCATAATGCAGGCGCTTCAAAAGTTATTTATATTACGGCGGAAAATTTTACAAACGAATTCATTCAATCTTTAAACGATAAAACTACACAAAAATTTAAAAATAAATACCGTTCCGCCGATGTTTTGCTTATAGACGATATTCACTTTTTACAAAATAAAGAAGGTACGCAAGAAGAACTTTTTTATACCTTCGACACTTTGTATAATTCTTACAGACAAATTGTTTTTACCTGCGACCGTCCCATATCGGAACTTAAAAATCTTACGGAACGTTTACGTTCTCGCTTTGAACGGGGTTTAAACGTCGACTTGCAGCCTCCTAAATACGAAACACGCCGTGCAATTTTGGAAAAAAAACTTGAGCATATACGCACGGTTATGAGCGAAAAAGTTATTTCTCTTATACCGAACGAGGTAATAGATTTAATTGCAAAAAATGTAGAAACAAATGTCCGCGATTTGGAATCCTGTCTTACAAAGATTATCGCTTATGCGGAATTGGTTCAAAGCGAAATAACCTTGGAAATAGCACAACAGCAGCTTCGCGACAAATTTTCCGCAGCACAACCGGGCAATATAGGTATAGATATTATACAACGTGTTGTCGCCGACGATTTTAATATTTCTCTTTCGGATATAAAAGGAAAAAAACGCACAAAAAACGTTACCCTTCCCAGACAAATAGCTATGTATATAGCTCAAGAAATAACCGAATTTTCCACTACGGAATTGGGAATAGAATTCGGCGGACGCGATCATACAACCGTTATGTACTCTTGTCAAAAAATACGCGACGCTATTTTAACCGATTCGAAACTCGATTCAAAAATTCAATATCTTATAAAAAATGTAAAAGATTATAAAAAATAAGATACACAAGTTGTGGAAAATATGCTATTATATTGTTAATAAACGGGGATAAAACCGTAAAACGGTTAATATGTGGATAATTTTGTAAAGAAAAAGGCATTTTATTAAACGCCTAAATTCTTATAAAAGAAATAAATAAAATAAATATCCACTTTTACACAGGCCCTATTACTATTATTGCTATTATATATTAATATAATGGTAAACGGAGGATATATGAAATTCACATTCGACAGAGATGCGGTTCTTAAAGAAATAGGCATTGCACAAGAAATCATCTCTACAAAAAACGCCCTTTCCATACTTTCAAACGTTTTATTTATAGCCGAACATAATTCTTTAACCATAAAGGCAACGGATATAAAAGTTAATTTCGAAACGAAAATTCCCGTTGAAGTGGAAGAAGAAGGAACAACTACCGTTTTTTGTGACAAATTCATAAGCATTTTAAATACCTTGCCTTCCGGCGATGTGGAATTTTCACAAAAAGACATAAACGTCGTTATTAAGCCGATAACAAAAAAAGTGCGTTTTCAGCTTAAAAGTATGGCAAGCGATAAATTTCCCGAATTTTCCTCCGAGCAAAATATCCCATGGTTTGAAGTTCCGGCTGCCGAATTTAAAAATATGATTACTCAAACGATTTTTGCCGTTTCGGATGATGAAACACGTTATTTTATGAACGGTGTATATTTTGAAAAAAAAGAGGAAAACCTTATTATGGTTGCAACGGACGGACGCCGCCTTGCTTATGTGTCAAAACCTCTTTGTGCAGGTGTTGCCGATTTTGAAAGCGCAATCGTACCTCCCAAGGTATTAAATATTATACTCAAACGTCTTTCATCCGAAGGAAATCTTTTTGTAGCCATTGTAAATAAAATGATTTATTTTAAATTCGGCAATTACAGTTTTTCTTCGGTTTTAATTGACGGTCAGTTTCCCAATTATCAGCGTGTTATTCCCGAAACGCAGGAAAAACATTTTCAAATACACCGCAGAGATTTGCTTGACGCTCTTAAACGTGTGGGACTTTTGGTTGAACAAAAATCGCGCCGTGTATATTTCGATTTGAATGAAGGAATGTTAACTATAACCGCACAGGAATCGGAAATAGGAACGGCAAAAGAAGAACTTCCCTGCCGTTATGCCGGAGAACAAATCACAATTGCGCTTAATTATCTGTATGTAGAAGAACCTATGAAGGTAATAGATACCGAATACATAACATTTGAATTTACCGAATACATGAAAGCCATTACAATGAAGCCGGAACCGGCACAGGATTTTTTCCACATTATTATGCCTATGCAAATGGAGTAATCGGGTGCCTTTTTTATCGGTTTCTCCGATTAATTTTCGTAACTTAAAAAACAATCATATAGACTGCTCGGCGCCTGAAGTTTTTTTTGTCGGAGAAAACGGACAAGGAAAAACGAATATTTTAGAAACCTTGTATATAATTTCTTACGGATCTTCTTTTCGTACAAAGAGCGACAATGAAATTATAAAAGAAGGTGAAAATTTTTATTCTATACGCGGATTTTACCGTGATGAAAGCGGAAAAGCCGACACCGTAAGTATTCAATATGAGCAAAATAAAAAAAAGATACTTAAAAACGCCAAAGTTTTAACGGATAGAAAAGATTTAATACAAACAATTCCCTGTGTTCTTTTTTGTCATGATGATTTATCTTTTGCCGTCGGAGAACCGGAACGGCGGCGCTTTTTTATAGATCAATCTTTGTCGATGTACGATATTTTGTATGTCGATATTTTAAGAAAATATAAAAGAGTTTTAAAAAGCCGCAATGCGATTTTACGTGACGAAAAAGCAGCGGGAAATGCCGGTATGCGTGCCGATATGCTTGATGTTTTCGATACCGAACTTGCCGCACACGGACGTGAAATGGTACAAAAAAGACGCAGCGTCATACATAATTTTAATCGTGTTTTTACTCCCTTGTATGAAGATGTAACCGGTATAAAAAACGTTTCGCTTGCGTATGATTCGGCATGGAAAGAAAAAAAGCAGGAAGAAATACTTTGTTTTTTAAGAGAAAAACGGGAACGCGATATAATTATGAAAACGACCTTAAGCGGGCCGCATAGGGACAGTATCTATTTTACACGCTATTCCGAACCCTTTGTTCCTACCGCATCTACAGGACAAAGACGTCTTGCGGCAATTTTACTGCGCGTTTGTCAAGCCGTTTTATATACGCAAATATGCGCAAAAAAACCCGTTTTGCTTATGGATGACGTGCTTTTGGAATTGGATCCTGCAAAACGTGAAAAAATAACGGCTTTACTTCCCGCTTATGATCAGCTTTTTTGTACCTTTTTACCGGAAGAACCCTACAGCCGTTATATGAAAAGCGGAACCAAGGTGTATGAAGTCCGCGAAGGGCAAGTGTATGAGCAATGAAGATTTTTCGGTGCAAAGCGCATCCGATTTGTTAAATACGTTTTTTACCGATGTATTCTCTTGTGCTGCGGGAGAAAAGGGCGGCTTGGAACGCAGCTGGAATACCGTTTTACAAAAAATACCGAACGACGGGGAAAAACTTGCCGCGCACAGCCGTATCATAGACCTGAAAAACGATATACTTTTTTTGGAAACGGACCATTCAGGATGGATTCAGCTGTTCGGCTTATATAAAAAACGCATACTTGCAGCCCTCAAAAAAGAATTTCCCGAGCTTACCGTAAACGGTTTTTCTTTTAGTTTAAAAAAAACGGAAAAAAAGACGGGCGGCACATTGCGTAATATTACGGTTGACGAAAAAGAACGCTGGATGGAAGAACGGGGACTTTAAAAAAAGCTGTGCTGAAAAAACATGCCGACGTTAAAGGTTTTCGATAAAATCGTTTTTGAGGAGAATGGAAAATGATAAAAAAAAGAAGGGTAATTTTATCGGTGTTGTTTGTTTTTTTTGTATCATTTTTTGCTGCAGCGGACAACACGGAAGTATCGGAAAAAAGCCGGGAAGGATTTTTTTATGTACCCAATACGGGAGAAATGAATTTTTTTATTCAATCTTGGTCTTTTTTAAAAAAGTGGGAAGAAGAACAAGTTTCCGTTTCCGATACACAATTTGCGAATATGTATTTTAATCGAATCGGAAAGGATTTTTTTGCGAGTATATTATATGAGAATTTTTTTAGAACGACGGAAAACGAATCCATCAAAAAACAACTGAAAGCCTATATAGAAAACGAAAAACTTGAAACGGCGTATGCAAAAACGGTTTTAAAAAAACTGAATTCGAGTGCAAAAGTTTTCGAACAGGATGAAAAAAAACGCATTCAATATTCATATGAAGACAAAGAGTTCGATGAAAACATAAATCTTTTCGATTTTGTGGAAGTACACCCCTTTGAAGACGAGTTCGGAATGCTTTTGTTTAAAAACGATTGGGGCGTGCTGACTTATACTCCGGAAGGGGCGGAGAAAAACGAAAAAAGGAAAGACCTTTTTTTGATGTACGGCGGAGGAACCAATTCTCTTTCGATTAGGATAAAAGAAGATGAAAATGTTTTAAATGAAGAAGATTTGGAAAAAATCTTTATGAATGATTTTTTTGAAAAAAAATATCCGAATGCGTGGACCTTTATGGAAATAAACAAAGAAGGCATATTGGAAAATTGCGGAGCGGATCATTATTTTGTAGGCTGGGGAAGAGGCCCCGATATAATTCCGGAAATAGACTCCGGCACCTTCAATGCCTTTTTATTCAACAAAACGACACAAAAGGTATTTTCAGTCAGTTTTTTTATGAATTTTTCACAAATAAATATGAATTACGAAATCAGAGAACGATTATTCGATTATCTGAGATTTTTTACTCTATTTTGTTTTTGCGATTGACAAAGCAGCGGTTTTTATGCGATTCGATGCGAGGACTTGACCAAGCGCTTAAAAATATGGTATTCTAACAAACCGTTATAAAATCCGGGAGCTTTGTTTTTGCAAAGTTCTTGACATATAAGGAGAAGTGTTCTATGAAACGGACATATCAACCCAGCAAAGTTAAAAGAAACCGAAAATTCGGTTTTCGTGCCCGCATGAAAACCCGCGGCGGCCGCATGATTCTTAAAAGACGCAGAGCAAAGGGCCGCTATAAACTTTCCGTTTCCGATGAAAAAAAGCCGTATTAATTATTAATTCCGCATAATGGAAAAAATACCGTATAAAACCGGAAGTTTTTGCCGCGAGGAGCGAATAAAAAAAAACAACGATATTCAAAAGCTGTTTAAAAAAGGCAAAAGAGTAAGCACGGACGGTGCAAAACTGTTTTTTTTGTTTACGGGAAAAAATATAAACAGAATTGCCTTTGCGCTTCCCAGAGGATACGGAAACGCCGTTCAGCGAAATCGCTGCAAAAGACTGAGCCGAGAAGTATACCGCTTGTTAAAAACAAATATGCACAGCGGCTATGATATGGTTTTATTGGTGTATCCGGGTCAAAATTCTTTTAAAAACAGATATGCGAAAGTAAAAGAATTATGCGGAAAAGCCGGATTGTTTATGACGGCTTAAGGAACGGACCGATGTTTTTTAAAAAACTGTGTCAAAATTTTTTTATCGGCTTAATACGATTTTACCAAATATGCCTGTCGCCTCTTTTTCCTCCGTCATGCAGGTTTTATCCGACATGTTCAAACTATGCCCTTGGCGTAATTCGAAAATACGGAGCGGTTAAAGGTTTATTTTTGGCTGTCAAACGAATATTAAGATGTAATCCTTATTGCAAGGGCGGTTACGACCCCGTTCCCTAGCAGTTCTTTAAAACTTTTTATCGGGAGAAAAAATGGATAAAAATACTATATGGGCTATAGTGCTTTCTTCTCTTGTTTTGTTTGCTTCGTTTTTTATTCAAAACAAGTATTTTGCAAAAGAGCAGCCGGTCGAAAATGCCGGATCGGTACAAGCGCAAACGGAACAATTGCAAAATACGGCAGGTTCCGGGCTGTCGGCTTTACAAAGCACCGTTCCGCTTTTAAATGTTCCGGAACAAAGCGACGACACGCTTGAAGAACAAGAATATGTCGTCGAAACCGAAAAAATAAAAGCTGTGTTTACCAACCGCGGCGGGGACCTTGTAAGCTATGAATTAAAAGGACATTTGGATAAAGGAACGCCCGTTCAAATGGCAAAAAACATAAGTCTTTCAAACCGTGCTTTTTCGCTTTCGCTCGGCGGAGCTTCAAACGCAATTATAAATGATTTGTTTAATGTAAAAATTATTGACGATAAAACGATAGGATTTTATAAAAAATTCAGTATTTCAAATACTTCGGGCGGGCAAGATTCGTTTATCTTGGTCAAACAGTACAGCTTTGACGAAAAAGAATATCTTTTTAAGCTGGATATTACAATCGACGGCGAAAAAGACATGAACGGGCTGGCCTTCGGAGATGCCGCCTATACTTTGCGCTCGTCTCCGCAAATCGGACCCTACTATAATCCTAAAGCGGATCGCTATGAACGCCGTACCTTTATGTTTTTTACAAAAGAAAAAATAAAAAAACTTAATTTATCGGACGGAAATGTAAAAACCTACGATAAGCCGTTCAGCTGGGCCGGCGTTGCCGGAAAATATTTTGTACAGCAAATTGTTCCGCTTTCTTCGTCTACAATTCAATCGGCGGAATATTCGACTAAAAATAAAATAGATAATTTTCAGGATGCACAGCTTTTGCTTGTCCGTTCTCCCGTCAGCGGTTCTTTTGTACAGGATTCGTACTACGTGTATATGGGACCGAAGGTGGAAAAAAACTTAAAATCATATAATAATGCGGCGGAAAACAACTGGAAGCTTTCGGGCTTAAAACTTGACGAAAGCTTGGGTTCCGGATGGCTGGGATGGTTGGAAACCTTTTTGAAATTCTTAATGGAATTTTTCTATAAGCTGATACCGAACTGGGGTGTTTCCATCATCTTAATGACGATTCTTTTAAAACTGGTAATGTATCCGTTGACAAAAAAAAGTTCGGTAGCAACGTTGAAAATGCAGGAACTTCAACCGCGTATTCAGGAAATTCAAACCAAGTATAAAAACAATCCGGAAAAAATGAATGCGGAAATGGGCAAATTTTACAAAGAAGCCGGATACAATCCGCTTTCCGGCTGTTTACCCTTGTTGATTCAGTTTCCGCTGATTTTTGCGATGTTCAATTTGTTTAACAACTATTTTGAATTCCGCGGCGCAATGTTTATTCCCGGCTGGATTCCCGATTTATCGGTGGGCGACAGCGTATACGTATTCCCTGCAGGTCTTCCCCTTATAGGAGAACTTCCGCTGAGGCTTTTGCCGATAATTTATGTTGCTTCCCAGCTTTTGTTTACAAAAATAACACAATCCGCTTCGGCAAACGTTTCCGGCAACAATTCCATGAAATACATGATGTACGGAATGCCGTTATTTTTCTTCTTTATGTTTTACAGCGCTCCCGCCGGTCTTTTATTGTATTGGACAATAAGTAACTTTTTACAGCTTATTCAACAATTGGTAATCAATAAAATGATGCATGCAAAACGGGTGGAAATGGGCTTAGCGGAAGCAGATGCGCCGAAAAAAGCGCCTGTAACGAAAAAGAAAAAATAAGAGTGAATTTTATTTTATTAAGCATTTTATTAAGCGAGGTGCGCTATGATATACGAATATGAGGCAAAGACCGAAAAAGAGGCTATCGAAACGGCGGCTGCAGAACTCGGCTTGGAACAAGACCAGTTTGATGTGGAAATTATTGAAACCCAAAAAAACGGCTTATTTAAAAAAGGCTATGTGAAAATCCGGGTGCATACCGATGCGCAGCCCTTTGAAAAAGGGGCGGAAAAATCTTTGTCTGCGCGAGAAAGCTTGTTTGCCGACCCGCTGCCTAAGGACGAATTTGAAACAAAGCTCATTGATTTTATTTGTTCCGTTGTGCGGAAGATGGGATACGAGGCTTCTGCTGAAGTTATGTTTCGGGAAGAACGTAAAATAAGCATAAGGCTTTCTTCGCCGAATTCTTCTATTTTAATCGGGCGTAAGGGTAAAAATCTCGATGCTTTGCAATTATTGGCGAACGTGTATGCGGGTCATTTGGGTAACGGCGATGTAAAAATCGTTCTCGATACGGAAAACTACCGCATACGGCGCGAAGAATCTTTGGTGCGGTTGGCTTATACCACTGCCGATAAGGTGCGCACAAGCCGCTCGTCCGTTTTGCTTGAACCGATGAATCCTTTTGAGCGCCGCCTTATTCATACGACTTTAAATGAAATCGGCGATGTTGAAACCAAAAGCGAAGGCGACGGTTTATATAAGCAAGTGAGGGTGCTGTATAAAGGTGTACGTTAATCATTTTTGCAAGGCAGGGCTGCGGTACGTCGCTTTGCCGGCTTGCCTGCCTGAAGGGTTTTATGCAGCCCTTCGTTCTGTCCGAACTGCCGTCTTTTGCGGTGCCTTTGTTTGTCTTTGCCTGATGCTCGGCGCTCAGACTGCCGACGCTCAAAGCAGTGAAGAGGATTCTCGTGTCGTGTTCCCCGCCTTAAAAACACAAGATGCGGATAATTCAGCAACTGCGCCGGTGTATGAGCTGAAAGAGCTTTTTCCCGAATCGGTTGCGGAAGAACTTTTAAAAACGGGACGGATTCAGCGTTCGTTTTACGGAGAGTCGAACGTAAAACTTGAGCTGTGCCCGGCCACCGATTTATGCCGTTCGGCCGCTTCCGCATGGGACAAACAAAACGAACCGGTTTTTATCGTCGAATCCCTGTATCTGCTTAAAAAGGCACAGGGTACGGGGCAGGCTGCCGGGGAAATCGGTAAAATATCTTCGATACTGCGCAATTTATCCACCATGCAGGGTATTCAATACTATTCCAATTCGCGCAAGAGGTGGGAAACCCTTTATACGGAAGTGTATACGGTAAACAATCCCGACGAGCGCGCAAGGATTCCCGACCCGGCAGATAAAAAAGCCGACGGTCTTGTGTCTTACGTCTACCAAAAAGACCGTTCTTTAAGCGGCTGTGTGTATAAATTTCAGTACTTTGAACAGGCGGCGCAAACGTCTTTCCGTGCGGAAAACACCGAAAAAATCGTATACAAGGGTTTTAATATAGTAAAGCCCGAAGCTATGCTTTTATGCTTGAATGCGGTAGAAACCGAAGAACACATTGTTTTTTATATTACGGTCCGCGCCGACGCGGCAAAGATTCCCCTGGTTTCCGAGCGGCTTGCAAAGTCTTACGGTTCCAGAGCGGACGCCATCTATAATTGGTGCGTATCGAAATATTCGGAGGAGTAATATGAACAAAAAATATACGGCGGCCGTGCTTGTCTTTGCGGCCCTGATATGCGGAGGCTATGCACAAATGACAAAATCGATAAAATCGCTTGAAGGAAAAGAAGGCGTTTTTGCCCTTATGGAAACGAGCAGGGGGAACATCGTTCTGGAACTGCATTATAAACAGACGCCCTTAACCGTTACGAATTTCGTAGGCTTGGCCGAAGGAAAGCTTAAGGCCGCAAAGGGAAAACCCTTTTACGACGGGTTGAAATTTCACCGCGTTATAAGCAAGGCAAACGGCGATGACCAGGACTTTATGGTTCAGGGCGGCGACCCTCAGGGAACCGGACGCGGAGGCCCCGGCTATACCTTCCCCGATGAAATCGTTCCCTCGTTAAAGCACAGTGCGCCCGGCGTTCTTTCCATGGCAAATGCGGGGCCGGGGACAAACGGCAGTCAGTTTTTTATTACCCACGTTCCCACCCCCTGGCTCGACGGCAAACACACGGTGTTCGGCAAGGTGATTGAAGGACAGGACGTCGTAAACAAAACCCTCCAAGGCGATGTTATCAAAAAACTGACGATTATCCGCCTCGGAAAAGACGCCGAAGCGTTCAGCGCAACGCAGGAAGATTTTGACCGCTTAAAAAAAGAAGCCGGCGAAAAGATTTTTAAAGAAATCGAAGCCAAATTCCCCGGTGCCAAAAAAGACGCAAACGGTATTTTTTACGTTATTCAAAAAGAAGGAAGCGGCTCCAAGGCGGGCAAAAACCGTCAAGTGGAAACCCACTATACCGGCTCCTTTATGGACGGCAGGGTATTCGATTCTTCCAAGGGCAGGGGCCCGCTCGCCTTTACCACCGGCATCGGTCAAATGATTCCGGGTTTCGACATTATGGCGCAGGATATGAAATTAAAAGAAAAGCGCACGATGATTTTACCGCCGGAAACCGCATACGGCGCAAACGGCATCCCCGGCGTTATTCCGGGCAACAGCTGGCTTGTCTTTGAAGTTGAACTGGTAAAAATAAAATAGAAAAGGACGCACGGCTCCCTTGCGGGAGTTCGTGCTTACCGGATTTTTCGGGCCGCTTTTAAGGCTTTGTAGTTTGCTTTTCCCAATAACCAAATTTCTCATTTTCCCATGGCTCTTTATAAGCAAAGAATCCAATTAAACGATTAAAAATATTCAGATTGGCATGATATCCTTTATTAAGCTCCGGGCAAAGTACAAAATAATCTTTTTTACAAGTTATATAAATATCATAACCTAACTTAAAAACCTCGTTTTTAGATGCAAATGATTTATTTTTTATAAATTTCGCTGTTATTTCTAATAACTCAGATTTCTTTTTAAAAATATACTGTTTATTTTTTTCTGCAAATAGCAAGACCTGCTCAGTTTTAATTCCGCCGTCAACATCACAAACATCTAAAAAAGCATCTCCATCTTGCCAGCTTTGCAAGTAAAAAAAATATTTAGAATTTTCTTTCAAATTAAGCTCTAAAGATTTTACAAAACTGTCATTAGTTAAATTTTCAAGTCTTTTCATTTTTGACTTTTAAATAATGAGTTTCCAAAAGTTAATCCTTTTACAACAAAAATAGCCGCAGCCCCGAATAATTTCTATTGGCGTTTTACCTCGTCCGCCGTAACCCAGCCTTTTTTTTGTTTGTTTTGAATATAGAGCCATTCCGCTTCCGAATCATCGTTTTCCGGATCGGAACATACAAGTTTAAGCGTTGCAGTTGCCGAAGAACCTTCTTTCAGCGTGTGTAAAACGCGCGCACTTTTGCGTCTGCACGGAACACTTTTTAAATCGATATCCGCTTCTATCAAAACGGGTTCGTTTATTTTTTCGGGCGAAAGCGTTTGCATAAACGTTTCTTCTTTGATGATGATTTCCGTCAGATTTTGCAAATCGGCAATGTCCAAACTGTAAGAGCTGTCCATCTCGATCGCGTTTTGAAACAATTCCGCACGGATTGTGTCGTTTCGGGATTCCGATGCGGCCAAGGCAAGGTACATTGCGCTGATGTTTTCTTCGTTCATTTCTACCGCGTCCCGTTTAACAAACTTTTCTTTGATTGTCCATGTCGTATAAAATTCGGAACTGTAAGCCGCTATTTTGAAAAATTTGCCGCCGGGGTCTTTAGCAAAGTCGTTATAGACGGCTACGGGAAGATATTGCGGGAGAATTTCATCGGATGCAGCCGTTAAAGACGCGGATTTGTACAAAACCGCATCCTTCGTCATAATGAATCCCGGTGTAGTGCGGGGTTCATAGCTGTAATCCTGTATCCAGTACCGGTTCCCGTTCAGTTCAACATAAAAAAAAGTACGTTTTTGACCGTCCGTCCGTTGTGCTTCTTTTTTTTCGCCCAAATAATAGGGCAAATCGCCTAAAGCGGCTTCGGCGGCCCATTTCATTTTACCTTCATCGTTTTCGATATATAGGCCGGTTTTGGTTACATAAACCACTCCCTGTATTCCCGCAGCGGTTTCTTTTTCGGATACCGCAGCCGCGGAAGCAGCTGAGTCAACTTCTTTTTTTGTGCAGGAACAAAAAATAACTGCGGCGGCAACCGCCGAAACAAAGATTTTTTTTAATACGTTCATAGTACGTACCGTCCTCCTTAACGAACAGCAAGTGATAAACGGGAACCCTTTTTAAGGAAAATCCCGGCGGGTCGGCTCCAAGCATTCGATGTGATTTTCAGGACCGGTTTCAGTATACTTGTTATTCGTGATAATATCAAGGCGGATTGAAAGCTTAAGGGGCGGCACACGCACTATGCCTCCGAACGTACCGGAAAAAAAGGCTCTCATAAACCGGCTTTAGCAAAAACGCCTTCTGGGGAACGGTTTTTCTTTTTCGCTGATGAAAATTTAATCGGTTTTGCCCACTGTCGCCGCCCTTGTCCGCTTCCCCTTCGTTATCTGAAGCTATGCTACGATACTTATTCCTATAACTCTTATCTGCCCTATCTTTCCTGTGTAATTGTGCATCCTTTACCAATTCCGCAGCCTTTCTTCTGTCCAATTGGGTTTCCATGTTATCTTATCTTCGCTTTTTTCCCATTCACCGGCAGGAAACATAATAGCGGAAATTGCCGTGTCCTGCCATTTATCGCCTTCGTATACGCTTTTAATTGTAATACGTACCCGCTTAACAGGTTCTGCAAACACTATTGTCCTAAAATATACGAAGTCTTCAAAGCGTACCGTTTGGCTTATCTTTTTTCCGTCAGCCGTTGTTCCTTCAACCAATGCCGTTTGCATTCGGCTGTTCATTTTATATAAATGCGGGCGGGTTCCGTCTACAAAACCGTTTAATATATACATCGTGTTTTGGGGGCTGCCAAGTTCGAGTTCTATCCATTCTCCGATTCCGTTTCCAGCAGCGTTTTCCACCCAGGGGAAACAAGTAATATTAACTTCTGTACCGCCAAACATAATCTCAATAAGATAGTTTTCTATGTTGACACCGGAATACTTAAATACAATTCCGTCTGTCTGTTCTGTAAGAAACGAACTTTGTGTAACATTTTCAACTATCCAAGAAAAAGGAATTGATTCAGGTGGAAAATTTCTGTTCCCTGAAAATACCAAATCATATATACTGTCCCAGATTTTTCTTTTTTCTTTCCAGTAGGGAACTTTTCCGGTAAAAAGATGGAGGCCATGTTCGTTACCTAAAAGTGCAAAATATTCATTTCCCAATATGATTTGATATATCTGTTCATTGTAAGAAAATCTTAAGAATCCTGATTTCTCCAAAATAAAATCCTGAATACTCACATGTTGCGGTTTGTCCAAATAAACATAAGGGTACTGCGTATAATCAAATTTCCTTGTATCAAAAATTAATAATTTGTTATTTTGCCTCTGACATATATATCCATAATTTTCATAGGAATTTCCAAGTTCTAAACCTTCTGTATCAATAAAATTTAATTGTAATTCTTTATACCAGTCGAACGAAAACAACAAGATTGGGGCTAAGAATATAACATAAATAAATATATAAATCCTCTTCATTTCATCTCCCTACTCTATATTCATTAAAATATCATACGGATACGATATTTCCCATTTATTTGTTATATAATTTTGTATATACTTTATGGTTTCACAATCATTTACAAAACAACCGGCAGAAACCTTACCGTCGGGAGAAGTAGCGAGTCCGTTTAAGCTTCCCCTTCGTTACTTATGGGCGGCGCGTAGCATTCAGTTTCAATTTCTCACGCGTCTATATAATGCTTGTTATATTACATCTGAATAATAGGACAATTATTGAGCCGCGCCCAGCGTATAACATTGTTGAGCCGTGCCTGATATCCTCTGCCGCCCTGTTTAAGCCAGGCAAGATTGTCATTGTCGATTTTTGTATGAATATCCGTCTTGGGCACTTTTAGAGATTTGAAATAATAAGATACAACCGGAGTGTCCAGATGCTCCGGAATGTCCGAGTAATCGATCTCGCTGTCGGGCATTTTATCCAGATATTCAAGTTCCTTTTTTTGTTCGTCTGTCAGGGGCGGAAAATCGATTGTTTTATAAGAATGCTGCTGCGTTTTTTTCATAATCTTTAATCTCCCGTTGATTTGATTTTCGTGCGGAAAAGATTCTTTTCCGTTCTCCCCGCTCGGTTATCGATACTGTAAGTGTCCGAAATGTTCCCGATTGCAAATCTTTTCCGGTACACTTCCATCTTTCTTCTTCAAGTGTCGAGTTCACGTTATCATACTGCTTTATCAAATAAGGATCATTAAAAACCCTCACGGCAAGCTCGAAAGAAATATGGTGTTTCTTTTTGTTTATCTCATTTTTTTCCGTGTCCCATACGAAAGTTTTCAAATAAACAAAATCGGTATTCCGTTCCACAATATTATTGTACATTAGCTGTGTACATAAGTCAAGTTTTATATTTTTGTAGGGGAAAGTGTCGCACGGCTCCCTTAGGGGAGCTCGTGCTTAGCGAGTTTTTACTGCGTAAAAACTCGCCGATAGTTAAACTCTTTTGTATACACACCTTTTCGTCCTTTAGAAGCTTGCGCCTTTGTCCAATCATCCTTCGTTACCCTCTTCTATATATTGAATCATGATAGGGCTAAAACGGCGGGGTATCAAAAAAACGGTGCACCAATTCAGAACTATTCGCTATTTCTTCCCCGCTTAGGTTCTCTCGTGCCATTTCTTCAACATATTTGAAATAGCCATATGAAACATATTCTTCTTTAAAGGGACTATAAGAAACAAGCGAACGTACCATCCGAACAGGTTTCTGTTTAAATGTTTTTTTACTCAACTGCTTTCTTATGTTTTCCGGGATTGTCGCCAGTGCCATGGGTGTCTTTGTATATCCTATCGGATCAATACCTTCAACGTTAATTAACTGTGACTCTGTCGGTTCGCAAAATTTGTAAATACTTTCTTTTTCCCAATATAGATTTCCAATAATTTTAACATTTAATATACCGTTATTAATGAACCAAATACCTATAAGTGCACCCATATATTTTTTTTTGCCATGAGGATAGTATACCTCACGCAACATGTAAAAAAGCTTATTCGGGAAAAACCAATATGTTGCAACACTGGGCTGTTCCAGTCCGGTCCAAGCTCCCAATATCATCGATTCTTCGTTAGATAAATTATATTTCGCTTTTAATTCAGGGAACTCATCCCAAAAATACGTCCCTAGCGGATTCAAAACGTCCGTAAATTTCTGCAGCTGTTCATACGTATATGCCTTTTCTGCAATCCGCTCTTTTTCCGCTTGTTTTTTATCGTCAATAACTACATACACCACCATAATTAAAAATAATCCGATACATGCGGCTAAAAGAATCAAAAAAACCTGTAGTATTTTCTTTAATATCTTTTTTATCATAAAGTACCTCTATTTCACCACCGTATAAAAGCGAACGTAGTTCTCCAATAAATATTCCCGATAAGAATACCGCTGTCTCCGGTAATTAAAACATATCGTCTCGCAGCCGGTTAAGTTTTTCTGTATGGTACACCCCCTTTGTATATATCTTTATTCCTGCTTGCAGCACAAAACCTAATATACAATGTGGTTATAGATACTTTTAACCAACAAACATATAAAAATTCCTATACATATAAACATAAGTTTCTTTTTCTTTTTTATCACGGAAATTAAAAATACAGTTATATAAGTTATTTCCAATGGAAGAAGAAGAACTGAAAGCCCATATGTCGAATCGACCAGAGGACCACCTAAATTAAACACAAAATCAAGAAACATTGCATTATACATAACTAAATACAGCAATACTTCCAGAAAAAAATTTAATACATCCATCATAACTCATTCCGAATAGACTTTTCTATAACCATCTATTTGTGTAATGAATATTTTCTAAAGAATATAAACACATCAATATTATTTTTCTCTTCATTCCCGATTTCTCCTTTCCCTATTATACCACATACTTTACATAAGCGCTATGCAAAGAACCGTTTCGGCGAAGCTGCACAACACACTATATCTGTTTTGATTGTAATGTTTAAAATAAAGTCGTTGCAATATACCGACTCAAAATTCTTGACCTTGTATACGTATTGATTTATAATTAATACGTAAGGAGGCGGCTGTGGCGGGAAAATTAACCCTCAGTATCGATGAAAATTTAATCGGCTTTGCCCACTGTCGCACGGCTCTCAATGCGAGCCGTGCTTATCGGGTTTTTACTGCGTAAAAACCCGCAGACTTGAAAGTTTCTATGGGTATTTTTAACCTCTTTTTGTATATACATCGCACTTAACACCTATAAAATTATTTAATATGTCAGTCCTTTGATTTGTAATCCCAACTCATCGGCAATCCACTTTGCAGTATATCCTTCATTGTCAACAATACTTATATCCGCTCCGTGTTCTATTAAATATTCGCAAATATCTATTCTACCGCTATTTACCGCATACATAAGAGCGCTGCATCCTATGGAATTTATAGCGTTTACATCTATTTTGTGATTAACCAAAAACTTTACACAATCAAAATGCCCCATAATAACCGCACTGAACAATGCCGTTGCATTATCTTCATTTTTTATATTTATATTTTTTGTCTTTTTGTAAATTACATCAAGTACTTCTACGCCGGTTGCTGCTGCATACGATAACGTGCTATAACCATTAGAATTGGTAAAGACAGAAACATCTACGTTATATTTAATCAACAACTCAAGTCCTTTTATATTATTATTTACAATGCAATTAAATATTATCGGCATATGTATTGTCGGTGATATCGCATCAGGATTTGCTCCTTTTTTTAATAGGAATTCTGCAATGTCGTAATGATTATAATATAAGGCTCCCTCCAAAGGATTTATCATAAATAACCCTTCAAGACCGTATTGTTCTACCGATCGGGGACCGAATCTTTTATAATATCTTTTTACACCCTCCAAATCTCCGTTTTCCAGATACTTTGAATATTCGGCAAAATCTTCCAATGTAGGAAACTCTTCCTTACAGGAAACAACCGACAAAACCGATATCGTAATCAGTACATATAAAATTATTCTTTTTACATTCATTTATTTACAGCTCCCGTTTCCATTATACCACATATTGTATATAGTCTCCATTTTATTTTCTTTTTTTTAATATGGACAAATTCACTTTTCAAAAGTGAATTTGTCCGTTATAATAAAACCATGATACGGCGAAAGATAAAGAAAACCTTTTTACAATCATTGCAATTTTACCCGATAACGATTGTTACCGGTCCGAGGCAGTCCGGGAAAACGACGTTTTTAAAAGATGTTTTGCCCGATTGGAAGTATGTTTCCCTTGAAGACCCCGATATACGGGAATTTTGTAAAACGGATCCCAGAGGGTTTTTATCGTCGTTTTCGGAGCGTTCAATCATCGATGAAGCACAGCGGGTTCCCGAGCTTTTCTCGTATTTGCAGACAAAAACGGATAAAACGGGAGATTCGGGACAATATGTCCTTTCCGGCTCTCAAAATTTTCAGCTTATGAAGTCGATTTCTCAGTCGTTAGCGGGAAGATGTTCCGTTCTTAAACTCATGCCCTTTTCGCAAACGGAATTGCAAGAGGCAAATCTTTTGCATAAAAACGTATACGACTACATTTATACGGGCGGTTATCCGCGTATTTACGACAAACACATTCCGCCAGCAAGATATTATGCCGATTATTTTGAAACCTATGTACAGCGGGATATACGAAACGTGGAAAATATCGGCGATTTGCAGCTTTTTACCAAATTTATAAAACTGTGTGCGGGAAGAATCGGGCAGCTTGTAAATATAACCTCCTTGGCTAATGATTGCGGAATTTCGGCTACAACCGCGACAAGATGGCTTGCTTTGCTTGAAACAAGTTTTATAATCTATAAGTTAAAGCCCGATTTCAGGAATTTTACAAAACGTCTTACAAAGATGCCGAAAATATATTTTACGGACACGGGCTTAGCCTCTTATTTACTGGGACTGAAAAGCGGAGAACAGCTGTCTACCCACTATCTTCGCGGGAACCTTTTTGAAAACATGATTATAAACGGTTTTGTTTGTAATGAATATAATCGCGGGTTTGAACCGGATTTTTCCTATTGGCGCGATAAAACGGGGCTTGAAATCGACTTGTTAAAAACTTCTCTTACACAAGAAGGAAAAGAAATTATTGAAGCCTATGAAATCAAGTCAGGAGAAACGATGAGCTCCGATTATTTTTCCAATATGGAAAAATGGGCAAAATTTCCGGGAAACACGAACAATACCAAAACCCTTATTTATGCCGGAGAACAGTCCTTTACTACGCAATACGGAAAAGTTATGTCGTGGAATAACCCGTTATATCTTTAATTACTTCGCTTGCGATAAGAAGACCGGCGGAGGCGGGAACAAAGGCGATACTTGCGGGCGGTTTACATGAAATGCGGGGCACTTCGGTTGAAAAGACGGTTTTAAGAGAGGCGATGCCGCGTTTTTTTAATTCGGTGCGTATAACGCGCGCGAGGGGGCACACCCTTGTTTTAAAAATATCGGCGGTTTCAAAGCGCGAGGGGTCGAGCTTGTTACCCGTTCCCATAGAGCTGATAATCGGAATATGCAGGCGCCGTGCCGTTTCTATTAAAAGCAGTTTTGAGCTTACCGTATCTATCGCGTCCACAATGTACGAGCAGTCCGCAAGGTGTTTTTCAACTTCTGCGGCATTTTCCGCCGAATAAAAAAGGTTTAAGCAGGTAAGCTGCATATCGGGGGCTATATCCGTAACGCGGTTTTTTGCCGCTTCGGTTTTAAATTGGCCGACGGTGGAATAAAGGGCTAAAAGCTGGCGGTTTATGTTTGAAGGACTTATGCGGTCGTTATCGACCAAAACAAAGTTTTTGACGCCGCTTCGGGCAAGGGCTTCGAGAACGTAGGAACCGACGCCGCCCAAGCCGAACAGGGCGACTTTCGCGTTGTTCAGCTTTTGAAGGGCGTCTTTTCCGATGAGGGTTTCGGTACGGCTTAAGGGCGATTCGGCTTCCACGTTTTAAGCTTCCGGTGTTTTATTTTTTGAGCGAGGCGGCGTATGCCTTTAATTCTTTTAATTCTTCGGCAAAGACGCGTATGCCTTGTGCCCAAAAATCCTTCGATTCGATATTAAAGCCCGCTTTGCGGCATACGGTTTCGCAGGAATAAGAGCCCGTATCTTTAAGTAAGGCGGTATATACTTCGGGGAAGGATGAGCCTTCTTTTTCAAAGCGCGCGTACAGGGCAAGGGCGAATAATTGACCGAAGGCATAAGGGAAGTTGTAAAAGTCCAGCTCCGGTATATAATAATGGCTTTTTACCGCCCACATATAGGGATGGCGCTCTTTGGAAAGGCCGTTTCCGTAGGTATCGTTTTGCGCCCTTGCCATAAGCCGGCAAAAATCCGCCGCGGACAATTCGGATTTTGAACGTTCTTCAAAAACCGAGCGCTCAAAATAAAAACGGCATAAAATATCGACCAATACCTGATTGCCGTCGGACAAGTGCATTTCAATCAGCTTTGCCCGCTCAAAGCCCGAAGTTTTTGAAAGCTGATCCTTCATAACGATGGTTTCGGCAAAGATGCTGGCGGTTTCGGCGAGGGTCATCGGGTACAGGGTTTGCGGATAGTCCAAGTCTTTGACGCACCATCCGTGATAGGCATGTCCCAGTTCGTGGGCGAGGGTGGTAACGTCGGAAAAGGTTCCCGTAAAGTTGGACAAAACGCGGGTTACCTTGTGGAAGGGAAAATCCGTGCAGTATGCGCCGCCGACTTTTCCGCGCCGCACTTGGGCGTCTATCCAGTTGTGCTCAAACGCATGGCGGGCGAAGTTTCCCATATCTTCGGAAAAAGATGAAAAACGTTCTATAATATACTTTTTTGCCTCGTTAAAGGTCCACACCTTTTCGGCGTGCGGCTCCGAACCGTGCTCGGGATTTGTTCCCTTCGTTTTATTTTGCGGCGCTTTTAAAGGAGCGAATATATCGTAAAAGGCGCATTTTTCAATACCGAGCAGTTTTGCCTTGGTTTTCATATAGGAGCGCCACATGGGCAAAGCGTCTTCCATTGCGCCGATAAGGGCATCCAGAGTTTTACGGCTCATGCGGCATTCGAACAAGCTGCGCTCTATCGCCTCTTTCCAGCCGCGCCGTTTGTTCAGGCTGATGGTCGCCGCTTTGAGGTTGTTTAAAGAGGCTGCAAAGGCGATTTCGTTTTGCTTTAAAAGCGCCGTTTCTTTTTCGTAGGCGGTTTTCCGTATCTTTCGTTCTGCGGCGTAGGCTTCGTTGCGCAGTTCGTTAAAGGTTTTACCCGTTTCCGTATCGACGGCGTTGGAGATGATTTGTTCCTGTAAGCGGCTCCATGCGTCGGCGCCGAAACGCTGTAAATCGTTTGCAACGCTTTCTTCTTTATCCGACATTTGATGTTTTTGAGCTTTTACGGCTTCTTCCAAAATAAAGCGGTATTTTTCATGTTGTGGAAAACTTGTGTAAAACTTGTCGAGTTCTTGTGCATGTGCGGTTAAAATGGCGCGGAACGAACGGTCAAGCTCTTTTGCTTTTAAACCTTTTTCCTGTAAAACCGAAACGGCGTTTAAATACTGAGTATTTGTCGTATCGGTTGTATAGGCAGCATTTGCATAGGATAAAAGCGATTGGTATAAAGCGCCGGTTTCATTATGCAGCATTAAGGTTTTTTTTAGCCACAGGGGAAAATTGTCGTCTTTTTTGTTGTCTAAAAGGCTTTTTTGCATTGCATTAAAGCCTTTTTCCAAATTTTTTAAAGCACGGCGAAAATCTTCTCCTTCAACGGAAGAATAAATCGAAGATAAATCCCATTTGGGCGCTTTTATTTTAGACTGTGTTTTTTTCATATAAACTCCTGTTAAAAACCCGGCGGTAAAATCCGCCTGCATATAAACGTTTTATTCTTTATCATATACCGATTTAAAGCTTTGGGCAACAGCCTGTCGTTTGTTTATACCGAGCACCGTCTTTTTTTCTTTGTGGAAAACCTGTGGAAAATTAAGCTGCAAAAAAACAGCCGAACCGGGTCAACGTACATCGGCGTTTGATGACGGCTTACGTGTTTTTATGGAAAAAAAATTCATACTGTGATATACTGAATTTTATGCTTGAATTTATCGTACAAAACGGAAAACCGGTTCCCTTCGGAGCAAACCCGACCGATAGGGGGGTAAACTTTTCCGTATTTTCACGCAGCGCCGAATCGGTTTCTTTGGCTATTTTTAGCAATCCCCAAGATAACAAACCCTGTCACATTTTTAATCTTGATCCGCATCAAAACCGCACAGGCGATATTTGGCATATTCATATTCACGGCCTTAGCGCCGGAGCCTTGTATTTGTATCAAGTTGACGGCCCCTTTGATCCGGAAAAGGGACACCGTTTTGATAAAAGTCAGTTTTTAATAGATCCGTATGCAAAAGCTTTAACCGATTCTTCTTTTTTTGCATTTAAATACAATGAGAAAAAAAAGAAGGAAAAGGCTCTTTGCGAAAAAGACGGGCATTTTTTTGTTATGCCGAAATGCGTGGTTATCGACGACGATGATTTTGATTGGCAGGGCGATAAACCGCTCAACTATCCTCTGCAGCACAGCATTATCTATGAAACGCATTTAAAAGGTTTTACGCAAAATACGAATTCGGAAGTTAAACAGCGGGGAACTTACCGCGGATTTATTGAAAAGATACCGTATTTGAAGAGCTTGGGAGTTACATCGGTAGAATTTTTGCCGGTGCAGGAATTCGATGAAAATGAAAACACGAATATCAACCCGAAAACAAAACAGATTTTAAAGAATTATTGGGGATACAGTACCATTTCTTTTTTTGCTCCGAAGGTCGGTTACGCCGCCGATAAAAATCCGGGAGCATGCGTGGCCGAGTTTAAAGAAATGGTACGCGAAATGCATAAAAACGGCTTGGAAGTTATTTTAGACATTGTGTTCAATCATACCGCCGAAGGAAATGAAAAAGGGTTTACTTTGAATTTCCGCGGCTTTGAAAATTCCGTTTACTATATGCTTGAAGAAAAGGACAAGCGGTTATATAAAAATTTTTCCGGCTGCGGTAATACGATGAACTGTAATCATCCGGCGGTGCGTACCTATATTATCGATTGTCTTCGATATTGGGTAAGCGAAATGCATGTGGACGGTTTCCGCTTTGATTTGGGTTCGATTTTGGGGCGCGATACAAAGGGGCGCTTGATGGAAAATCCTCCTATGCTTGAAAGGATTGCCGAAGATCCCCTTTTGCGCAATACAAAAATTATAGCGGAAGCCTGGGACGGCGGCGGAGCCTATCAAGTGGGAAGTTTTCCCGGCGGCCGCTGGGCGGAATGGAACGACCGCTTCCGCGACGATATCCGCCGTTTTTGGCGGGGCGATAAGTTTTTTACGGGAGGAACCGCGACCCGTCTTGCGGGAAGTTCCGATTTATATTTACGCGACGGCCGGAAACCCTTTCATTCGATTAATTTTTTAACAAGCCATGACGGATTTACTTTAAACGATTTGGTTTCTTATAAACAAAAACACAATAAAGCAAACGGAGAAGACAACAGGGACGGCTTGGATAATAATTACAGCTGCAATTACGGACATGAAGGTGCGTCCGGCGATCCGGAAATAGAAAGCGTCCGCAAACGGCAAATAAAAAACATGATTTTAACATTGTTTTTATCGCAGGGAACGCCCATGCTTTTAGGCGGAGATGAGTTTAGGCGGACGCAAAACGGCAACAACAATGCCTATTGCCAAGACAACGAATTGTCTTGGTTCGATTGGGATTTGAAAAACCGCCATGAGGATATTTTTAGTTTTACCCGTAAGGCAATTGCGTTCAGAATGCGGCATCCGGCGTTTCGCCGCCCGGAATTTTTTCTCGGACAGGATCTTTCCGAAAACAACGTACCCGATATTTCCTGGTTCGATCACAAGGGAAATATTTTTAACTGGGATAAACAAGCGCACTTTCTTGCCTGTCTTATAGACGGAAGCAAGGTGGAAATACACAGTGAAAAAGACGATAACGACTTTTATCTTATGTGCAATGCGGGAAAAGAAACCTTACATGTAAAAATTCCCGACGCACAACCGGGTAAAAGGTGGTACCGCTGCGCCGATACTTCTTTTGAATCGCCGAATGATTTTTTTGACAAAGACAAAGAAGCCGTTTTAGATGAAAGCGAGTACGCGTTATGCGGCAGAACAATGGCCGTTTTAATTGCAAGGTAAACAGTATAACAAGGAGATACAAATGGACTTTGACATTTTTGCTTTTGAAAAATCCGTAAAAAATCGTTTAAAAAAACAATATGATACGGATTTACATGCAGACAATCATGATGTATACGATGCGGCCGCCGCTGCTGTGTTGGATGTGATTATGGAAAACTGGAAAAAAACCCGGCTGGCGCATCAAAAGGATAAGGTTCGGCACATCTATTATTTTTCAGCGGAATTTCTTATGGGCAGGGCGTTGAGCAACAATTTAATCAATTTGCGTATAAAAGACCAAGCGGTAAATGCCTTGGAAAAAATGGGGTTTAACTATAATACAATAGAAGAGCAAGAACCCGATGCGGGACTGGGAAACGGCGGTTTGGGACGGCTTGCCGCTTGTTTTTTGGACTCGCTTGCGACATTGAATTATCCTGCCGTCGGCTACGGTATACGTTACCGCTACGGTATGTTTGAGCAGCGCATAGAAAACGGCTTTCAGGTCGAATATCCCGATAATTGGCTGAAAAACCGCGACCCGTGGGAAATACGGCGCAGTGATTTGGCTGTGGAAGTTCTTTTCGGCGGATCCGTTTCGGTTCGCCATGAAGCCGACGGCCGAGACTATTTTTCGCTTGAAAACGCCGAACGGGTAACGGCAACCCCCTACGATACGCCGATTGTCGGATACGACACAAAAACGGTAAATACGCTGCGTCTGTGGGAAGCGTCTTCGCCGGAAGGCTTTGATTTGCAGCTTTTTAACGATATGCACTATAAGCGCGCCGTCGAAAAACAAAATTCCGCCGAAGATATTTCCCGTGTGTTGTATCCGAACGACAACGGCCCTTCGGGAAAAGCGCTGCGTTTAAAACAGCAGTATTTTTTTTGCTCTGCAAGCTTGCAGGATATGATTCGCTCTTATACCGCCGTTTACGGACAAGATTTTTCGAAATTTGCCGACCTTCACGTCATTCAATTAAACGACACACATCCGGTAGTTGCGATTCCCGAACTTATGCGTCTTCTTATGGACGAGCATCGGTTGGAGTGGGATGAAGCGTGGGCTGTTGTAACCAAAACCTTTGCATATACGAATCATACGATACTTGCCGAAGCGTTGGAAAAGTGGCCCATCGATATTTTTCAAGGGTTGCTGCCGCGTGTGTATCAAATCGTAGAAGAAATAAACCGCCGATTTCTTTCGGATTTACGCACCCGGTTTCCCGACGATTACGATAAGCAAAACCGTATGAGTATTATACGCAACGGAATGATTTATATGGCATGGCTTGCAATCCATGCTTCTTTCAGTGTAAACGGAGTTGCGGCCCTTCACTCCGAAATTTTGCGTACGCAAGAATTAAAAGATTGGGCGCATCTTTATCCTGAAAAATTCAATAACAAAACAAACGGTGTTACACAGCGCCGCTGGTTGTTGAGCGCAAATCCGCGACTTGCTTCTTTTATTACAAAATACGCCGGAAGCGGCTGGGAAACGGATTTGTCTGTTTTAAAAAATCTCGAAACATATATCGACGATACGGCGGTATTAAAAGAACTGCTCGAAATAAAACAGCAAAATAAAGAAGATTTGGCCGCCTGGCTTAAGGCGACACAAAACGAGTTTTTGGATCCCGAATCGATTTTCGACGTACATATAAAACGCTTGCACGAGTATAAACGCCAGCTTTTAAATGTTTTGCATATTATATACTTATACAATCGTATTTTGGACGACGAAGATTTTAATCCGCCTGCCCGTACCTTTATTTTCGGTGCAAA
This sequence comes from Treponema sp. OMZ 840, assembly GCF_050937815.1. NCBI lineage: Bacteria > Pseudomonadati > Spirochaetota > Spirochaetia > Treponematales > Treponemataceae > Treponema > Treponema sp. OMZ 840. The sequence goes on from NZ_JACDIJ010000002.1 coordinate 70,438, forward strand.
GGCGGCATCCGGATACCGGCGCGCCAAAGCAATTATAAAATTAATAAATGCCGTTGCCGTAAAAATAAATACCGATAAACGGGTGCGCGGAAAAATTCGGGTTGTTTTTGTGGAAAATTACCGCGTAAGCGCCGCCGAAAAAATCTTCCCCGCCGCCGATGTGTCCGAACAGATTTCCACTGCCGGAAAAGAAGCATCGGGTACGGGCAATATGAAGTTTATGCTGAACGGCGCTTTAACGCTGGGAACCCTGGACGGAGCAAATATAGAAATCGTTGAAGAAGTTCATGAGCAAAACGCTTTTATTTTCGGTTTAAAAGCCGACGAAATTCTTGCGATGGAAAAAGCGCAGTCTTATAATCCCCGTGCATACATCGACCGTAATGCCGGTCTTGCAAAAGCCCTGCAGCAGCTTACCGACGGAACGTTCGGCGATGCGCGGCCTTTTTTTCAGGAATTGTACGATTCGCTTGTGTACGGCGTAGACGGGCAGAGGCCGGATGTATACTACGTCCTTGCCGACTTTGACGCCTATTGCCGCGCACAGGAAAGCGTTGCCGCCGCCTATACGGACCGTGAAGGCTGGGCAAAAAAAACGCTTTTGAACATTGCCCGCTGTGCTAAATTTTCGTCCGACCGAACAATAGAAGACTATGTGCGTGATATATGGAAACTTAAAAAGATAAAAATTGATTGATATGGAAAAAGCGCAGCTTTACATAAAAAAGAATTTTGTTTAGAATATAACAAACCAGGAGGTTAGAATGTTTACACAAACGGCGAAAACAAAACGGCTTTTATGTATATTGTTTTTTTTGCTTCCTGTTGCCGTTTTTTCGCAGGTAAAAAATTATGTAGGAATCGTTCGGGAAAAATATTATCCTGCAAGCGTTTCCATACTCGAAGAATACCGCGATCTTTTGCAAACAACGGGGTATACGTCGTATGCAAAAGCGATCGATTCTTATTTAAAAGGCGGGTTCGGTTCCGGATTTGTCTATGTTGCTTCCGACGGCACAAACTATATTATTACAAACCGCCATGTCGTATCGCAGGCGGAAACGGTTTCGATTGAATTTGAAGGCCCCGACGGCGGATTGACAAAATACGACAATTTAAAAGTTCTAAATGCCGATGAAGAAATCGATTTGGCAATTTTAAGTTTTCCCAAAGGCGTCAATCCTTTTAAAAAAGGACTGACCTTCAGTTCCAAAAAGATAGAAGACGGACAGGAAGTATTAACCGCAGGCTTCCCGGGTCTTGCAGGGGAACCGCTGTGGCAGCTGGGTAAGGGGTCGGTTACAAATGCATCGGCCCGCATAAAAGATTTGATAGATCCGGAAATTTCCTCTCTTATTCAGCACTCGGCGCAAATCGACGGCGGAAACTCCGGAGGCCCTCTTTTGACAGCGGATAAATCCGCCGAAACCGGCTATGCCGTTGTCGGTGTGAATACGTGGAAGTATAGGGGCCGGCAGGATACCAATTATTCCATTCCCGCAATAACCGTTCAAACATATATAAAAAAAGTTTTGGAAACCGGAGAACAAACCTCTTCGCGTGAAGCCGTACAAAGCCGTACAAAGTCTTTTATAACGGCCCTTTCCAAAAAAAATAACGCCTTTACGGATATAGTAAAGTATATTTCATACGACTATGTTGCCGCCGAAGGAAAAGAGCTTTTTATCAAAGCGCTTTCGTCGGCTCCTTCTGCCGTGCGTTCGGTTGTCATTGCGGTTTTTGATAATTATTCTCCGCTAGAAGGAATGCGCTACGCCGTTGCTTGGCACGTGTGGACGAAATTTCACGACAAAGACGATACCGTACAAATCGATGCGGGAGAATTATCCGAAACTTCCGCCGGAACCTATATACTGCCTTTAAAAACGGCGGGAGCCGAAAAAGCTTCCGAAACGATATGGATAAAAGAACACGGCGTTTGGCGGCTGGAAACGGCGGACAAACAAGATAAAGAAGAATTTTCCGAAAAAGAAAGGACAAAAAAAGCCGAAGGGCAAGAAAAAAAAGAAAAACAAAAAAAAGCAAAAGAAAAATCGGAAAACTTTTCTTTTGAAAGCACCTATAATTCCTATCTTCAAGTCGGATTTGATCTTTCGCTTACAAAAGGGCTTTCAAGCGGGTCAAGTGTGACATATTTTAATTTTCCCGATTTTGATTCTTCCGATATCCATTGGTTCGGTGCCGGCGCTTTTGTTTCCGTAGACTCTCGTTCCGTTTTTATTAAAGACAGCGTTACTAATACTGTACAAGAATACAAGAATTTGCGGCTTATAGTAGGCCCTGCGGTTTGTCTGCAAGTGCCTATGACCGTTAAAAAAGTACATGTGTTTCCCTATCTTACCGGCAGCGTCGGGCTGAATCTTGTCGGCTTTTTTTCGATAGAGAATGCCGGCGGCTTGGTAATCGGTCTTGAGCCGGGTGTAAGGCTGGGTTATGATTTCGGAGCCAATGCAAATGCCTTGTTGGGAATCGCGTATAAATATCAACAGCAGCAACCGCTGTTTGAGAACAAAGCACGGAATAAAATACAAAAAAACAGCCTTGTGTTTTCCGTGATAGTTGTGTTTTAGTCACAGTTAATCGTATAATGAAGGAGAAATAAAATGAAAGCGAAAAAAACAGGTTTTATTCTTTTATGTCTGATTTTTACGGCGTCTTTATTTTTTACCGGATGCTTATCTTTGATCGACTCCATATTTAAACAATCTGCCCGTGAAGATTTGGCAAAAGACATTAAAGGAAGTCCGGAAGAAATGCTCGTGATTTACGGCGAACCGGGTTTTACCGGAGGACTTTGGTTTCAAGCCAATACTAAAAAAGCTCCGAGTCATGCGTATTTTTATACGGAAAACGAAGGTGCGGTTTCCTTGCCCCTTGTTCCCGGCGGCCGATATCACCAATATTTTGATTGGACGGTTGTTCATATGGGAAACAATGTAACGACGACATATTATTTGCACGGTCTTAACGGAAACACGGATTCGGAATTTATTGTTCCAGAAAAAACGGGAATATATTATTTCGGCGATTCGATTGAAACCTTAAAACCGGGATTTGCAAAAAACCAAAAGGATACCAAAACGGCAAAAGAGCGCAAAGAAGCCGAACTGCGTGCCGTAAAAAGCGCTTATAAGGTATATGCGGACACAGCATGGGGGCCGCTTTTCAAAGCCAGAATGGAGGAATTGAAAAATGAAAAATAAAATCAAAATAATAACCGCAGCGGTATGTTTGTTGTTTTTAAGCGCCGCCGTGTTTGCAACCGAAAATGTCAAAGAACCGGGAAAATCCTACGTAATGCTGGTGGGGCGCGTTTCGATGCTTCAAGATATCGACAGAGATTTTTATATAAAAACGCTCGACCTCGATCCTGCTCTGAAAGACAAGGCTCATGTATACGGATTTTTACCGAATCCGAAATATAAAGATCTGATAGGGGTTCCCATCGATACGATTATCGGCGATTATTTTTTTATTCCCGTAAAAATACCTAAAGACGGCACCTTTCCTTTGGACGGATTTTTTGTGTTTTTATTTACGCAAGGAGCAAAGAAAATAGACGTTGCGGGAAATATATATAAGGCACGCTCCCGCCATATCTTTTTGCCCTTCTTTATGGATGTAAAAATTACGGGCGAAGATAAATATATTTACATCGGAAGTTATGAGTACAGCTTTGCGGGCGACAACTTTGTCGTTGATAACATAAAGACAAGGGACGAGTTTGATGAAGCCCAAGCCCTTTTAAACACAAAATTGGGAAAAGAGGTGCCGTTAACGCGCGCCGTTTTGTTAAAGCCCGAAAAAAAGGCGGACAAATAGCATAAAACTGTATAAAAGCGGGGCGGTTTTTTAATCCTCCCGCTTTTTTTATATAGTTTTGTGTACCGCTTTTGCGGAGAGCGGAGGAGCTATGAATAAGGTTTTGTTAATCAGCTTTGATGCGGTCGGGTGTGACGAGCTTGACGAATTGCTTGCACTGCCGAATTTCAGCCGGCTTGCGGGGCAGGGAATGCTGTTCCGCGATATGAAAACCGTTTTTGTATCGAACACCTATCCCGTTCATACCTCTGTTGCGACGGGGGTGCCGCCGAATAAACACGGTATTATATCGAATACCTTTATAGACCCCGCAGAAGAAGGAGTGTGGTGTTACGACAGCCGCCGCATTGGCGCAAAAACCCTGTGGCAGGCCGCCCGCGAAAAAGGACTTAAAACGGCAGCTGTTTTATGGCCGGTTACCGGCTACGCAAAGGATATACACTGGAATTTGCCCGAGGTTGTTATACGAAAAGGTGAAAATCAAGTGGTGCAGAATTTAAAAGCCGGCTCTTTTTTTATTCAAATGCAGGCTTTTTTCCGCCACCGGCATTTAATGCACGGTATTTCCCAGCCCGCCCTCGATAATTTTGCCGTTCACGTTATGCGCGATATAATTCGTGAAAAAAAACCCGATTTTATGCTTTTACACTTAACGAGCTTCGATACGATTTGCCACGAATACGGAAGAAAAGCTCCCGAAACAAAAAAAGCCTTAGAATATTTGGACGGTTTTTTGGGACAAATTTGTGCCGTTTTGGAAAAAAATACGAGCGTTATCGTGTTTTCCGACCATGCTCAGCTTGATGTACACACAAATCTTCATCCGAACAAGATGCTCGAAACGGCGGGTTTTTTAAAACAAACCGAAAGCTATGACGAAGTATTTAAAAAAAAGGTAAACATTATAAGCGATTACCGATATTTTTTTCACTATGCCGGCGGCAGTGCGTTTTTGTTTGCAAAAGACCCGACAGATAAAAAGAGCGAAGAAATAGCGCGCATAAAAAAAGCGGTTTTGGACATTGAAGGAGTTGAGCGTTTGTTATCGGTAGAGGAGATGAAAGAATCCGGCTTTGATGCCCCTTCTCCGTTGTATTCGAGCGGCGCACTTTTCGGAGTATGCGCAAAAAAAGGCTGCCATTTCGGCGACACGCATTACGAAAAAGGTACACACGGTTATCCCCTTGACCGGCCGCACTACGGTGTTTTTTGCGCCGTTAATAAAAAAACGGACGGTTTTGTGTGTTCGTCCGTTCTTGACGTTACAAAGCTTGCCGCTCTTCTCTTGGGCGTTTCTATGTAAGCTGTGCCGTTTTATTATTTTACGCTCATAACAAATACGCCCTTCCATCCCGGCCTGGGCGGGTTTTCCTGATAGCGGGCAACTCTTTTTAAAAACACCTTTGAGGGAGCGTCGTTGTATTTTTCTGCCGCTTCGGAAAAATATTTTTCGGCTTGCTTCCATTTTCGTTTTCGGTAATAAGAAAGGCCTGTTTCAAAAAGTCGTTTTATTTCATAAATTTTTTCCGCCGCCGAATCTTTTGCTTGCAGGATTTCAAAAATACGCACGGGTTCTGTTTTTCCTTTTACCGTTATAAAGTCAAGTTCACGGCAAACAAAAAGGTTGTTTAAACTTTCGTATACAGCTTCCGAGATAATCGATTTGGAGCCGTATTCTTTGTTTGCGCTTTCAAGGCGGGCGGCAAGGTTTACGGTATCTCCTATCGACGTTAGGTCTTTTCTTGTTTCGGAACCGACAGAGCCGAACACTACGGAGCCGGAATTAATTCCGATTCCTATTGAAATGGCGGTATCGCCCTCTTTTAAGGCTATTTGCTTTTCGCGCTGCATTGCTTTCCGTATTTCCATTGCCGCCTTGCATGCGTTTATTTCCTTTTTCGGGCCGGAAAAAACAGCCATTATTTCATCGCCCACATATTTATCGACGTCGCCGCCGTTATCAAAGATGATTTTTGTTTCGATGTCGAGGTAACGATTTAAAAGGCGTATAACTTCTTTCGGGGGCATTGTTTCACAAAGGTTGGTAAATCCGCGTATATCCGTAAACAAAAAGCACAAATCCCGTGTTGTGCTGGGACGGCTTATCTTTTTTTCCGCATTTTGGACGGTTTGAAAAGAAACATAGGGCAGCATTCCGCGCACAAGCGAAACGATGTTTTTTATTTCTACCGAAAGATTTTTTATTTCATCCCGGGTATTGACGGTTTCTTCAAAAACAAGTTTGTCCGCATCGATTTTTGCACTGCCGGCAAGCATATCGCCGAGGGTGTTGGCGGTTTTTCTGATGTTTCCGCATAAAAAGAGAATGGGGTTTGCAATAAAATCGGCAAGAAAGAGGGTAATGATTATTGAAGCATAGAAAAAAACCGCCGAAAGCGAAAAAATAAAGACCTTTGCTTGAAAATAGGGCCTGTCCAAAATTTCTTTCATATAGGTAACGACGGAAAACCCCACAAGCCGCTGACCGTCTTTTCGCGAAAATAATACGGGGCGCAGGTATAGATAGGTGCCCTTTTCGGGGTTATAAAGGGGGATGTTTTCGGTTTGTTTGTTTTGCCAATGCTCTATATACAGCGCGGCAGTTCCCGGCGAAATAAATTTTTCGTCGGCAGGGATAGTGCGGACGTGTCCGGCCGCAGTCGTATACGAAAACACGTCAAAAAGGGGAAATTCGGTAAAAAAATCGATTTTTTCGATAAAAAGCGGTGTTTTACTGTTTGTTGTAATAATGTCTACCCTTTCAAACGGGAAGGGAGAAGAAGCGTTTGTTTTTTTTATGCCTTCAAAAAAAGCACTTATTTTTGAATGAAGACCGTCCGAAAACACATATATTGCCGCAACCTGCTCGGCCAAATTCGTACCGGTGTTATTGACTGTTTGTGTCAAAAGAGTTTTATAGTTTTTTAAATCGGTATAGATAAAGGTTGAAAGAATAACAAGTATTGTAAAAAGAATAACGATGGTAACCTTTATTTTTATATATGTTTTTTTTGGTGTGTGTTTAAAAAACCGTATAATGCTTTTTAGCAGGGTTTTTACGGTAAGGATTTTTTCTTTTAAACTGCGTTCCGCATTTTTTCGTTTTTTATACTTTTCAATTATTTTGATGCGGGCGGCATTTTCTTTTTTTTCTTCTTCCTTTAGAAGTTGTTTATATTCCAAATAAGAAGAGCTTTGTGATTTTATTGAAATAATTCCGAGTGCGATTAAAAAAAAGTGAAAAATAGAAGCGGTAAAAAAGGCCGAATATACCAGCGGGCTTAAAGAATAAAACCAGCGCGGGGTGTTTGCAAACAAAACCATTCCTGCAATGGACGTTGAAAGATAAAAGGTGGTAGGAAAAAGGGCACAAAGATAGATTATTTTTCCCGTTATTTTTTTTTGGAAAAAAGAAACACAAATTGTAATAAAAGCAGCGGGAATAAGGAAAAGCAAAAAACAGCTTATGTATAAAAAGTTAAATCCGCGCTCTATTATTCCCGAAAAAAGTACGGTAAAAGGATACAGTAAAACGGAAGGCTGTTCCCGATTGAACAAATCCATTTTATCCATACTGAAGGGGAAAAACATAAGTACGGTAAAAACAACAAGGGAAAGGACTTTGAACGGATAGGATGAAGCGATAACCTTTTTTTTCATTTTTCGGATTTTTTCAAAAATAACACTCATTTTTTTTCCTTTTTTAATATAACACCTGATACAAGGGATAACACATGAAAACGGAACGGACGGGCAGAACTTTTTAAGTATTTGCTATTGAGTCAGCATTTCCAATGCCCGTCCGGATTCTTCTACACAGGCAATAAGGTCGTGAATATTCCCTTTTTCATTCGAAGGAATACTTATTGCAATTATTTTATCTTTATTTTTTTGTAAATATGTTAATCCCTTTTTAATTTTATTATTCCGATAGTATAATTCGACAATGTTTATATATGCAAGGGGTGTCGGATTGTTTTTTAAAGAAGCTCTGAGTTGAGAAATATTTTTAGAGTTTTCGTTTTGCTCTTCTCTTTTGTCGACATCTTTATAATAAATCGGTTTTCCGTCAATAATATAATACAACAATGCCCATGCGTCTTGAAAACCTTCGTTGTTTTTAAGAATCCTGTTTTCAACCGCATTGTAATTTGAAAGTATTAACAAGGTATCGGTTTCATTTTCCAAATGTGAAAAATTAAAACGCAAATCCTGTTCTCCTTCATAATTTTTTACAACAAAACGGACTTTGTAGCCTTGCTTTAAAAAATCGAATATCGTTTTACATGATTTTCGAAGGTGAATTCTGTCTGCGCGCCGTAATAAATCAAAGCGGAAACAAAGGTCTTGATAAAAAAGCGACGCATATTCATAACATGGCGTAAATTCCGACAACGCCAAAGACGGTTCTTTGTCGCGCAGAATTTCCAGTTGTACTATACTGTTGTCCGTTTGACCCGTTAAAAAAGAATGTATACTTATCATCAAGATAAACGGTAAAACAACTTTAAAAGATTTTTTCATATTAGGTTTTCCTTAGTCTTTGCTTATCCCCGCGACGGCAAGCTGTAAAGAGCACAGCATTTCGTCCACGGTTTGCTGGTCGAGGATAGCGAGGCGGAAGATGGCGGATTCGATAAGCGAATAAAACATTTCGTTTGCCGCCTTTACGTTTATCTGTTTGAATTCGCCGTTTTTTTTGCCTTCGATTAAAAGGGTCGAAAGCAAGTGGCGCAAGCGTACAATGCGGCGGCGCACACGGTCGCCGGGGTTTTTACCCGTTTTTTGTATTTGAATAAGATAAGCTAAAATTACGCGGAACAATTGGCGGTTTTCTATGCAGCTTTGAACGATGTTTTCAAGAACGGCCAAAAGCCTGTCTTTGCAGCTGCGGTTTTTGTCGTTCATAATCAATTGTAAAGATTTTTCCAAACCTTCGGTTAATTGCTTAATGCTCCATAAAAAAATTTCGCGTTTGTTTTTAAAGTAAATATACAAGGTGGTGCGCGTAATTCCGCAGCGGTCGGCGATTTTTTGGAAGGTGGCGTCCTCATAGCCTTCTTCAATAATCACATCGAGTGCTTTTTTTAAAATGACTTTTTTGCGTTGTTCGTGGTCTACTACGATTCCCATCTTGTCCTCCGTTTTTCAAAACTGTGAGCCGTGCCGTCTTTGTGTTCGTCTTTTCGGCCGGCGGGCGCGTTTTGATATATATAAAAAAAAGTATCCAAATTGCCGCCTTTGAGGTTTTTAACCGAAGCCGCGCGTTTTCCTATAAGATTTTCGAATTCGTTTGATGCCGTAATAAATCCCATATCCCAGTGTGCAAAATCCGTAAAAAGGCAGCTCATTTGCGCATATAGGGCTTGAATCTCCGTTTGGCTGTTGAGCCGCTCTCCGTACGGCGGATTCGCTATAATAAGGCCCGTGTCGTAAGGCGCTTTTATATCGGTAAAGCCGGCGCAATCGAATTGCGGTCTTTGTATGCGCTGGTCGCTTCCGATAAGCTGTAGGGCTCTGCCTGCGCTGACGCACGCGCGTTCGGCATTTGCGCGGGCGCGTTCGACCGCATCAGGATCGATATCGGTTCCCGTAATGCGCGCCGTTACTTCCGGCCGTATTTTTGCCGCCTCCCGCTTTTTAATTTCGTCTGCACGCGGGGGGTCGAAAAAGCGGAGGTTTTCCAAAGCAAAGCGGCGGCCGAAGCCCGGCGGAATATTATATGCGTAAAGCGCGGCTTCTATGGCGATGGTACCCGACCCGCAAAAAGGATCGTGAAAGGGGGTTTTTCTGCGCCAGCACATAAATTGCAAAAGGGAAGCCGCAAGCGTTTCCCGTATAGGCGCGCTTCCTCCGTCTTTACGGTATCCTCTGCGGTTTAAAGGCGCTCCCGATAAATCCAATAAAACGGATACAACGTTTTTTTCTATATATATGCGTATATCCGCTTGAGCGCCGCTTTCCGGCAGCACTTCCATATGCCACACCGAACCGAGTTTTTTACAAACCGCTTTATGGACAACCGATTGGACGCTGTGCTGGGAAGTCAGCTTGCTTGAATGAAGTCGTATTTTATCTATGTGCGGCTTTACGTCCTTATTAAAAAAATCCTGCCAATTAAGAGCGTATACGCCGTCAAAAAGCGCGTCGAAATCTTCTGCGGGGAAGACGCCCGCCTGCAAATAGATTCGGTCGGCCGTTCTCAAACATAAATTCGGCGTAAACAATTCGTTTTCGGGGCAAAGGAATAAAACTCTGCCGGCCGCTTTGCCGCAGGTTTTAAAGCCCAGTTTTTTTATTTCGTTTGCGAGAATCTTTTCGGTTCCGATAGCGCATAAAGCTGCAAGAGTCGTCATCTGTAACAGTATAACACAGGTTTACAAAATTCGCAATTATGTATGACCGTTTAAAGTTGAACAATGGCGGAAACGGTGATTTTTGAAAACCGTTCGTTTGTGCCGGAGCTGTGCCGAAAAAATCAAAGCCCGTGTACACGTCCGTTTTTATCGTATATAATAACCTATGCTTTTTGTATTTGTCTGTTTGCTTGCCGCTTCCGGCTTTGTTTTTTTTTGTTTTGCGGCAGGAAGTGTGCTGTTCAGGTTTTGTTGTGTTCGTGCCGTATATACAAAAAATTCCTTTGTCGACAGGGCGCCCCATGTAAAAGACGAGAGGATAATAACTCCTTTACTCGAAGCAAAAAACCGCTTTTTCGAGCGTAAGTCGGAAAAAGTTTCGATTTTTTCGGCTAAACGCCGATGTTTTTTCGTTATTCCGCTAAAGCGGGTCAAGTTATGCGGCGATTTGTGGCTGCAGCCGCCGGGAGAAAATAAAAATACGGATATAGCCCTTTTGGTACACGGGTTTTCCGATTCGGCAAGCGGTATGTCTTATTTGGCCGAATCGTATTATAAACGCGGGTTTTCGGTTTTAAGCATCGATTTGCGCGCACACGGAGAAAGCGGCGGGCGTTTTGCCGGTTTAGGCGGCCTTACGACCGATGCGGCCGACACCGCATTGTGGCTGCGTTATCTGTGCCGCCGCTTCGGTTCCTCTTTGCGGATTGTTCTTCACGGCGTTTCCATGGGCGCCGCATCGGTCGTCAACTGTGCGTTCGGCATTGTTGCCGTGCGTGAGGAATACGAGGCGGAGCGGAGGGCATTAAAAGTTGTCGCCGCCGATTGCGGTTTTTTTTCTTTTTCCGAGCAAGCGGAGCACCAATTGGCTTTGTTTTTATCTTCGGGGAGCCTGCAAAAAGCCGTGTTTAAATGCGTTGCGGCGGCAGCCTCTTGCATTAATTTTTTTGTAAACGGTTTTCTTTTTTCCGCACACTGTCCTGCCCGGATTTTACGGCGCAGCGCGGAAACATTGCACAAAAGGCAAGGTCTTGCGCAAAAATCTGCACAAGCGTCTGCACAAAGCTTTTATCTTATTGTTTTTCACGGAACTGCCGATACCCTTGTGCCGCCGTCCGCTTCCCGGCGCTTGTACGAAGCGGCGGGGGAGCCTAAAAAACTTGTATTAACGGAAGGTGCGCCGCATATCGGAAGCTGGTTTTACAATACGGAAGAATATATGCGCTCAATAACGCAAGCTTTTGAAACCGAAAAAACGAACGCTTAAAAAGGGTGCTTAAACGATAATAAGCTCCGTTTTATTTGTTTGAATTTGTTCAATATATTCTGCCGGAATTCCCGAATCCGTAATAACGGTGGTAAAATCGCCGATTTTAGCAAAAGAGCATGCACTTACAACGCCGAATTTACTTGAATCGATAAGAAGCACCTTTTTTTTACTTGATTCCATAATTGCACGCTTTAAAGGAGAGTCTTCAATGTAGGCACAGGTAGGCCCCATTTCAAGTTCATAACCGGTGGCTCCTATAAATGCAATATGTGCGCGGTATCTTTTTATAGCTTTAATAGAATCTTGGTCATAAAAAACTTTCGGCTTTTGTGCAAGAACTCCGCCCGGAGTAATTATTGTGCTGTTTGTAATTTTTGCCAGCACGTTTAATGTGTTAAAGCTGGACGAAATTGCCGTACAGACAAAATCTGTAGGAAGAGCTTCCGCTAAAAGCTGTACGGTTGTGCCGGAGTCAAAAAAAATCACATCATTAGAATGTATAAGGGTAACCGCTTTTTGTGCAATTTTTTGTTTAAGCTCTTTGTTTTTTTTCATTTCCTCCGATACAATGTAATTGTTTTCTTCTCGTGGTTTTACCGCGACAATTCCGCCGTATACTTTTGAAATATATCCGTTTTGAGCGAGAAAAGACACATCTCTTCTGATTGTCATTTCCGAAACATCGAGCAAACGGGAGAGCTGCTTTACAGTCAAAAAATGAGAATTTCTTGCGAGGTCGAGTTCTTTTTTTTGTCGTTCGTTTAGTCTTTTCATTGTAAAACTATAACACATTTATCGCAGAATTGCATTATCGGATACGGAGGTTTGATAACTTTTTCTGCAAAATCGCCGTTTCGGTTTATTCAAGGTTTGTGTGCCGGCTGACGATTTCCTGTTCGGGCATAGATGCCGTCAGACAAAAAATAAGCGTTTCTCCGATAATAAAGACGGTTTGTTCAAACAGTGTTCGCATCAATTGTTTGCTGTTTTTTTGTTCGTTTATCAATGCAGAGGGCGCGTTTATTTTTAAGACGGTAGAAGCAAAATCTCCTTCTTTTATTGTCTCCGATGCGGTGAATAAAAATATGTCAAGATCAAGCTTTTTAAGCCGTTTTAAAATAGCGACAACCGACGGAGTTTCCCCCGAACCCGATGCGGCGATAATAAGATCGCCCTTTTCCGCCGGGGGGCAGGGGATGTTGCCTGCTATATAAGATTCGATGCCTAAGTGATTTAAACGCATACAAAAAGCGGAAAGCATTATGCGGGACCTGCCCGTTCCGACAAAAAACACCCGCCGAGCTTGTTTGATTTTTTCTAAAAGTAAATTTAGTCGCGCCGTATCGATTTTTTCCATACAAAAAGCTATTTCGTTTATTATGTCGATACTTTCTTTTTTTATGTCCATTTTATTCCTTTGTTTGTACTTTAACATCATTATCGCTTTTTTGTGCTTTTTTGTCAAGAAAAACAAGGTTTTTGTGTGTTTTTAAACATTTTTCTTGACATATTGAAATTCAGCACTTATAATTCAAGGTGTTGGTAAACTATAAACATTTTAAGGGTGTGAATAATGTCAGGAGATTATTATCTTGAATTAAGAAATATATCAAAGTTCTTCCCTGGTGTAAAGGCTTTAGATAAAGTGAATTTTGAGATCCGAAAAGGAGAAGTTCATGTTCTTTGTGGTGAGAACGGGGCGGGGAAAACAACATTAATGAAAATTTTAAATGGTATTTATCATACTGATGAAGGAGAAATTCTCATAGAAGGAAGTCCTGTTGAAATAAAATCCCCTCTTGATGCTCGTTATTATGGAATCTCTATGATTTTTCAAGAATGTGCATATGTTCCAGAGATGGATATAGCAGAAAATTTATTTTTGGGTGATTGGCCAGTGAATGCTCTTAGGCAAGTCAATTGGAAACAAATATATGAAAAGACCAAAATCTTACTTCAGAAAGAAAATTTGCTTGCGCAGATTAAGTTTAAACACGGTGTTTATACGAAGTTGCGTGACTTATCAATTTCAGATATTCAAATGTTGGAAATTGTAAAGGCTATTTCAAAAGGGTTTCAGGTTCTTATAATGGATGAACCAACGTCGTCGCTAGCGCTTCACGAAACAGAAATTTTGTTACAGAAAGTTTTAGAACTAAAAAAACGAGGAAAAAGTATAATTTATATTTCACACAAAATGGATGAGATATTTAAAATTGCTGATCGGATAACAATTTTCAGAGACGGAAAAACAGTGTGCTCAAAACCAGTATCTGATTTATCTATAGATGAAGTTATAACGCAAATGGTGGGACGAACGCTTTCAAACGATTATCCGAAAAAAGTAACACCACCAGGAAAAAGATTACTGTCGATAAATCATTTAACGCGTAAAGGTTTTTTTTATGATATTTCGTTTTCTCTTAATGAAGGGGAAATAGTAGGGTTTGCTGGTCTGGTTGGCGCGGGAAGAACGGAGGTCATGCGTGCAATTTGTGGTTTTGATCCAATAGATTCTGGAACAATAGAATGTTCTGGAAAGAAAATAGTTGTTCGCAATGTATCTGATAGCATTCAAAATGGTATAGCTATGTGTACAGAAGACCGTCGTCGTTATGGTCTTGTATTAGTAAGGAGTGTTAAAGAAAATATAGGGTTGCCCAACTTAGAAAAATTTATTTTCAGAGGAAAATGTCATAAAAAAATTGAAGAAAAGATAGTAAAAGAGAAATGTGCGTTATTAAAAATAAAGACACCGGGGCTTGATAGTATAGTAGCTCATTTAAGCGGGGGCAATCAACAAAAAGTAGTATTAGGTAAATGGTTGCTAAAAGATCCCTCTGTACTTATTTTAGATGAACCTACGCGAGGTATTGATGTCGGAGCAAAATATGAAATTTATAAATTTATGTCTCAAATTGTTCAGCAAAAACACAAAGGTATTATTATGGTTTCTTCTGAGATGCCAGAATTAATAGGTATGTGTGACAGAATTTATGTTATGACAGATGGTTGTATTACTGGTTTGGTTGAACGGAAAGATTTCTCACAAGAATTAATCATGAAGTATGCAACAGGGCAAAAAACGACAAAAGGGGTTTTATATGAAAATATCAAAAAGGATAGTAGGCGGCTTTAGAAAATATAGTATTTTTGTGATTCTCATTATAATGCTGGTTGTGAGTTCTGTGCTGAATGAAAATTTTTTTACTGTTTCAAATCTGACAAACATAATGCGACAAATTTCTGTTACAACAATATTGGCTTTTGGTGAAACGATGCTTATTATTAGTGGTTTGATAGACCTTTCTTCTGGAGCAGTATTAGCTCTTTCCGGGGTTGTTTCTGTTTCTGTTTTTAAGACAACAGGTTCTTTGTTTTTTGCTTTTTGTATTGGAATATTGGTAGGTGTAATATGTAATTTTCTAAGCGGAGTGTTTGTAAGTGTTTATAAAATGCCACCCTTTATTGCAACGTTAGCATTAACACAAATCGCTCGTGGGGGGGCGCTTTTATTTACTATGGGGCAAAACATCTATCAAATAGACAAATACATTTTTTTTGGACAGGGTTCTCTCTTTTATGTTCCAATACCTATTATTTTTATGGGCTTAATGCTCCTTTTAACGTGGTATATTCTTAATCATACTCGTTTTGGTAGGTCTTTATATGCTATTGGAGGGAATGCCGAAGCAGCAAACGCTTCCGGAATTAAAGTTGCAAAAACAAAATTTTTTTGTTTTATTATTAATGGGTTTCTTGTTGGGTTAGCCGGCGTTTTGTTTATGTCACGCGTAAATGCAGGTTTGCCAAATGCTGCTGCAGGGTATGAATTTGAGGCGATGACTGCAACTATTATTGGTGGAACAAGTTTTTCTGGAGGTATAGGAACAGCAACTGGAACTCTTGCAGGTGCGTTTATTGTTGGTTTTCTCAATAATATAATGAATTTGCTAGGAATAAATTCTTATTTACAACAAATTATCAGGGGTATAATTATTGCTCTTGCGGTAATTATGGATACGATTGCAAAAAACAAAAGATTAAGTCCAAAGGAGCTCAAACGATAAAAAACGATAAGACCTGATCCTGCAACAATTTTTCAGAAAGTGCGGAACGAGCTTTCTGTTATGAAATTACGAATGGTATAAAAACTTAAAGGAGGAAGAAGCGATGAAAAAAAGATTAACGCTGCTGATTCTAGCGACGCTGTTGGCAGGCGGTCTTGTTTTTGCTAATGGTAAAGCAGATTCAGGTTCGGAGAAAAAAAGAGTTGTGTATATTGCGAGAGCACAGGGGGATTCCTTTGCTGCTTGGTTGGCAAATTCAATTAAAACTGAAGCAAAAAAATATCCTTATATTAAGCTTGATGTTATGGACGGAGAGGCTAATGATGCTAAGGTTAATATGTTAATTGAGAACAGTATAACAAATAAATATGATCTTATCATTTTGCAACCAAACAACGGCGAGGCACAAACTCCGTATGTGTACAAAATTATCACAGCAGGAATTCCTGTTATTTTAACTAATCCACGAATTCTTGGTTTGTCGGGTGTTAACAGCGTTGATGCAGATCCTTATGAACAAGGGGCTGTTAATGCACGTTTGGCAGCCAAGCAAGTCCCAAAAAACGCAAAGGTTGTTGTTCTTAATGGACCTGCTGGAAACATGCATTCAACAGCACGTAGAAAGGCGTGGCAACAGGAATTTTTTGATAAGAGAACTGATGTAAAGATTGTTGGCGAACAAATTGCAAACTGGAACAAAGACGAGGCTATGAACCATATGGAAGATTGGGTACAAGCAAATGACCAAATTGATGTTATTATTTCGATGAATGATAATATGTGTGCTGGCGCGCTCGAAGTCGTGAAAGGAAATACAAAATATAAAAACTTGTTGGCATATGGTGTTGATGGCACGGCGGAGGCAGCATTGTTGATAAAAGAAGGAAGAATGACATCGACGTCTTTTCAAAATGCATATGCTCTGGCTACAAAAAATATGGAACTTGCTGATAAAATCTTAACAGGGAATGTTAAAAATCTTGTCAACACGGATATAGATTGTCCTCTTATCACCAAAGATAATGTGGACGATTTGATTGCAGCTCATAAAGCTGCAGGGTCGCTGAAATAAAAATATACACCGCTATAAAAAAGTCGTTCAGGTTTTATAGCGGTAATATTAAGGAGAAATTATGAAAGCATTAGTTCTTGAATCAATCAAAAAACTCAGGTTAAGAGAATTTTCTATTAAAGAAAGCATGGGACCTTATGATGTGAGAATAAAAGTGAAAGCTTGTGGGATATGTGGAAGTGATGTTCATTATTATACAGAAGGAGCTATAGGAGATTTTGTTGTTAAAGAACCAATGATTCTTGGACACGAGGCTGCCGGGGTTGTTGTTGAAAAAGGTGATAATGTTACTAATGTAGAAATTGGTGATTTAGTATGTATGGAGCCAGGTATTCCTGATATGCATGCTTCAGAAGTGCTGGAAGGGAATTATCATCTTGATCCAGATATAAAGTTTTGGGCAACACCTCCTATACACGGATGTTTGCGAGAAACCGTTGTACATCCCGCCCGTTTTTGTTTTAAATTACCAAAAGGAATGTCAGCAGCAGAAGGAGCGATGATGGAACCGCTAGCAACCGGACTTGAAGCTGCTAAAAAAGCATGTATTGAACCAGGAGATGTCGCACTTGTTGTTGGGTGTGGTACAATTGGAATAATGGTTGCTCTTGCGGCTCTTGCAGGAGGGTGTGCGAAAGTTTTTATTTCTGATGTTAAGCAAGAAAAACTTAATATTGCTGCAAAATACGCAAACATTGTTCCCATAAATGCTGAACAAACGGATTTGATTAAATTTATAATGAAAGAAACAAAAGGAAGAGGGTGTGACCGTGTGTTTGAAGCTTCTGGAAATCCTTGTGTGTACCCAGAGTTCTTTAAAGCCACCAAACGAGGCGGAAAAGTCGTTTTGGTGGGAATGATGAACGGAGTTGTTAAAATGAATGTTCCTTGGATACAAGTACGCGGTTTAAGTATTGAAACTTTATTTAGATATACAAATGAATTTGAAAGAGCGGTTGCTTTGGTAAATGCTGGTAAAATAGATATAAAACCTCTTATTAGCAAAACTTTCTCTTTTGAAGAGGCTATACAAGCATATGAATTTGCGGCGGCAGGACATCCAGAAATTGTAAAAGTAATGATAGAGCTGCCTTGACAAAGGAGGGTTTTATGGATTTAGGTTTAAAGGATCGCGTTGTTTTGATAACAGGTGGTTCTGTTGGGATTGGATTAGGGGTTGCGAAAAACTTTTTGGCGGAAGCGGCAAAGGTTGTAATTTGTGCAAGAGATTCGAAACGTCTTAAAGAAGTTGTTCTTAATTTGCAAAAAGAATATAACACAAACGATGTTTGGGGAGTACCATGTGATGTAACCAAACAAGAAAGCATAGTGCGTCTTTTTGAATTTATAAAAGATAAAGTAGGTAGTATTGATATCTTAATAAATAATGCAGGGTCTGGGTCCGAAGAAACAAATATGGAGGCTCCTGATGAAAAATGGTACTACTACTGGGATTTACACGTAATGGCAGCTGTGAGAATGTGTCGCTTGTGTGTTCCTCTTATGGGAAAGACACACAGTGAGGGTGTTATTATAAATACGGTATCATTGTGTGCAACACAACCGCTTTACTACGAACCTATTTATAATGTAACAAAAGCAGCTCTAAATATGTATACGAAATGTCTTGCAGAGGAATTGATAAAACACAACATTCGAGTGATGGCTGTTTCTCCGGGACTTGTTCTTACACCAGATTGGTACAAAACAGCAGGAATTCTGAGTAAAAAAGAAGGAATAACAGAGGAGCAATATTTTGAAAAGATTGCAAAATCAATGACTCCTATAGCTCGGTATGCGTCTGTAGATGAAATTGCCGCTTTTTATGTTTTCTTAGCTTCATCAAAAGCATCATATTGTCTTGGAACAAATTTTCATGTTGATGGTGGTGCGATGAGAGGAATAAGTTGAAAAAACAGAATTTTTTTAAGATAAATATTTGGTAGAAGGTGTATATGAGTTTTTTTATTGGAATCGACTGCGGAACACAAGGGACAAAAGTGATTATCTATGATGCGGTAAAACGACAAATTGTAAGTAGTGGCAGTGCGCGACATAAATTGATTTCACAAAATGACGGCTTGAGAGAGCAAGAGCCACGATGGTGGATAATAGCATTAGATATAGCAATGAAAAAAGCGTTGGCATCATTTTATGAAAATAAAAAACTAATATCTGCTATAGGTGTTTCTGGACAACAACACGGCCTAGTTGTTTTAGATAAAGAAAGAACAGTGTTATATAATGCCAAGTTATGGAATGATACATCAACGGCTCTAGAAAATGATATTTTAGTAGAACAAGCAGGTGGAATTTCGGGTGTTATAAAAAAAATAGGCACAGCAATACCCGTCGGTTATACAGCGTCTAAATTGATTTGGTTAAAGCGATACAAACCTCAAATTTTTTCACAAATTGCTTATGTGATGAATCCGAAGGACTTTATCAATTTTTACCTTACTGGTGTCATTTGTACTGATTTTGGGAGTGCTTCAGGAACAGGATTTTTTAATGTTTTAAAGAAAGAATGGAGTCAACAGATGCTTGATGTTATTGATCCTTCTGGTGTTCTAACAGCGGCTTTGCCAACTCTTTTTTCAGAAGATGCTCCTATTGGTTACATACGTCCTGAAATTGCTAAGAAATATGGTCTTTCGAAAACATGTAAAGTATCAATCGGTAGTGGCGACAATATGGCGGCGGCCATAGGAACCGGATGCATCAAAAATGGCGTAGGAACAATAACTTTAGGAACCTCTGGTGTTTTAAGTATTTTTACAGATAAAACGCCTGTTAGGTATCCCTCTATTGTTCAGATACAAAATTTGCTTTCAAAATCATGGATACCAACTATTTGTACTATGAATGCAACTTCTACAACGACATGTGTCCAGTCTTTGTTTGGTCTTGATATAGAAACGTTTGATAGAAAATTAAAAAAAACTACACCTGGTGCGAATGGTGTTTCTATCTTTCCTTTTTTTAATGGCGAAAGAATGCCCCCGCTACCGTGTGCGAAAGGGATCATCGCTGGTCTTGCGTGTTCTAATTTTACTCAGGATAATATTATAAGAGCAAGTGCTGAAGCTGTGGCTTTTTGTTTAAAATGGGGATATAGCCTTTTAAAAAAGAAAGGAATTAATTTATATCAAATGAGCATAGTTGGAGGCGGAAGCAATAGTATGCCGTGGCAACAAATTATTTCGGATGTTTTTAATGTTGAGCTTGTTTCTCCAGCAAACAAAGAAGCAGGGGCGCTAGGAGCAGCAATCCTCGCAATGAATATTTGTAAAGAAGAAGAACTCTCTACCCTTTGTGATATACATATCAGGTTTACAAAACAGAAGATAAAACCAAAAAAGGAACATGTTTTTTTATATGAAGATATTTACAATGACTATATAGAGTCTCGAAATTTTTTTTACAAACTAAAGTGAATGAAATGAACTACTTGCTTGGTATTGATTTGGGAACATCCAGTGTAAAAGTTGTAATTATAGATGCTCAAGGAAATATAAAGGGGCATGGGCAGTGTGAGTATATCATAGAGTATCCTCGCATAAATTTTGCTGAACAAAATCCAGAGGTATGGTGGACATCTTCTTGTAAAGCAATATATAATGCTTTACAAGATTCAAAATTACAACCTGCACAAATTAATGGAATCGGGTTGTCTGGACAAATGCATGGCTTGGTTTGTGTTGATGAAAAAGGAGCTGTTTTACGAAATGCAATTATTTGGTGTGATAGACGCAGTAGAGAAGAGGTATCGTACATACATTCTCTTTTTTCTCCTATTCAGCTTGGGAAGTTAGTTGCGAATCCTCTTTTACCGGGTTTCTTTGTTGCTTCGCTATTATGGATACAGCGGAAAGAACCTCATGTATATAAACGAATATATAAGATTCTATTGCCCAAAGATTTTATCCGGTTTAAACTAACAGGAAAAATGGAAACTGATATAACAGATGCTGCATCAACACTTATTTTTGATGTAAAGAATTCAAAATGGTCCGAAGAACTTATAACAACGCTGAGGCTGGATGAAAAAATTTTTCCATCATTTGGGAAATCGTTTGCGGTTGCGGGAGAGTTGACGACTCTCGCAGCAAAAGAAACAAATCTTATCAAGGGAACGCCTGTTGTTTTTGGTGGAGCAGATCAACCTGTACAAGCTCTTGGAAATGGAATAGTTGATGTTGATACAGGAACTTTGACAATAGGAAGTGGAGGACAATTCTTTTTTCAGCTTAACAAGTTTTGGTACGATAGCGAATTAAAAACACACACTTTTAATAATATTCTTCCTAATTCTTGGTATCTTATGGGGGCTGTGCCTAATTGTGGAACGGCCCTTCGTTGGTGTGTAAAAGATTTGTTTGGTTTGACGTCTTATTCGGAGAGTGATATGTTTGCTGCTTCCGTTTTACCTGGGTGTGATAAATTGTTTTTTTTACCTTATCTTCTAGGAGATAGATGTCCTCGATTAATGGCAAACTCTTGTGGTGTTTTTTGGGGGTTGAAGGCAAAACATACCCGTTCTCATCTTATTCGTGCGGTAATGGAGGGGATAAGCTTTTCTCTAAAAGATGTCTTTGTTTATTTGAATCAAAAAAAGGAACTTCCCAAAAAAATTATTATAACAGGAGGCGGTGCTCAAAGTGAATTTTGGGTGCAGATGATAGTTGATATTTTGGGTATACCAATGAAACGTTCTTTAATGCGTGAGCAAGCAGGCATTGGCGCAGCAATTCTTGCAGGTTTGGGTATCCAAAGCTTTTACTCTTTGTCCGATGCTGTATCAAAATTTGTAAAGCTTGAAGAGAAATTTTTTTACCCAGATGAAGAAAATAGAGAAGCATACTTTGCTATCTACCAAAATTTTACAAAGCTGGTTGATAGATTAAAGCTAAATTTTGATTTTTAGTGGAGAAAAGCTTTATCCTGCCCTACATATACAATTTTGTCTATAAATGCATCTTGATTTTTTATATTACAAGCGCTGCTCAGAAACACTCTTTTGCACGCATGTTTTTCCGAAAGGCGCTTTAATGATGCCGAGATACAACAACCCTTGCAGAAAGATGCGAATTGCTTTAAAATGAAAAAAGGGCCGCCAAAGGAGGAGGAAAAGCGACCCTTTTTATGATTGTTGCTGCTGAATAAAATATACAAAACAATAAAAAAAATGTCAATACTTTTTTGCATTTATTGCTGTTTTTTGTCTTTTTTTGCGCAAAAAGAGAAATGAGAGGGTTTGGAATGAAAATCGGTGTTATCGGCGCAATGGCTGTCGAAGTTGAGTATCTAAAAGAAATTCTTACGGAAGCTAAAACCGTACAAAAAAACGGCCTTTTTTTTTATGAAGGTTTAATAAACGGAAAAAAAGCGGTTATCGTTCAAAGCGGTGTCGGAAAAGTGAATGCCGCTATGTGCGCCGCTTTATTGATACATTGTTTTTCAGTGACGCATGTTATCAATACGGGGGTTGCCGGCGGTATAAAAGACGGGTTGCATGTTTTTGATGTTGTTGTTTCTTCAGATGCCGTTCACCACGATGTCGATGCGACAGGGTTCGGATATAAACCCTGTGAAGTTCCGGGGGTAAATACAATTGCTTTTAAAGCGGATCCTTTTTTAATCGAGTGCACAAAAAACGCCTGGAATAAGTACTCGGAAAAACCGGCGGTACGCTTGGTTGAAGGCCGGGTTGCTTCCGGGGATGTATTTGTCAATACGGCCGGCCGCCGGGAAGACATACGGTCTTTGTGTAATCCCGCTTGTGTTGAAATGGAAGGCGCGGCCGTTGCCCAAGTATGTTATCTTTGTTCCGTTCCTTTTGTAATTATCCGCAGTATTTCGGATATGGCTGAAAACACCGATGAAGTTTATGAAGAAAAAAAAGCCGCTAAAATAAGTGCCGTTTTGGTTGCCAATATGTTCGGCTTATTGTAAAATATAAGCGGATAAATTATGGAAAAACTTGCAGTTGTAATTATCCCTGAACACTATGCGGACAATTTTATTGCGGCGGCCGGGACATTTCATACCGGACAGTTCTTTGTTCTTTCAGGCAAAGGAACGGCAAGCCTTTTATTATTGCAGCGATTGGGCTTGGGAACGACTAAAAAGGCGGTGATTGCTTTTTTTTCTTCGCAGGCAACACTTTCTCTTATCCTTAATACATGGGAAAAAGAAGTAAGCCGGTATAAAGATTGTACCGGAATACTGTTTACCGTTTTAACGGAGAACCTTAGTATGGCAAAAAAAAGTAAACATACTCTTATTTGTGCTATTGTCAATTCCGGCTGCGGAGAACTTCTTATGCAAGCAGCCCGCAAAGCCGGCGCACCCGGCGGAACGATAATAGACGGAAGGGGGACGGGAACCGAAGCGGATATGAATTTTTTCGGTATACAAATTGTTCCCGAAAAAGAAGTTGTTTTAATCATTTCCGAAACGGCTGCAGCGGGCCTAATCGAAGCTGAAATAAAAAAGCTTTCTTGTTTTGAAAAGCCGGGGTCGGGAATTTTATGTACGCTGCCGGTTGATTCTTGTACACATTTAGGCGCCCCCTTACATGGCTGATGTTTTAAGCGCTCAAAAAATAGAAACCTTGTTATCCGAGTCGGCTTCGGCATGCAGGGGAAAAATTGAAGTGTTTCAAACGATAGATTCTACAAGTACGGAAGCGAAACGGCGGCTGCAGGGATGCGATTCGGAAAACTCCGACATAAAAAATCTTCACGGACAGGTATTGTTTGCAGAGCGGCAAACTGCCGGCCGCGGCCGCTTGGGGCGCTCTTTTTTTTCACCTGCGCAAAGCGGTATATACGTAAGTATCATATATATGCCTGAATTTTATTTGAAATCGGAGCCGGCCGATATACTTGGACGGCAGGGAAGCCCCCTTGAGAACCTGTCGTTGATAACGTCGTTTGCGGCAGTTGCCGTGTGCCGAACGCTTGAAAGCTTCGACATAGAAGCAAAAATAAAATGGGTAAACGACATCTTTGTAAACGAAAAAAAAGTATGCGGTATTTTAACGGAAGGTGTTTTTTCTTCCGGTCAAGAGTGTAAAGCGTTGATTATCGGTATCGGGATAAATGTATATGAAAGCGAAGCCGGTTTTCCCGAAGAACTGAAGCATATTGCCGGAGCCATAAGTATTGACGGTAAAAAAGAGATACAATCTCTGGACAGAAACGTTTTAGCGGCGCGCCTTATTTCAAACGTTTTTGAAATTTGTTCGGGAAAACGTTGTTCTTCTGAGGTTATGAACGAATATCGTCAGCGCTCTTTTATAATCGGAAAAAAAGTTTTTGTCATGTCGGCACAAGAAACATATGAGGCCGAAGTTCTTGAAATTACGGATAACGCGCATTTAATCGTGAAAAATTCTTCCGGAGAACAACGGGAATTGCTCTCCGGCGAAATCAGTTTACGTCTGTAAACGCAGCCGCAGTGTTTTTGGAATGAGTGCAAAAACACTGCGGCGTTTGCGGCAAAGAGCGGAGGCTTTTTAACAGGCGAGAATTTCTTTAATAATAAATTCCCTGCCGCTTAAAGCATCCAAGTGTTCGCCCTTGCATTTGGGACATTTTAAATTATGTTTTAAACCGTTAAACACTTCGCTGCAATCCTTGCATTTAACTTCCCCCGGAATTACTTCCATTTCAAGCTTTGTGCCCTCAAAAGGGGTTTTATATACGGCGGCAGGGAAGCATTCTTCAAGATATGCCGGAACAATACCGCTCAGTTCTCCGACTTGCAAAACGATTTTTTCTATTTTGCTGACCTTTTCCTGTTCGACTATCTTTTGCACGGTTTTTAAAACTTCACATACAACACCGAGTTCATGCATAAAAACCTCAATTTCCCGTAAAAATCCGCTTAACCGACGATGCGGCGATTTTTCCGCCCCGCTGTACTACATATTTTGCAACCGTCATCGGAAGCTTTTCGTAAACGGGAGCGAAGTTGGCGTATTTTTTCGTTAAACTTATAGCTTCAAACTTACACTTTGTCGTACACTGGCCGCACCCGACGCACATATATTGATCAACTTGTACCGCACCGCAGCCCAAACAGCGTTCCGTTTCTTTTTTTAACTGCTCTTCGGTAAATGTTACGCGCGTATCCTTAAAGGATTTGCGGTTTTCCGTGTTGTGGCCCGCATGCTGGCGTTTTGTCGTATCGAAGCTTTCGATAACCACATTTTCCTTATCCAGTGCAACGTATTCGCGTCTGTCGCGGCCGTAAGTTAAACTTTGTCCGGGGTGTACAAAACGGTGAATCGATATGGCCGCCTGTTTTCCGGCCGCTATTGCGTCTATTGCGAATTTCGGACCCGTATATACATCTCCTCCGACAAATACATCGCTTTCCGCCGTTTGATAGGTCCTTGAATCCGCAACCGCCGTATTGTTACGGTTCAGCGTTACCTTCGTATCCTTCAGTAAATCGCCCCATTCGATACTTTGACCGACCGACAAGAGAATAAAATCGGCTTTGACCGTTATCGTTTCTTTTTCATCGTATTTCGGATTGAATTTTTTGTCCGCATCGAATACCGACACGCATTTTTTAAATTCGATTCCCGTTACCTTACCGTTTTCGCTTATAATGCGCTTCGGCCCCCATGAGTTTTGAATTACAATATCTTCTTCCAAAGCTTCTTCGATTTCTTCATCCAAAGCGGGCATTTCTTTTCGCGATTCAAGACAGTACATCGTAACCGTTTTTGCACCTTCGCGGACAGCCGTGCGCGCAACGTCGATGGCGACGTTTCCGCCTCCGATAACGATAACGTTTCCGTTCAGCGCAGCTTTTTTACCCGTGTTTACATCGCGTAAAAACTCGACACCCGGAATAACACCCTTTTCATCTTCTCCTTCAAGGCCGAGTTTGCGTCCGCCCTGTGCGCCGATTGCAAGATAAAATGCTTCAAATCCCTGTTTCCGTAATTCGGCCAAGCTCACGTCTTTTCCGACTTCCGTATCGGTTTGAAAGGTAACGCCCATTTCTTTAAGGATATCGATTTCGGCTTCAACGACGCTTTTTTCAAGGCGGAAAGAGGGAATACCGACGGTAAGCATACCGCCCGGTTTTGACAATTTTTCAAAAACGGTAACCTTGTATCCGTCTTCGGCGAGGTAGTATGCACATGAAAGTCCTGCGGGGCCCGAACCGATAACGGCGATTTTTTTACCGTAATCATGTTTTTTTTGCGGAATAAAACGAGTTTTTTTGTCCAAATCCTGTTCGGCAATAAACTTTTTAATTTCGTCGATTGCAATGGGGTCATCGATATCGCCGCGCGTACATTCGCTTTCGCAGCTTCGCGGACAAATGCGGCCGCACACAGCCGGAAGCGGATTTTCTTTTCGGATAAGCTCGAGTGCTTCTTTATATTTTCCCTGTGCGGCAAGTTTTATATAACCTTGAACCGCAATGTGCGCGGGGCATGCGGTTTTACAGGGAGAGGTTCCCGTTTCAACGACATTTTTGCGGTTTTCGCGGTAATCGGGGTTCCAGTTCTTTTTAAGCCAAATATGATCTCTTGAGCTTATTTTTTTTGCCGTTTTAAGCGGCGTTTTGGTACAAAGTTTTTGTCCCAGTTTAAGCGCGTTGGTCGGACAGTTTTCCACGCATTGACCGCAGGCAACGCATTTATCGGAATCGACCTGCGAAACATAGTTTGATCGTACCGTATCGGGCGTATTGAACATGGTCGCCGCACGCATGGCAAAGCAGGAACAGGCACAGCAGTTACATATAGCCGCCGATTCGCCCAAGCCTTCAATGTTCGGCATTTGGTGCATAAGGCCGTCTTCTTCGGCCTTTTTTAAAATCTCTTTAACTTCTTCACGCGTAACTTGGCGCGAACGACCGGTACGGATATAGTACTCGGCGCCCGTCCCCATATGGATACACATATCATGTTCGAGATGTCCGCAGCCCTGATTAAGAACACGCCTGGAAGAGCGGCAGGAACAATCGGAAACGGAAAAGGTGTCGTATTTATCGAGATAATACGAAAGCTGTTCATAGGGAACGGCATGGGTGTTTCCGTCGATTGCCGATTGGATGGGAATAACGCGCATCATGCCCATTCCCGGCGGCAAAAGGGGCGCCAAGGGGGCAATACGCAATCGCGTATATTCTTCAAAAGCGCGGCCGACTTGCGGATATTTTTCCAATAAAGCGGCATTGTTTACCATCATTTCCAAAATACCGGGCGCATAGATATTTACAAAGAATTCTTCAACCCCTTTTTCGTTATGCGAAACACGGCATACGCCGATGTCGGCAAGCTCCATTGCAAGTTTATATGCTTTTTCTTTGGGGAGCTTTGTTTTTTTTGTTATATATTCGATTGTCCGCGGCTTTCTTAAGCCCATCGCTAAAGCGACATCAGCCTGTTCATCCGATACGCAGCATTCAAGAGAATAATATTCGGGGGCATTTTCGTCAATCTTATTGATAACGCCCGTTATCCCGCCGACCATTTGTGCCAATTTTACGATTTTTTTTCGTAGTGCCATGATTTTCGTCCTTTTTTTATAAGCATTTTTTAGCTGTGAAATAGTCTCCTTTTATTCACAACCGTTCCAGTATATCACAAAAAGCCGAAACAGGCAAACAAAAAAGAAAAAAATATAGAAATCGGAATTCCGTATCGCCTTATGTTTTATCGGTGTGTATTTTTGTTTTTCCTTACGTATCTTTTTGCTGCGCGAATTTTTTAAGCATAGGCTGTACTGCATAGCTGAGTAAAAGCAAAGCGGCACCGAACACGGATGACGTTACCGCTTTGGACAGAACGCTGAGCGAATGCAAGTCTATAAAAATAAGCTTTGCCGCAACGGCAACAATAAACGCAAGCGATGTATAGACGAAACGGCGCTCTTTTTTTTTCAAAAAGAAAATAAAAGAGCCGATTGCATAAAAGCCCCATAAAAGCGTAAGTATGCTGCCGTTTTCAAAGCGCATATATGCTTCGGTGATACTGAAAAAAACAACCACCAAGGTTACGGCGGCAAAAAACACGGCGCGGCGCGGTTTAAATGTGTATATAACGAAAAGTAAAATCAAGCCGTTGCACACATTTATGATTGTTCTAATAAGCGAGGGGTCAAGTCCGTCAATCCGTGCAAACGCATACAGGGCATAATACCAAACGCAAAGAATCGCCCAGAAAGCTTTACTTATCTTTTTTGCCGTAACGGAGCCTGCCAAAAAGTTCGGATAAAAACGATCGACAAGCAGTATGCAGACTGCTGCGGCAAAAAGCGGATAGGCAAGGACAAAAGAAAAAAAGTAAAAATCAATCAAACACAGTTTTAAAACAATGGTATAACAGCCCAAACGGTTTACAAAACGCAAGCGGTTGCCTTGCGCTTTTATAAATGAAAGCCCCGCAAACGCTCCGCCTGAAGCAAGTTGCAAAAGTATCGGAAAGACGGCTTTTTCGCCGTTTTCAAAAGCGTAGACGGTAAAAAAGAGGGCGGCCAAAGGGGGAAACAGGTATAAACTTTGTTCGTAAAAAAAAGTACCGAAGCGGTAATGAGCAAAGCTGTACAGGGCGCACAAAGCCGTCAATAAAAGACCGTAAAGTAAGCATAGGTCATCGAAATGACGCGGTAGTAATTTTGAAAGTACAACAAGCAAAATAATCGATACGTATGCTTGAAAAACAAGGGTTTGAAAGATTTTTTTGAGCTTGGGCTTTTGTAAAAAAACCGCCGTCGACATCGGAACAAAATATAAAAGAGCCTGTAACGTAAAGTGTAAAACCGTTTTGTTTTTGTATGCACGATCTAAGGCAAAAATGAGCATAAAAAGCGCGGCAATCGAAAGAAGGTGGGCGAAAATATTTAACTTGTATTTATCGTCTTTGCGCCACAGCCAATATAAAAATGCGCAGACGCCGAGCACTGCAGCGGGTTCGATGTCGTACTGCAGTCGGTCTATAATCGCAAGATATGCCGAAATCAAGGTGCCGCCGATATAGGCGTAACCGAGTGTTTTGACTCTGTCTTTAAATAAACAAAGGGATGATAAAAGTGCATACAAAAAGGTAAAAAAAACATATATGCTTCCCGGCGGGAGTACCTCGTAGGGGATGAGCTTAAAGCCGAAGAAAAGTGAAAATCCGAAGTTTATTACGGCGGCAATCGGCGAGCATATTTTGTCTCGGGATACTTCGGCTCCTCTTAAAAATACATAGAGATCGGGAACTGCGTGAATTGTCCAAAGAGCCGTGCTTAAACCTAAAAACAGCTGTGCGTCACGGGGTGTAAACGAAGAAAAAAGCAGCAATTTTGTGAGCACACTTAAAAGTGAAACAATCGATGCAAATTGTAAAACGCGCCACCGCTTAAAGAAATATACAATCGACGACATAATCGCAACGGCCAGTATATAAAGGCCGAAAGAAGTAAGCCCGAAAAAGCCTGAATCTATAATAAACGGAATAAATAAACTGCCCAAAAGGCCTATAACGGATACGGACAGAGAATCGATGGACAAGGCCAAAATATAGGCACTGATTGTAATGAGGGATAAAAAAATAAAGGCTATACCGTCGTCGAGAATCCGGTAACGGACATAGGCGGCGAAAGCGGTAAGATACAAAACCGCAATGGCACCGCCGAACAAAACTTGTGCCAAAACAATACGTTTTTTGTGCCGCACAAAAAAACCGAATCCCGTTAAGGCGCCTCCTGCAAAGACGCCTACAAGCAAAATATATTCTTCGCGGATAAGGCTTTTTTCATGTATGAGTTTAAATACATAGCCGATACCGATGAGCAGCAACAAAATACCCAGTTTTGTTACAACCGATTCTATGGAAAGTTGTTTTTTTATAAAGTTTTCAAAAGCCGCCTGTCGCCGTTTTTTTTCGTTTTTTTGTCGAGAGAACGGCGGCTCGTAAGCGCTGTAAGAAGCCTTTGCGGGAACGGATGCGGCCGATGCCGCCGAGAGAGGATGTGCGCAATCCTCTGTTGTCGAAGTTTGCCCCGACGGCGATTCCGTCAGCGGTATCGGCACCTTAAATTCTTCCGGCTCAGGCTGTAGGGGCTGTGCGGTACAGTCGGTTGGCGCACAGGTTGTGCCCTGCCGTTCAGGTACGGCGGCTCCCGTATTTATTATTGAGGCGGTACGCTCTAAGGTTTCGACCGTCAATTCGAGTCTTTTTATTCTGCTTTTTATTGCGGACAGCCGTATTGCATTGATTATTACAAATAAAATAAACACAAAAAGCAGCAGGGTAAAAAATTCCTCCATAGCATAGGCTCCTTATGGAAAAATCTTGCCGCGTCGCCGCACTTTGTTTGGTTGCAGGACGCACTTTATATTAACAAAACCGTTGTACTTCGACAAGAAGGATGTGAGCCGGTGCTGTTCCTTTTCGATTTTTTGTGTTACACTCTTTTTTATGAAAGATATTGGTTTTAGAAAAAATAGTGCAAGCCGGATTGTTGCAATATCCGCGGCATTGGGCGCTCTTACGGTTTTACTTACCGTAACGCGATTGGGTTTTATTCCGTGGTTCAGCGGGGCGGCAATTACGATATTGCACATACCCGTTATTTTAGCGGTTTGTTTAAATCCGAACGGGTTTGACGGATTGTGGGCGGGCTTGGGTGTCGGTGCCGTGTTCGGTGTATCATCTTTGGTGTATGCCGCCGTTTCTCCTGCCGGTCCGATAGACCCCTTTTTTCAAAACCCGCTTATTTCGGTTGTGCCGCGTTTACTGTTCGCCGCCGCCGTTTTTTTGCTTTATAAAGGAGGTTCGGCCGTATTAAACCGGATTTGTCCCTGCCTTGCTTTAGTGAGTATAGCGGCAGCCGCCTTTTTGGGAACGCTTATACATGCAATTTTTGTACTGGGAGCATTGGTTTTGGCTTCCGCAATTCCGATGGAAGTAATGTGGGCGGTTCTTGTCGGTAACAGCTTTTTGGAGGCTGCGGCCGCCCTTGTATTATGCACAGCCGTTGTAGGCTCTTTTCAAGGTATTTCAAAGCGTAAGGTTTCGAAGCTCAATTCAAAATCCGAAGGGTAGGTATGAAAATTATCATTATCGGTGCGGGTTTTACCGGCGTACAGCTTGCGCGTCGCTTGATATCCGAAAAAAATGATGTGGTTATTATCGAAAGCAATGAAGAAACGGTACGCCATGTTTCGAATAGACTTGACTGTATGGTAATTCAGGCGACCGGTAATAATTTAACCGTGTTGGAAGAGGCCGGTATTGCAAAGGCCGATGCCCTTGTGGCCGTTACCGAGTCCGATGAATTGAATATGATAACCTGTTCGCTCGTCGATTCGGTATATCCGGATATTATTAAAATTGCGCGTGTGCGTAATTACGATTACTATGCCGATGTTGCGGGCAAAAAAAAGGACGGAAAAGAAAAAGGGGCAAGGCCCTTATACGGTATAGATTTTATGGTACACCCGGATGTTGAAGCGGCACAAGCTATTGTAACGGCGGTTGAACACGGTGCGGTTACCGAAGTGGTGGATTTTGAAAACTGTGATTTTGAATTGGTTTCTCTATATATCGAAGAAAAAAGCGCGCTTGCCGGTAAGCGAATTCAAAATGTGCGAAAACTTACTTCGACCGGATTTTTAGTAGGTTTTATCGAAACCGAAGAAAAATTCTTTTTACCCACAGGTTCGACGGTGCTTAAAGCCGGAATGCGCATAGGTTTGGTGCTCCACAAAGACAGCTTACCCGAATTCCTTCACCTATGCGGTTCCAAAATAGACGTATTAAAGAAAATCGCTTTAGTGGGGGCGGGCCGTATAGGAACCGGTATTGCCGAAAATTTGATATTACAAAAAAAACCGCTGTTTCCTTTCGGGTTTTTCGGTAAAAAAAATAAAGCGAGTCAAGATTTTGTCATTATAGAAGCGGATTCGAAGCGGGCGAAGGAAGCTGCGGAAAGATTTGTTTCGGCAACCGTATATAATGCGGATGTTACCGATGAAAGTTTTATAGAAGAAGAAGATTTAAGCGTCTTTGATTTGGTAATCGCGGCAACAAGCAACCATGAATTGAATATGATAACTTCCGCCTATATGAAGACATTGGGCGTAAGTAAGGCCGTGTGTTTAGTACAAAGCAGCAATTATGCGACTATCGCGCGCAATATAGGGATAGACGTTGCCGTTCCGATAAAAGATGCCGTCGTCGATAGTATTTTAAGTCATTTGCGCGGAAAAAGCGTTACCGGAATTCATACGCTTGCCGAAGGCGAACTGGAAATAATAGAAGCCGTTTTGCCGCCGTCGGCTCCCGTCCTTGGTAAAGCGCTTAAAGATATCGCCGTTCCCGGATCTTTTATTATTTTGCTTATTCAAGAACAAGGGACAAAGCAGTTTGTCATTCCCTACGGAAACACGGTGTTTGAAGCCGGAGATCGTCTTGTGATGCTTACCTATACAAAAGATATTCAAAGAACAATGGATTTGTTCGGGGTGGGAAACTGATGTTTGTTTCTCTTGTCCGGATTCTCGGATTGCTTTTAGCACTTGTTTCCGCCACAATGATATTGCCGATTTGTGCGGCATTGGCATACGGAGAATACGGCGTTATATCTTCCTTTTTGATACCTATTATCTTTTGTTTTATTGTTGAAATTGTATTGTTTTTTTCCACCCGCCGCCGAGAATTTAAACTGACGTCCCGTTCCGGTTTTGCCGTCGTCGCGCTTGCGTGGGTAAGCACCAGTTTTTTAGGCGCCGTTCCGTTTATGATTTCCGGCGCCATTCCCGATTTTGCGGACGCGCTTTTTGAAAGCGTTTCGGGATACACAACCACCGGAGCCACAATTTTAGCCGAAGTTGAAAATTTACCGCGTTCAATTAACTTATGGCGTATGCAAATGCATTGGCTTGGCGGTATGGGGATTGTTGCGCTGACGGTTGCCTTATTGCCTATTTTGGGGGTCGGCGGGTTTCAGTTGATAAAGGCGGAAACGACCGGTCCGGAAAAAGGAAAAATTACCCCGAAAATAACCGTAACGGCGAAAATATTGTGGTTTATTTATATTGCTTTTACTCTTGTACAAACCGTACTGCTAATGCTTGCCGGTATGGATTTTTTCGATGCGCTCGGCCACAGCTTTGCAACCGTCGGAACGGGAGGGTTCAGCTCTAAAAATCTCAGCTTGGGAGGTTTTGCAAACGTTCCGGCCGAATGGATTTGTATAATTTTTATGCTTTTTGCCGGAGTAAACTTTAGTTTATATTATCGTTTGTTTACAGGGCGGGGTATTGAACTTTTACAAAATACGGAACTCAAAGCTTATTTGACCATTGTTTTCGGGGCGATTTTTATTGTTGTTCCCTTTATTATGCCCTTGTATCATTCTTTCGGGACCGCTTTCCGTTATGCTGCTTTTCATGTCGTTTCAATTATAACCACAACGGGCTTTTCTACCGCGGATTATTCCAAATGGCATCCGGCGGCACAAGCTGTGTTATTTTTTCTTATGTTTATCGGCGGTTGTTCCGGTTCGACGGCCGGCGGCATTAAGGTTATCCGTTGGGTTATTATGGGAAAACAAATGGGTATTGAGGTAAAAAGAATGCTGCATCCGCATGGGGTGTTCAGCATTCAATTGAACAAGCATGCTGCGCGAAAAGATATGGTATTTAATGTGTCGGCCTTTATGTTTTTATATTTTTTTGTGGTTATGATAACGGCGATAATTACGGCTGTCGACGGAGCCGATTTATTAACATCGGTAACGGCATCGTTGGCTATAACCGGCAATATAGGCCCCGGCTTCGGGAATGTCGGACCTGCTTATAATTTCGGTTCTTTTTCTTCTTTTACAAAGTATTGGCTTTCCTTTGCTATGATAACCGGCCGGTTGGAATTATATACCATGCTTGTTTTTTTTATGCCCGCTTTTTGGAAAAAATAAAAAAGAACGAAACGGCGTTTTTTATATCTTGCAATTTTTATGACGGCTGCATATACTGAAGGCACACTGCATTTTACGCGATAATTTTACGCCATAGGAGAATAATATGCGTATAGAAACCGAATGTTTGCATGCCGGCTACACGCCGAAAAACGGAGAACCGCGCGTTGTTCCGATTGTACAAAGCACAACCTATTGTTTCGATTCCACCGAACATATTGCCGACCTTTTTAATATGCCCAGCGAGCACATGTATTCGCGGCTTTCAAATCCTACCTGCGATGCGGTTGAAAAAAAACTTGCCGTCCTTGAAGGCGGCGTCGGCGCAATGCTCACTTCAAGCGGACAAGCAGCTTCGGTTCTTTCGATTTTAAACATTTGTTCGGCCGGCGACAGTATTATTTCGGCTTCCGCAGTGTACGGCGGCACGGTTAATCTTTTTGCCGTTACGCTCAAAAAAATGGGTATCGAATGCATATGGATAAACGGCGACGATTCGGCCGAAGCCATACAAGCGGCTTTTAAGCCGAACACAAAGGCTGTTTTTTGCGAAACCATTGCAAATCCCGCATTGGCCGTTTGCGATATAGAAAAACTGTCCGCTCTTGCACATAAAAACAACGTACCTCTTATAATAGACAATACCTTTGCGACGCCCTTTTTGTGCCGTCCGATTGAATGGGGAGCGGATATTGTTGTGCATTCAACCACAAAGTATTTGGACGGCCATGCTTTGCAAGTCGGGGGCGTTATTGTCGATTCGGGAAAATTCGATTGGCAAGCGGCGCATAAAGCATCGGGAAAATATCCCGACCTTGTAAATCCCGACGAAAGTTATCACGGCCTTATTTACACAAAAGAATTCGGGGTCAGCGCCTATATTGTAAAAGCGCGCATGCACCTTATGCGCGATATGGGCTGCTGCACGTCGGCGCATTCGGCTTTTTTATTGAATTTGGGCTTGGAAACCCTGCCGCTTCGCATGGAACGTTATTGCGAAAACGCCCTTAAAGCCGCCGAGTTTTTTCAGTCTTCGGATAAAATCGAGTCGGTGCGTTACCCCGCTCTTAAAGGCGACCGCTATTATTCGGCGGCGCAAAAATACCTTCCGCGCGGTGCGAGCGGAGTTATCAGCATAACGGTAAAAGGCGGCCGTTCCGGCGCCGTACGTTTTATGGACGGCTTAAAACTTGCTTCGAATGTCGTACACGTAGCCGATATCCGCACCTGCGTTTTACACCCCGCCTCGGCGACGCACCGCCAGTTAAGCGACGAACAACTTAAGGCGGCCGGCATAGACGGCGGCTTGGTGCGCTTTTCCTGCGGCCTCGAACATATCGACGATATCCTCGACGATATAAGAGGCGCGCTGCAAAAAGTGTAAAACGCCTAAAAATGCCGCCGGCGTATCCGTTTTTTTATTTTTCCCGTTCCGCTCCGAAGGGTTTGGTAATATAAATTAAAATCGGTGTCATCGTATAGTCGGCGATAAGGGCGGCCAAAAGTCCGATAACGCATAAAAATCCGAGCCGTGCAATCGCATCGATAAGACAGGTCATATACATACCGAAGGACACGGATAAAATAACCGTCGTCATTGCAAGCGTTTTTCCTATCGAATTAAAGGTATTGCAAATCGCTTTGCGGTATGAGCCGGTTTTTTCAAACTCGAATTTTACGTGATTTGTAAAGTGAATCGTATCGTCTACGGCAATACCCAAAAGCATGGGGATAATCGTCATCGTAATAACGTCAAGCGGGAATTTAAGGTAGCCCATAAAGGCGGAAATCACGATGAGGGGCATAATATTCGGAATAAGACCGATAAGTCCCATTTTGATACTTGCAAACACAAGGGTCATAAATAAGGCAATCACGATGAGCGAAGATAAAAAGGATTTTATTTCGCCGTATACGATAATTTTATTCATTTCGGCAAATTGAACCGCAGGCCCGACCAAAAAACAATCTCCGTCGGGAAAAAGTTCGGCGGCGCGTTTTTCTGTTTGCTTAATGCTTTCAACCAATTGATTTGCATTAAAGGATTTCAGTTCAACGGTCGCCCTCAGTATGCTGAATTCGTCGTTTACCCATCGGGTGTGATCGCCGCCGGAAATTTCGTATAAAAACAAAAGCTGATTTAAAAGATCGGCGTCGTCCGGAACGGTGTAATAGGCCGGATTGTCCGCATGCAGGCTTTTATTCATCTCTTTTACAATATCGAGGACGGAAAAGATTTTAGGCTTGCCGGCTATTTTTTTTACGCTTTCATGTTCTCCCGTTTCGTTCAATAAAATATCGAGATTTTTTAAAACTTCGGGATTTTTGACGGCGTCCGTATCTTCAAACGAAATCATAATATTGTAATTAAAGTAGGAACCGAGCTGCGAATGCGTAATTTCGTACAAACGCTTTGTATAGGGAATACGGGTTCCCATAAAATTGAACGAATCCATGTTCACGCTTATAAAAAAAACGGAGGGAATAAGCAGGGCGGTGATGATGCTGAATATAATTAAAACGGGTTTTCGTCTTTTTAAGACGAGAGAACCGAAGCGTTCGAATTTTTCGTCCGTTGTTTTAGAGCGTGCGGCCGCCTTTATTTTTTCCGGCTGCGTATCTTTTCCGAAACTCAATAAAATCGGGATTAAAATCGAAACATAGATGTATACCGCAAATACGGTTGCGGCACAGGCGGAGCCTACCCAGCGCACGGACGTTAAACCGGTGGTCAACAGGGACAACAAAGAACCGACGGTTGTGATAACGGTAAACAACAGTGCCCAGCCGGTGTTTTCAACCGACTCGATAACCGCCTGCTTTCGTTTTCCGTGCATATAAAAATAACGGCGGAACGAAGAAAACAAGTGTACCGAATAGCCGACCGAAAGCGCCATTGCAAGCATAACCGGAAGGGTTATCATATTCGAATCGGCTCTTATACCGAAATAGGCCATAATGCCGAATACGGTAGTAATACCCAAGCCGGTGGCGGCAATCGGAACGAGGGTTCCGCGGATTGAGCGCAAAAAGACAATAAGCAGCACAACCATCGCGATAAAACCGAGCATAATCGAGCGTCCCGCTTCTTTTTTTGAAACAACTCGTTCTTCGGCCTCGGTATAGGGCAGTCCCGCCGCTTTTACCGTACAAAGGCCCGTTTGCCATTTGGGATCGGTTACAACCGCTATGGCTTCATTTCCTGTCGTATAGAGGGGGTCTACGTCACCCGTTTTTTTCCATTCGCTTTCTTCGGGGAAGGGGGCAAACGAAAGAATCACCCATGTTTCTTTTGCGTCTGCGGATACCAGCTTGTCTTTTATCGAATCGCGCGAAAGCATAAGTTCTTTTGCCTTTTGTATGGCCGAAGCGTCTTCAGGGATGCCGTCTTCAAAGGGGTGCAGAATTTCCAAACCCTCTTCGGTGCCCACCGTTACATCGGCCGTTAAAATCGAAGTTATTGTATCGGCGTATGAAACTTTTTCAAGAAGTTCCGCGCTCATATCTTCTATCAATTTTAAAACGCCGGGATGAAAGACATCTTCGGCTTCGACAAGCAAAACCACCGTTTCGTTGTTTCCGAACAGCCGTTCAAACTCTTCGTTTTTACGTTTTTGCCGCTCACTGTCGGCAAGCCATGCCGAATCGTTGCTTTCGACATGAAGCTTCGGAAGTCCGCTTATTCCCAATACGCTTACGAGAGCAAGGGCTAAAAGAAGCGCTATTCTGTTTTTTACGATAAACGCACCCAGTGCTTTAAAAAATAAATTGATTTTTACCAATGACATATATACCTCTTTTGTGCCGGATTTACGGCTGAATTATTACCGGCTGAATGTATTTACCAGCTGAAAGTTCCTTTTATCCACAAAGCGTTTAAAGCCTTCATTGCGGCGAAGCGGCCTTTGCCGTCAACCCCCTTTGTGTACACGTCGGCGCCGATGACTGTGTGCAGATTATCGGTAAGGGCATAGTCTGCCGAAAACTTTGCAAACATATCGCCGTAGTTTGCTCCGACGGAGCCCGCTGCCGAAAGTTTAAGCGTATCGCGCAAAAGCGTTTTGCTTACATTAAAACTTACAAAACCTTCATGCATTTCGCGCTGTGTGTCGTCTTTGCGGTCGACGATTAAGTCTTCAAAGTATTGGAGGCTCGCAAACCATCCGCGGTAATTCCAATCGAAGCCTGCAAGCAGTAAAAGCTGATTTTTTTCGGCGGGCTGATTAAAAATCTTGTCTAACGGCGGGTTAAAGCGGCGGCCGCCTATCCATGCGCCTTCAAGGCGGATAAGAAAATCTCCTGCGGGAATTGCCGCGTCAAAACCGGCCATTGCGATGCGCGCATATTTTTCGTGCAGCGTGACGTTTATCGGATTTGTAATCCCTCCTGTTGTACGTTCGTAATAGGGCGTTTTATCCCAACCGTAAAAGCCTGAAAGGGAAAAGTCCATGAGCGGGAAAAAAAACGACAGGCGCGCTCCGGCTTCGGTGTCCGTAAATTTACGCGGGCGTTCGGCATGCTGCAAACTGTATTTAATCGGCACGCTCATGCCTCCTATCTCAAACGTTCGCGGCAAATCGATTGAAAAAAATTCGGTGTCCGCGGCGCTTTCGAAAAAAAAGGGCGGAAGCTTATCCGGCGTAAAAAAGGGAACGGCGGTAACTTCAAAGGTAAAGACATCGTGCAAAAAGCGCAGGCGAAGCGCATCAACGGCACGTTGTGAAGAATCCGTATCCGAGCCGACAGGATCGCGCAGGTCCCGTGCGGAAAACACATCGGTTAAGCGGAAGCCGTCCGATTGCCCCCATGCAATAATTTGACGTCCCGCCGTAAAATCCAAAAAATCTCCGGTATAGCGGTAATAAGCTTCATTTAAACGAAAACCCGTACGGGATTTGCTGCGGTAATTGTATTCGGCGCAAAAGGACACAAAGGCGCTTGAGTTTCCGAAAGCGGCTTCGCCGCGGATTTCCGCGAGGGTGCGGGACGCGGCATAATCAAAGGGGGATACAAGCTGCACGCCGTGTACGGTTTGAACTTTTCCGCCGAAATCGAGTGCAAGTACTGTTTCGTTTTCAAAAAAATCTTCGCTTCCCGTATCCTGAGCGCCGGCGGGAAACAGGCAAAGCACAAAAGCGGCTATACACAGCGGAACCGAAAGTCCGGAAAAAAATGAGTTTTTCATATAACACTTCCTTATATATAGCGACCCGCAATAAAGAGTACTGTTCCCTTATATGCGGCCCAAGGTTTCCTTTACAGGGCAACCTTATTTTATTTTTCCCGATTCCAAAGAAGATACGCGGAAAAACGAGTCGGGAATGTCTTTATTGAATTCGATTTTTTTAGTCAGCAAAACGGTTGTATGTTTTTTTTGCACATTGACCATTTCCATTTTTTTTGCAATCCAAAAACCGTTTACCTTTTCTATGCTGTCGGCAGTCAAAACTTTTAACAAAGCTCCCTGTTTGTCATAGAATTCGGCCTTTGTCTGCAAAAGGGATTCCCGGTCGATCCATGAAACGAATTTGGAATATGCGGATTTTTGTTTGGGCGTCGATTCGATTTTCCAGCAGGTTTTACCGCCCTGAGTTTCCGTTCCCAAGAGTTTGTGCTCGTAGTCGTCGGTTTTATGACCGCTCATATCGTCGTAGGTAAAGTCGGTTCCCATAAAATAATCCCCGCCGGAAGAACCGCTTATGCGCCGCGATTTTTTTAATGCCGGCATATAGAGCCAGCGGTCGTCATCTTTACTTGCTTCGTCATACGAAAACGAAAGGTATCCGACTCCCGTAACGTCTGCGGGCTTTAAAAAGACCATAACGCTTTTTGTTTCGCCTGCATATTCTTTTTTATATGCCGAAACTTCACGAACCCGTTTGCTTCCGCCCGCATTGATTAAAATCATTTCCATTTGAAAAGAACTTGTATCGGCTTTTTCGCGGTTTTCGGCTTTAAGCATAATATCGCGTCCCGTTACATCCTGCGCAGCCGCATCCGCCGTAGCTGCAATCAAGGCGGCGCAAAGAGAGAGTAGTATACATAAGGCTTTTTTTGTCATAGACTTCCTCCTAAAAAATTAGTCTTATATAACATTTTTATAATATACCTATCTATGAAATGTTTCAAGTGTTTTTTTAGCGGCAAGGTTTATTACGTGCAGGCGGCCGGCGTATTGCAGCAAAGACGGCGGCCGTATTGCAATTCTCTTTTACACAAGTTATGATAAAACAGACACGATAAATAAAGGAGGAGTTGTGGGACGCGCGTATACCGATGAGGAGCGTAAAGCATTACGCAAAAAAATAAAAGAGATAGCCGCCGATATGTTCGGTGCGTACGGGTTTAAAGCATTTAGAATACAAATGCTGACCGAAAAAGCCGGTATTTCTCTGGGCGGTTTTTATAATTTTTATAAAGACAAAGAAAGTTTGTACAACGAAATTTTGCGCGACGAAAAAAACAAAATACGCAGCGCAATTGCGGAAACGATAGAAAAAAAGAATATAAGTCCGCAGGATTTTTTTAAAGACTGGGCGGACGGTTTTTTGCGCAAAACGGCAACGAATAAATTGTACGCAGGCGATAACGCCGGGTTGCTTGAAGTTTTGGTATGGAATGAGGATCCGGCGGCGGCCCGGGATAATGCCGATTTTATCAAGCGCATACGGGAAATTTGGAAAAAGAAAAACATGAACATCTCCTTAACCGATGAGCAAATCGGAGCGGCAATTGCCGCCATAGCCGTTTTGTGCGCAAACAGGCAAAAGATAGGAAACGGTTTTGATTTTTGGTTTCCTCTGTTTGAAGCTTTGTTTATAAAACAAATATAAAAATCCGCCCGGTTTCGAGGACATGGAAAAACGGCAATGAATAAAAAAAAGCAAACAATATCCGCCGACATTCACGAAAGTCTTTATGTCGCTCTTGTTCTTGCCCTTTTAGGCGGCTTTTTGGACTCATATACTTTTATTTTAAAAAACGGCGTTTTTGCAAATGCGCAAACGGGCAATTTGGTTTTGCTTTCAATTTCCCTTTTTAACGGCGAATACGGCCGCGTTCGGCAGTATTTGCTTCCGATTCTGTTTTTTTCGTTCGGTATTCTTTTATCCGAATATGTAAAAAGCGTATCTTTTATTGCAAGTCAAACAAAAAAAGTAAAAATTGTTTTGTTATTCAAAGCGCTCGTATTGATTGTTATAGGTCTTACCTCTGCACACACACATCCTTTGTTTACAACTTGTACCGTTTCTTTTTTGGCCGCCGTTCAAGTCGGAACTTTCAATAAACTGGAAGGCTCTGCCGTCGCAACGACAATGATCACCGGCAATTTAAAAACTGCGATGCAATATTTGTATTCTTTTTTGTATAAAAAAGACGCTTCGGCGGGAAGGCGCTTTATACAATATATATCGGTAATCGTTTTTTTCGGCATAGGGGCCGGAACGGGCGCTTTTTTAACTCGAACCTTTGCCGACAATTCCATTTATTTTTGTTTGGTTTTTATCAGTACCGCCTATATTCTTTTATCTTTGCGCAGTCGTTAAAAAAAATGCGTCAGCGGACAGATGAGCGTGACCGAAGTGCGGAACCGGCGCCCGTATTACAAATTCCTTCTTGCCCATTGTTTAGAGGCTTTATTTTGTAAATGCAACCTTCATCCGCTTTTTTTCTTTTACGCATTCCGCCAGATAATAATTAATAATATTCCGATAGGGCATTCCTGTGCCGTGTGTAAAATCAGGAAGGGGCGTTATCTGAAAATTCTCACAAAAACGGCCTTTTTTGCTCTATTTCGGCACTATGTTCTCGGGAATAAAAAAGTGCCGTTTTTATTTGTTATAGCAGCCGATACAGCTGTATAAGATCTTTTTTGTTTTCAGACATACTTTCATTGTCTAAAATGTGAAACCCGTTTTCTACATAGAAATTTACTACCTTTTCTATTTTTTCACATTCGACAAAAACCGTTTTTCCGCTGGTTAAATTTAAAATATGTTTTACTTGTTTTAAAACAACATTCATCAAATCACAGCCCTTAATGGATTTTGACTTCTCATTAAAGTTTCTGCTGAACTGAGCGATAAGAAGGGCAGGAATTTTATAAGACTGAGAATCTTCATCATAATATCCGAAGCGGCTGATAACTTTTATTTCGGATTTTGTCAAAAAGTCTTTTTTCAAAGTCAGCATTTTTGTCGCCAAGGTAAAGTATCCTAAAATATTAAAATCCGCTTCCGAAGAAACTACAAGATAGGTTGATGAAGTATTAAGTTTTGTTGATTGAACGGCTTTTTCTTTTAAAAATCTTCAACATCCTTATTGATGGAAGAAAATCCATCCGATACGAGATTTAAAAAGCTTTCTCCGCCCTCTGTTGCCAATAAATCAAATAGCCGGATAAGCTCAAAACTATTTTCTTTTTGCATGGATCAATTTACTTAAACGTTCTTGTGAAAGAGTTTCAATATGTACATCTTTTAACGGCTTTTGATTTTTCTGTTCCGAAAACAGTTTTACAAAATTAGCGGTTTCTTTTTTTGTTTTTAGAACAAACGATTTTGCTAAACTTGATGTGGCCATATTTCACCTCCGTAAACGTATTTATCAAATTCATTATAATATATTTCACAAAAAAATGCACCCTTTTATTATATCTATTTAAAACTTTGCCGCCAATATAGTATGCCGCGGCTTGCCCCTGCCTTAGCCTATAAAACAGCCGACGCCGGAACGCCCGTATTACAAATTCCTTCTTGCCCATTATTGAGAGGCTTTATTTTGTAAATGCAACCTTCATCCGCTTTTTTTCTTTTACGCATTCCAACAGATAATAATTAATAATATTCTGATAGGGCATTCCCGTTTCGTCGGACATTTTTTTAAAATATTCAATTACCTGTTCGTCAAGCCTGATGGTGATTTGTTGTTTCAGTTTTGCGAAATAAGGATTTTTTATTGCACGTGAAAAATCATATTCTTCTTTCATTTTAATTACCTCCATATTGTCCGGCTTCATTTATTGTTGCTTTGCGGGCTGAAATTATTCTTATTACTGCGTCATTTTCACGATAACAATGACAAACAACCAATATTTTAGATAAAGCGCTTATCCCCAATATAATAAATCTATCTTCTTCAGTAGAATGTTCCGGATCGGAAATCAATAAAGCATTCGGATCATAAAAAACCGTTTTAGCTTCGTCAAAAGAAATATTGTGTTTTTTCAGATTCTTTTCGGCTTTAGCCGGATCCCATTCAAACCGTATATCCATAATTATATTATAATTATGCTTCAATTCTTTTGTCAAGAAAAAATAGAAAACGGAAGGAAAAGTGCACATGCCCCATTATTGAGAGGTTTTGTTTTGAAAATGCAACCATCATCCGCTTTTTTTCTTTTACGCATTCCGCCAGATAATAATTAATAATATTCTGATAAGGCATTCCTGTTTCGTGTGTAAAAATCAAGGAGGGGCTTTATCGGAGTCTATAGAAGAAGGTAAAAAATCGTACTTGGCGGGATTCATAATAAGTAAACATAATTTTGTAAATTCCGCTTCGGTTAAATCCGTAGAATTCTTATTAAAGTAAAATTTGCAGGCGTTTTTGAGTCCGAAAACGTTGCGGCCGAAATAACACTTTGAAAAAAAATAATTATAACAATCTTTATAATCTATATGTTTGACAATGTACCTTGCCGTTGCAATTATTATAAACCGACGCTCCGTAGTCGTTATCGTTTTTATTTGGTCATTATTTGCAAGATAAAATTCCGCCGTATACCGTGCAACATTATTTTTAACGGAAAACATATCCGGCAACAAAAGAAGATGTTTAAATCTCGGATTTTTATTTTTTGTAAATATATAACTTGCAATCTGCATTTGATTATCGGTTAAAACAACGGAAATCTCCTTTTGTATTGTTTCTTTTGAAATCGGTACCGCTTTACTTTTTATAAATAAATTTATTCCTATATGACAAGAAGTTATAAATAATACGGCTGCAAATAAAAACCTTATTATTTTCATCTTATCCCAGCAGTTCCTTTGCCAAGCTTTTTGCGGTTTTTGTTGCGGCAAGACCGCCCTTTGCCGTTTCTTTGAGGGCTGCGGGAAGCATTTTCCCCGTACGGAACATCGCTTCAAGCACTTCATCGGGGGGAACGGGCGAGCTCATGCCCGCAAGCGCCATGTCCGCACTTATAAGGGCGTTTACCGCCTGGCTTGCATTCCGCTGGGCACAGGGAATCTGCACCAAGCCGGCGATGGGGTCGCACACAAGGCCCATCGCGTTCATAAGAGAAAAAGAAAAAGCGTTCATGCTTTGTTCGATCGTACCGCCGGCAAATTCAACCGCAGCTGCCGAAGCCATTGCCGCAGCCGAAGCGCATTCGGCTTGACAGCCGCCCTCGGCCCCGGAAACGGTTGCATTTTTTACGATAACCGCACCGAGTCCTGACGCGGTTAAAAGTGCGCAGAGAATTTTTTTGCGGGAGGCAGATAAAGTTTGACCGTCCGCCGCACCCGCTTTGTCGACCGAACCTGCCGCAGCTTCCGCTTTATCAGTTGAGTCCGCCGTATGCCCCGTATCGACGGGAAACTCCCGCTCATACAGAGCAATCAAAACCGCAGGGATAATCCCGCTTGAACCGGCGGTCGGGGCGGCGCAAATGCGCCCCATCGAAGCGTTCACTTCCGACACCGAAAGGGCAAGCGACATAACGCGGTTTATAAAGCTGCCGCATAAAAAAGAGCCCTTTTGTGTATATGCGTGGTGGCGGCTTGCGTAACCGCTTATAAGACTGCGCTCGGCGCTCAAGGGAGTGTTCAGGGCTTTGAAAGCCGATTCTTCCATAACCCTAAAGCGCTTATCCAATTCGGCAAAAACCGCCTCTTTGCTTGTGTTTTGCAAGGCGCACTCGTTATCCAAAATAAGACGCCACAGAGGTTTTTTTTCCGCAGCGC
Organism: Treponema sp. OMZ 840; assembly: GCF_050937815.1. Classification (NCBI taxonomy): domain Bacteria; kingdom Pseudomonadati; phylum Spirochaetota; class Spirochaetia; order Treponematales; family Treponemataceae; genus Treponema; species Treponema sp. OMZ 840. The sequence goes on from NZ_JACDIJ010000002.1 coordinate 114,965, forward strand.
ACAGCGCACACAATTGTTCAAAGTTCCGATACACAGCTCACCTACACGTTTATGACAATCACCGAAAGCACGTTCGCCAATGCGTCGAGCTTTTCTTTTATACCCGCTTCAACGGCCGAATCGGTTTCGATAATACAGCATGCAAAGCCGCCGCGTTCTTTACGGCTCACCTTCATAACCGCTATGTTGATTTTGTTTTGCGCCAAAACGCCCGAAATCTCGCTTATAACGCCGGGAACGTCTTTTTGAAACACAATGAGGGTGTTTGTTTCCGCCGCGAATTCGGTGTCGAATCCGTCTATTGATTTTACAAGGATTCTCCCGCCGCCGACCGAAGAGCCGGTAATTTCACAGCTTGAGCCGTCGTTTTTCGTAAAGGTAAGCCGGGCGGAATTTTCGTGCATGCCTTCCAAATCGGCTTCGTAAAAGTCGAAGGCCAAACCCGCGTTGCGCGCGTACGAAAAGGAGTCGGCAATGCGCTCATCGTCTTCGTAAAAACCCAAAACGCCTGCGACCAAAGCCTTATCCGTTCCGTGCCCGCGTCCCGTTTCGGCAAAACTTCCGAATAAGCCGAAACTCACCTTTGCAAAGGGCGGCCGTGCAATGTTCGCGGCAATACGTGCAAGGCGCGCCGCCCCCGCCGTGTGAGAACTCGAAGGCCCGGTCATAACAGGCCCTGCAACCTGAAACACGCTTATATCCATACCGCCGCCGTTTTTTACAATTCGTTATGCAGCCGCTCTTCCTTTGCGTAAATGCACAGAGCGTCTATAAGCTCGTCGCAATAGCCCTGCATAATGTAATCGAGCTTGTACAATGTTAAATTGATGCGGTGGTCGGTTACGCGGTTTTGCGGAAAGTTATAAGTGCGGATACGCTCGGAGCGCTCGCCCGAACCGACCATGCTTTTGCGCGCCGCCGCCCGCTCGGCATTTTTTTTGGACTCTTCCAAATCGAAAAGCCGCGCCCGCAAAACGCGCATAGCCTTCGCTTTGTTTTTTATCTGACTTTTTTCGTCCTGCTGAATAACCACCAAGCCCGTCGGCAAGTGGGTAAGACGCACCGCCGAATCGGTTGTGTTGACGCACTGACCGCCCGGGCCGCCCGCCCTCATCACGTCAACCCGTAAATCTTCAGGCCGTATTTCGATTTCCGTTTCTTCGGCCTCCGGCAGCACCGCCACCGTAACCGCACTTGTATGCACGCGCCCCTGCGATTCGGTTTCCGGCACACGCTGAACACGGTGAACCCCGCCCTCATAGCGCAAACTGCCGTACACGTATTTTCCGCTTATCGAAAAAGATATTTCCTTATAACCGCCCACCTCGGTTTCGTTTGCGCCCATAATTTCGTACTTCCAGCCCTTCATATCCGCATAGCGCGTGTACATACGGAACAAATCCGCCGCAAACAGCGAGGCTTCGTCGCCGCCGGCACCTCCGCGGATTTCCATAATAATATTTTTTTCTTCCAGAGGGTCGGGCGGAATCAGCAAAAATTTGAGCTTTTCTTCCATTTCGGGAAGCTTTTCTTCAAGCTCCTTTAATTCTTCGCGCGCAAATTCCTTCATATCGTGATCGTCTTCTTCGGTAATCAAATGCTTTGCGTCCTCAATACCCTGCAAAAGCTTTTTATACTCCTCGAATTCGCGCATTACCTCCGACAAATGCGAATGTTCGCGCATCACATCTTTATATTGTTTCGGATTTTTTATCAACTCCGGATCCTGAACGGCCTCATTCAATTCTTTAAACCGTTCAGCCATTTGTTCAAGCCGTTTAATCATAACGGAATTATATAGAAAAAAAGACACACAGGCAAGCGTTTTTTATCCTTGCATTTTATAGAACAATATTCTATAATGTTTATAGAATATTGTTCTATAAGGGCGGAAAAAATATGTCCGAAAAAAAAGATGCCGGAAAAATCAGGCAAAATCAATTGATCGACGCGGCGGCCTCGCTGTTTTTTTCAAAAGGCTATATAAACACTTCGGTACGGGATATTTTGGATACCGCAAACGACCGGACATCTTCGCCCAGCGTTTTTTACTATTATTTTAAATCGAAAGAAGAAATTTACCGTGCCGTTTTACGCCGCTACACCGAGCGCTATATACAGGCCGTGCAGGATACAATCGACGCGCATAAAAACGATGCGCACACTCTTATGGCTCAGGCAACCTCCCTGTTTTTAAAAACGGTAAAAGAAGATGTACACGGAAAAGAAGCCGCATCCTCGCCGGACAATCTTTTGTATGCTTTAAAACTCAAAGAAGAACTGACGCAAAAATTTGTTGAAGTTTGGGAAATATTCATACGCTCGCTGAGTTGGTACAAAGCCGACGCCGAAACTGTTCATAAAACGGCCGTTTTTATTGCCGGCGGCATCGGGGAAATGATGTACGATTTCGGCTATGTACATGAAAAAAAAGACGGCAATGCTCGAAAACTTATGGATTCCATGATCGACTTTTGCGCCCGCGTTTTAAATGCGCCGGCTGCAGAAAAAGAAAAATACAGGAGGCTTGTATATGATAACCTTACACGAACAGGTTGATATTCCCGCGCCGTTTGAAAAACTCTGCGCGTGGGCCGACAATTTCGAAGAAGAATTCGTAAAGTGGAGTCCCTATCATTTGGCGTGCGAGCTTTATGACGGAAACGTAAATGTGGGCAGCAAAGTCCGCTTTTACGAAATCGTTATGGGTCTCGACTACGATGTAACCGGCACCATCGTAACGAGCGAGCGTGACGATAACCGTTTTTTGTTCGTATTCAAAAGCGATAAGGGAACCGCTTTTATCACGTTTGAAGGAACACGGACAAAAGAAGGCTGCCGCTTTTCGCATACCGAATCGTTCGGCATGACAACGCCTGTCGTCGGACCCCTTATGAATTTTTTGTTTTTTAAAATCATCTTCCGTAAAAAATGCAACTGGCAGCTTATCCGCGACGATATGATTTTGGACAATAAATATTTAACCGAAATTCTTACCGAAGGCAAATACCCCGAGCGAATTCCCGTCGAACGCTTAAAAGCCGGCGAAACTGTAACCACATAAACCAAAGGCGCCTGCCCGGCCTGTAAAACATTGCAGTTTTTTGCCCTTTCGGTTATACTTTTTGCGGCCGGCGATGTCTTGTGCACAGTTAAAATAAAAACCGAAACACGCCGGAAACGGAGTCAGTATGAATGTATTGGTTATAGGCGGCGCCGGTTATATCGGAAGCCACGCTGTAAAAGAACTTATGGCATCGGGCCATAAGATAACGGTGTTCGACAATCTTTCGTCGGGCTTGCTTCAAAATCTTTTTCCCGAAAACGGCTTTATAGCAGGCGATATTTTACACCCTGAAGCCCTCGATGCGGCCTTTGCGCGGGGCTTTGACGCATTTATCCATTTGGCGGCTTTTAAGGCGGCAGGCGAATCGATGATAAAGCCCGAAAAATATTCGATAAACAATATTTCGGGTACTATCAATATTCTAAACGCCGCCCTTGCACATAACTGTAAGTATATGGTTTTTTCTTCTTCCGCAGCCGTTTTCGGTTCTCCGGAATATTTACCCATCGATGAAAAACACCCGACAAATCCCGAAAATTATTACGGCTTTACAAAACTCGATATTGAACACTACATGGCGTGGTACGATAAACTCAAAGGCTTAAAATTCGCCGCCCTGCGTTATTTTAATGCGGCAGGCTATGATCCGGACGGCGTTATTACGGGACTTGAGCAAAACCCCGCAAACCTTTTGCCCGTTATTATGGAAACCGCCTGCGGTATGCGCAAAGAATTGCAGATTTTCGGTACCGACTACGATACGCGCGACGGTACCTGCATCCGCGATTACGTACATGTAAAAGATTTAGCGATTGCCCACGTAAAGGCCCTTGAATACATCGTAAAAAACAACGAAAGCTTAACCGTCAACTTGGGAAGCGAAAACGGCGTTTCCGTTTCGGAAATGCTTGAAGCCGCCCGGCGCATTACGGGCAAGCCCATTCCCGCCGTTCACACTGGCCGCCGCGCAGGAGACCCCGCCTGTTTGTATGCAACGTCGGCTTATGCGCGCGAAAAGATCGGCTGGAAGGCGGAATATTCGGACATTGACAGCCTTGTTTCATCCACATGGGCGGTATATAAAAAACACATAAAAGAAAGAGGTAACATATGAGTTTTAAAACAATAAGTAAGTGGCTTGACGGACAAACCGAAAATATTATCGAATTGGAAACGCTTTTAACGTCGCATCCTGCCCTTGCCCCCGAAAGCGGCGGTCAGGGAGAAGCCGAAAAATGCAAAGCACTCGAAGAATGGTTGACCGCTCAGGGCATTACACAGCTTGAGCGCTTCGACGCTCCGGACGGCCGCGTTGCCTGCGGATACCGCCCCAATTTGGTTGCGACGATAGAGGGTAAAAACGACAAGCGTACCGTTTGGGTTATAGCCCACTTGGATGTTGTGCCGGTCGGAGAGCTTTCGCTGTGGTCGAGCGACCCCTGGAAGGTATACGAAAAAGGCGGCAAAATATTCGGCCGCGGTGTGGAAGACAATCAACAGGGCTTATGCAGCGGTGTGTTTGCGGCCCTTGCCTTTGTAAAAAACGGCATTGTTCCCGAAAACACGGTAAAGCTTTTGTTCGCCGCCGATGAAGAAGTCGGTTCGGCTTACGGCATTCAATATCTTTTAAAAAAGCATAAATTGTTCCGCAAACAGGATATTATCATCATTCCCGACGGAGGCGACTCAAAAGGCGAAACAATCGAAGTTGCCGAAAAAAACCTTTTATGGATGAAGCTCGTTATCCGCGGAAAACAGGCGCACGGTTCCATGCCGAACCTCGGAAACAACGCGTATTTGGCGGGCTGCGTCCTTGCGCTCAAACTGAACGCTTTGGAAAAAGTCTTTAAAAAACGCGACAAATTGTTCGAGCCGCCGTATTCAACCTTTCAGCCGACAAAAAAAGAAGCAAATGTACCGAACGTCAACACAATCCCCGGCGAAGACGTATTTTACATGGACTGCCGAATACTTCCCTGCTATACCCTTGCCGAAGTACGCGCTGAAGCCCGTAAAGCTATTGCCGAAATTGAAGAAAAATACGGCGTAAAAATCAAATACAGCGAAGAGCAGGCGGTCGAATCGCCTGCAACCCCCGTCGACGCTCCCGTAGTTACGGAATTGACAGCGGCGATTAAAAAGGTTACCGGCAAAAAAGCCCGCCCCATCGGAATCGGCGGCGGCACGGTCGGCGGCTATTTACGCATAAAAGGTTATAACGCTGCCGTATGGAGCACCTTGGACGAAACCGCCCACCAGCCGAACGAATACTGCAAAATCAAAAATCTTGTGCAGGACGCAAAGGTTCTCGCCGCAATTTTCGGAGGTAAGGATTTATGAAAAAAAATCATGCTCACGTACCGTTTTATGTAAAGCGCTCTTGCCGCATATCGGCCTCATGTGCGGGAATTACCGCATGCAGCCGTTTTACCGCCCTCGCCGCCGCTTTTTTGCTGCTCGGTTTTCTTGCAGTCTTCACCGGCTGCGAAACGCCCAAGGTTGAGCGTATCGACGCCGAAACCGTAACCGATTTAAGCGGCTATTGGAACGACACGGATGTGCGCCTCGTAGCCGACACGCTGATAAAAGAATGTACAAACGCACCCGCAATAAACAATTATACGAGAACGAAGGGAAAGTTTCCGGTTGTTATTGTCGGCACCTTTAAAAATCAAAGCGACGAGCATATCGATACCTCGATTTTGGTAAAAAAATTCGAAGCGGCTCTTGTAAACAGCGGTAAGGTTGATTTTGTCGCTTCATCAAGCGAGCGCGGCGATTTACGCCAAGAGCGTAAAGAACAACAGGAATGGGCAAGCGAAGAAACGGCAAAGCGTCTTGCCAACGAAACGGGAGCCGACTTTATGCTCATCGGTGCGGTAAAAACCATTGTGGATATGAACACAAAAAAATCGACGCGCACCTATTATGTTACGGCCGAACTCATCGATATAGAAACCAACCGCAAATTGTGGATAGGTGAAAATTCGGAAATTAAAAAGCTTATAACAAGGGCTGCAATACGCTTTTAAAACGTGAGCTTCTATGAAACGTTTTGCGGGTATTCTCTTTTGGTGTACTCTTGTTTTTTTTACAGCTTGTGTAACTGCGGATCATGCGGCATATGATACGGACCTTTTAGTCGGAAACTATGCGGGAGTATATAAACGCCTCGATGCGGAGCAAAAACGCTTATATGCCGCTCAGGATAAACTTCTTTATCATCTTGATGCCGGCATGCTTTTACATTTTGCAGGCGATTACGATGCTTCAAACCGGCAGCTTTCTCAAGCGGAAACCCTTATAGACTATTATGCTGCAAAAAGCGTTTCGCAAGCGATCGGTTCTTTTGTGCTTAACGATTCGGTAATCGATTATGCCGGCGAAGATTACGAAGATATTTATACCAATTTGTTTATGGCGCTCAATTATATCCGATTGGACAAAATCGAAGACGCCTTTGTAGAGATTCGCCGGTTTGATAATAAGCTGAAACGGTTATCGTCAAAATACGAAAAAGAGGTTTTTGCAGCAAAACAACAAGCCGAAAAACAAATGGCGGAATTGAACTTGTCCGATTCGTATGCACAAGGCAGGCTTGATTTACCGTTTGATTTGGAATTTCATAATTCCGCCTTTGCCCGTTACATAAGTCTTTTGCTGTATCGAAGCGAAAACAGCAGCGACAGCGCCATAATCGATAAAAAATATTTGGAATCGGCATTTCAAACCCAGCGTTCTTTATATCCGTTTCCGCTTCCTGCGGCGGTGGAACAGGAATTTTCCGTACCGCCGGAAAAAGCCCGGTTAAACATTCTGTGTTTTACAGGGCGTTCTCCGATAAAAAAAGAAAAAATATTCCGTATTCCCGATATAACCGGCGGTACTTGGTTTAAAATAGCGATTCCGGTTATGCAAAAAAGGTCTTCACGTATTTCATCCGTATATATTGAAGCGATTGACGGCAGCGGAAACAAAAGCGCCGGAACACTTGAGATACTGGAAAGCATGGAAAACATAGCTGAAGATACGTTTCGGCAAAAACAATCGCTTATATATACAAAAACATTTGTCAGAACCCTTTCGAAAACGCTTGCTTCGGCGGCAGCGGAAGCCGCCCTCGTTTCCCAAGATGACGGCAGTTCCGATATAAAAGCTCTGGGCGGTTTTTTACGGCTGCTTTCCGGAATATTTATAGAAATTTCAGAACGCGCTGACCTTCGTTGTTCCCGGTATTTTCCGGCTGCCGTATGGGCGGGCGGTTTGAATTTAGACGGCGGCCTGTACACGGTGCATATAAGCTGTTATGATAAACAAAGAAAGCTTTTGTATAAAGACATAAAAAAAGATGTTTTAGTAAAAAACACTATGCTTAACATTACGGAGTTTGTATGTATGCAATAAAAAGCGATAAAAAATACCGAACGGGAAGCTTTGCGTGTTTTTGCTTTTTTACGGGAATCCTGATGTCCTGCGTTTCCGCTTCCGCTGTAAAAAAAATGCCGCAATGGGTAATAGAGGCGTCTGCGGTGTATCCCGACGGCGAATATTTGTGCGGAGTCGGTTATGCAAAAGACCGTAATTCCGCAGAATCGGCAGCGGTTGCAGTCCTTACAAAATCAATCAGTCAAAAAGTAAAGGCCCAAACATCTTCCGTGCAAACAATGGATTCGGAAAAAGAAGGGGTGGGCAGAAGGTTTGCTTCCGAAGTTAATACGCTTTCCCTTATAAATGAGATTGTCGGGTTAAAAATTCAGGAAGTGTGGACTGCCCCCGACGGCGACGTATATGCCCTTGCCCTTATCAATCGAGAAGAGGTCGGTTCGTATTATGAAAAAAAGATAACCGACAATGAAAACGGTATAAACGCCTTTATTGCGATGTCGGCCGAAAACCCTGCGAGTTTTGAAAGCATACGGGCTTTAAATTCCGCCGTCCGTGACGCTGCCGAAAACGACGGGTTTATATCGATTTTAGCCGTTGTACATCCGTTAAAATACAAACGGCTTTCTTTAGCGTATAAAAACACACAAACGGTACAAGCGTTGCGCGAACGGGAACTTCAAAAAATACATATTGCCGTAGAGGTTGCAGACGATAACAGCGGCAGAATTGCAAGCGCTTTTTCGCAAGTTTTCAAAGAAGCCGGCTTTAAAACGCTCTCCGAAAAACAATCGGGTTTTACGGATGCGCCTTATATACTTAAAGCCGTTTTGTCTGTGGAGCCGCTGGTTGTTTCCGCTTCTTCTCAAAATAAATATGTTCGTTATGTGCTCAAAGCCGAACTGACGGATACGGCGTCGGGTAAAGTCGTGCTGCCGTGGACTGCAAGCGGGCGTGAAGCGCATTTTACCGAAAGCGAAGCCGAACAAAGAGCCTTGCGCACGCTTGAATCCCTCATAAAAAACGATTTTTCGGCACAAATGCTTACAATGGGGAATTAGCGGACTTTTAAGAGAATACCTAACACGGCAATGGTTACCAAAACCTGCAAAATCATAAACTTAACCAGTATTTGTGTCGGCGACCAATTTCTGTTTTTTCTCATATGATCATGCAGGGGAAATCGAATCGAGTCGAATATACGAATTTTTAAAAACCGTAGCAAGGCGACTTTAACCAATCCCATACCGCCGTTTAAAAAGATAACCGAAGATGTTGCTAAAATTAAAAACGGGTTTCCGCTGACTAAAACGGACACACCGATAAAAAAACCCAAAGCCCTGCTTCCTGCATCTCCCATAAGAACCTTGCTCGGAAAAGCATTATGCCACAGGTATCCCATAAGAGAGCCTGCAAGAGAAAAGGTTATAATTGCCCAAGAAGCTCCGTCCTGTAAATGGGGGATGAGAAGATAGGCTGCGATATCTTTATGACCCAATACAAAATAAAAAAGAACGCCCATTGTAATAAGGGCAATAAGCACCAATGTACTCGAAAGACCGTCTACTCCGTCGGTACAGTTTGTCGTGTTGATCGATGCCCATAAAAGCAGGGTTGCTATGCTTATATATACGGGCATTGCTATTCCGACGGGTTCGGCGATAAAGGGAAGCCAAAACAGTACCCGTCCGGCTGTGTCGGTGAGCGGATTCAAATAGTAAAGGACTGCGGATGCGGCAAGTGAAATCAGCAAATCTAAAGAGCCTTTTTTATATTCGCCCCAACTCAGTATACTCCGGTCGTCTAAAAATCCGGTCAGCATGGAAAGCCATGTCAATACAAGCATAATGACTTGAAGGAAATTTAGCGGGGCAAATAAAGCGCTGACAAAAATAAATATGCTTATAAATACGAATCCGCTGCCCGTCGGTTTTCCCTTGGCGGCGTCGGCATTTACGGAAAATTCTCTGCCTCTGTCTACAGGCAAAAAACGGTAACAGCGAGGAAGTAAAACGTAGGCCGCTATAAAGCCCGTATACAGTGCAAGGGAAATAAGCACCGCATAAGATTGCAAAAGGCGTCCGGGGCCGAAAAAGAGCATAATATATGAGCCGAAATGATATAACATAATACTGCCTCTTAAGTTAAAAAATATTAGTGCTTAAAGTGGCGCCTGCCCGTAAACACCATTGCAATACCGAGCCTGTCGGCGGCTTCAATCGATTCGGCGTCGCGGACGGAACCGCCGGGCTGGATGATTGTTTTTATGCCGAATTCGGCGGCCTTTTCCACACAGTCGCCGAACGGAAAAAAAGCGTCGCTTATAAGCACTTCGGCCTGCGCAGTTCCCGCCTTATCGGTTACCTCTTTTGCGCGCTCCAATGCCTGTTTTGTCGCCCAAATGCGGTTTGTTTGTCCGCAGCCTATACCGACGGCGGCGGCGTCCTTTACAACGACAATGGCGTTCGATTTTGCAAACATCGCAACCGTCATGCCGAAAACCGCATCGGCTTTATGGCTTTCTTTCGGCTGCGCCTTTGTAACGACATTCCACGAATCGAATAAACCCGTATCCGCGCTTTGCACCAAAAGGCCGCCGTCAACCGATACGCTTTCAAAACGGGACTGCGCTTGTGCTTTCATACGGATTAAGCGCAAATTCTTTTTGGAAGCAAAAACCTGTAAAGCTTCTTCGGTAAAATCGGGGGCGGCAATAACTTCCAAAAAACATTCTTTCATCTTTTCGGCGGCCGCCGCATCCACGGTGTGCGAGCAGCCCAAAATACCGCCGAATATCGATACGGGGTCGCAGTCAAATGCGCGCTCGTATGCTTCAAGCAGCGACTTTCCGGAGGCGGCTCCGCAGGGGGTATTGTGTTTAAGGGCAACGACAAAAAAGCTTTTGTTTTCCACATAGCGGTTGTATGCGCATACGGCCTTCCATGCGACATCCAAGTCGCGCATATTATTGTAAGAAAGTTCTTTGCCCTGCAGCTGTTCCATCGAAGCAAAGCTTCCCGCTTTGTCCGCTTCCACATAGAGGGCGGCCTTTTGGTGAGCGTTTTCGCCGTAGCGCAGTTCCTGTTTTTTAACGAGGGGGACGGTATAATAGGACGGAAAAACGGAAAGGCTTTCGGTTTTAGCCGCGTTTTCTTTATTTTGCCCGGCCGCGGAAACGGAGGAATCAAGCATAAAGCGCGCTATCGCCGCATCGTAAGCCGACGTCAAGTTAAACACCTTTGCCGCCAACGCGCGCCGCAAATCAAAATCGACTTCGCCCGTTTCCAAACAAGAACGCACCGCTTCATAGTCGGCAGGGTCGGTCAACACTATTACGTCTTTAAAGTTTTTCGCCGCCGAACGCAGCATGGACGGGCCGCCTATATCGATAAATTCAATCGTTTCGTCAAAGCTAAGGCCTGCCTTAACCTTTTCAAAAAAGGGATAGAGGTTTACACATACAAGGTCTATCGGCGTTATGTTCAATTCGGCAATTGTATCCATGTGAGCCGTATCGGAACGCCGTGCCAAAAGGCCCGCATGAACGGCAGGATGCAGGGTTTTTACCCGGCCGTCCAAACATTCGGGAAATCCCGTTATCGAGCTGACATCCGTTACGGGAAGGCCCTTGTCTTTAAGATAAGAAGCCGTTCCGCCGGTGGAAACGATTTCCCAATCGTGTTGATGTAAAAAGGTACATAAATCGGCAATACCGTTTTTATCGAATACGCTTATAAGAGCTCTTTTTTTCATAGTCCGTCCCGTATAATTGATTTTAGACAAGCCGTATTATATCATAAATCGGGATTTATATAAAGCGGAATAAAAATTTAAAATAAATTCGGCCCTTTATTCACTTGACACTTGTCTTTTTTGCTGTCAGACTGTATAGTGAAATAATGAAACAAAGTCGTACACTTTTTATTTACATTGTCTTATTTTGTACATTCTATGCAGGTTTGTCCGCTCAAAATGTACAGACAAATCTTCCGCTTGCCTCTCTTGCGGTTTTTCGGGACGCAATGTACAACAATCCCTTAAATCACGATGATTTATTGAAGCTGTACGAAAAAACAATGCAGGATATCGCCTCTTCGCTTTCGGACTACGACTTATATGTTGCCTCTGCGCGCTGCGATTACTATATGGGAAGAAGTTATGCGTATGCTCAAAATAAAGAAAAAGCGGGTTTTTATTACGATAGGGCGCTGGAAGCGGTTCAAAAAGCTTTGAGTATCAAAGAAGGGCCGGAAGCACTCCTTTTACAGGGCGAAAATATGTCGCAAAACTGCGCCGTCAAACCCGTATCCTATGCCATGTCCAACGGTTTAAAAATCGGCAAGTTTGCAAAGCAGGTTATCGACGCCGACCCCAAAAACGGTGCGGCAATGTACCTTTTGCATGCCCAACACATTTATGCTCCGAGTCCCTTTCACAATCACCGTAAAGGGATAAAAGAAATGAAACGTATTTTGGAAATCCCCGGTATTAAACTTGAAAACGACGACACCTTCAATATAACGAGTGCGATTGCCTATGCGTATATTCAGCTGGAAAAATATAAAGACGCTTTGGAATGGATAGAAAAAGCATTAGCGGTTTATCCTTCAAATTTTTTTGCTCTTGACTTAAAAAAACAAGCGGAAACAAAGGAACAGAGCCTATGACGGCATTTGTGCTTACTGCATTTTATTGGATACTTATCGGCTTGGGGGTTTATTTTTTCGGCTTGTCGGTAATCAATGCGCTGTGGATGCTGCATGAAACAAAAAAAGCGGAAATAACCGACGGTCCCCTTGTTTCGGTATTGATTCCCGCGCGCGACGAAGAAATCCATATTGAGCCTTGTGTCGAATCGTTTATGCACCAATCTTATAAAAACTATGAGGTTTTGGTTTTGGACGACAACTCCACCGACCGCACACACGAACTGCTGCAAAAGTTGCAAAAACTTTATCCCGACCGGTTAAAAATATATTCGGGAAAACCGCTGCCTCCCGATTGGAGGGGAAAAGTATTTGCAATGAAACAACTGTGCGAGCATGCAAACGGCGAATATCTTCTTTTTACCGATGCGGATACGGTGCATTCATCCGATTCCGTTTCTCTTGCCGTTACTAATATGCTGTATCATAAGGTGGATTTTTTATCGGGCTATATTACACAAAAAACAAAAACGCTCGGCGAAAAAGCGACGATTCCGCTTTTGTATTTATTAAGCGGTTTTATCCTGCCGATGTGGGTATGTAAATGGGGGAAAGCCCCCGTTTTAGCGGTTGCTATCGGTCAATATATTTGCGTTAAAAAAGATTCGTTTGAAAAGTGCGGGGGCTTCGACTTGGTAAAAGACCGCACAACCGAAGACGTTTCTCTTGCCCGCGAAATGAAAGCTCACGGCTATAAAACCGTATTTTTGGATTTAAAGGATGCGGCTTTGTGCCGTATGTATACTTCGTGGAAAAGCTGCATTAACGGCATAAGCAAAAATATCTTTGATTTTATCGGCAAAAACAATGTCATCCTTGTGTCGGCTGTAATCGGCATTTTAATTTTTATGACCATGCCTCCTTTTCTTGCCCTCGGATTAACTGTGTACACGGCCGTCGCCGGGAAACCCGTTTCTTTTGAACTTGTCGCCCTGTGGATTCACATCCTTTTTGTCGGCGGAACATGGGCTGTTGTATGCAAAACACGTAAAATGAAACGCTGGCTTGCTTTTATATATCCGCTGATGTTTTTAAACCTATTGTATATTGCCCTTATTTCGTGGTACCGTTCCGCTTTCGGAAAGGGCTATGAATGGAAGGGAAGGATTGTACACTGATGCCCTATAAAAAAGGCCGCCCGCTCATTGATTCGAATTTGTTTTTTCGAGCCGCTTCCGCGCTTGTTTTTTATCCCCTTATGATTATTGCGTACAGCATATATTACGTTTTTTACCGCTCGCGCATTATCGGACGTTCCAAATTAAAAAATTGTAAAAAGGCGGTTTTGGTATCGAATCATACGACTTTTTTAGATCCCGTTCTCATGTCGGCGGCGGTTTTTCCGCGCCGTTCTTTTCATACTTTATTGGAAAGCGTTATTCTCGTTCCGTTTTTGGGAACCCTTTGCCGGCTTTTGGGCGGCGTACCCGTTCCGCCGAGCATCCGCTCGATGTTTAATTTACCGAAAGAATGCGCAAGGGGTTTGATGTGGCGGCGTTTTGTGCATTTTTATCCCGAAGGCGAGTGCTACATACGCAATCAAGACGTGTTTCCCTTTCATCCGGGAGCTTTTTTAGTCGCCGCCGAACTCGATATTCCCGTCGTGCCTCTTGCAACCGTTTTTGTTCCCGATAAAAGCGGAACAAAACCGCGTGTCCGCCTTTATATATCGGACCCCGTTCACCCCGACTTATTCGAGTGTAAAAACCGTGATACGGGAAAGGTCGATTTAAAAGCCGTGCGCCGATTTTCCGAACACGTAAGAAATCTTATTCAAAATGAAATAAACAGACGCGGAGGAAGCCGCCGGTTTTACAAGGGTGCAATGCCCCGTGTTGTCGGAGAAGGCTCGTAAGTTCATGCATCAAGAGTACATACCGAAAAAAAAGCCGCTTGTAACTGCGGCCGTTTTATTGAAAATCGATTTGATTGTAAGAATAAGCCAACTCAGGGAATCGAACCCTGTACCTGCTCATTACGAATGAGCTGCTCTGCCAAGTGAGCTAAGTTGGCGTACTTTTAAAGCATAAACTGTCGGTTTTTACGGAACCGGCAGCACTGCGATTACACTTGAAATTCAATTATACCGAAAAAAGAAAGTCGGGTCAAGACGGATGCCGAGCACGTCGGCGGATCATCGGAACTCCGTTAAAAAACGTAAAAAAGTCAAAAAAAAGATAAAAAAAGCATTATTTAAAGGAATTCTATAAAAATATCACGAATAAAGCTTTACAATTAAATGTTATAGGAGTATAATATTCGAAAAGGAGGATAGTAGTTACCAAAGGTAGCTATGCTTTGCGAAGCATAGTGCCGGATTCTGCAGCGACTAAGGGTATTGCAAAACTTATAAAAACCGTTCATAGTATTTTCCGGAACATGATTTCTTACGCGAAGAAGGTTTTCGGATGACTGAAAAAATGGTTTTTTTGCTTAAAAATTTCGGATTTACGGAATCCGAAAGCAGGGTCTATGTATCTTTGCTGGAAAGCGGTCCGTGTACCGGATACGAAGTGAGTAAAATCTCCGCCGTTCCGCGCTCTAAAGTATACGGAGTGCTTGAAACATTGCTGCAAAAGGGCGCTGTTGCCTTAACCAGACGGGATAAAAAAATCCTTTATAATGCACAGTCGGTTTCCGAAGTGTCGGGTGTTATTGAAAAAAAAATAACGGAAAATCTGAATCGACTGCGTAAGCAGGCTCAGGAGATCGGAGAACCGGAATCGAAAGAAGATATTTGGAATTTGTATTCGATGGATGCGGTAAAGGTTAAAATCTATGAAATGCTGAACCGTGCGTCTAAAGAAATCTGTGTTCAAATTTGGGCCGACGAGCTGGATTCGTGTATGGAAGACTGTCTTGTTAAAAAGCAAAGAGAGTTGGGCAAGGTACTCGTTGTTTTGTACGACCTGTCCGGAAAATATAAAACGAAAATAACGCATGTATACAAGCACGGTTTTGAGCAGGAAAAACTGGCCGAACTGGGAAACCGCTGGCTTGTAGTAACGGTTGACGGAGAAGAAACTTTATCCGCAAGCATTAAAGAAAACGGAAAAGTTGAAGCAACTTATACAAAAAACAGCCGTATGGTGTTTTTTGCTAAAGAATATGCCCTCCACGATGCCTACAGCCTTAAAATGATTGAACATTTGAAAAAACAGGTTACAACGGAATTCGGTGACGATATGAAAGAGCTTCGTAATGTATTCTCCTTCCAAGACTAAGGCGGAAAAGTGCAATAAAGCCCCGCCGAATTTTTTAGGAGGCATTATATGCTTGTTACGATTATTCTTTCTTTGGTTGCCGTAGTAAACGGAATTTTTGTTGTCTATTTTGTGCGGGATTTAATTGCTCACAAACATGAAGTGATGAAAGAACCCGGCAATCCGATTGCAATGGCAATATCTTCATTTATAATCTTTTTGCTGTCTACCTTCGGAATTTCCGATTTTGCAATCGGTTCTGCTTTATATCCGAAAGTAAAATGGCTTGATGCTAAAAAATTACCGGGAACATTAAATACCGAATGTGTAGTTCCCGTTGCTGTTATGGCTTTGTGCTATATTTCCACTATCAATGTCGGAATGGCCACTTTGATTATTGCAATTGTATGTCAAGTTATCGGAGCCTATGTAAGTCCCCGTTTTGTCGTAAAACTTCCGGTAAACATCATTAAAAAATTTATTTCTGCAGGTCTTTTAATTGCTGCAGCCCTTATTCTCGCAAACAAATTTAATATCTATCCTTCCGGCGGCGAAGACACCGCTCTTACGGGGTGGAAATTAGCTTTATTTGCCGTCCTTTGTTTGATTTACGGTGCATTGAACAATATCGGTATCGGTTCTTATGCACTTACTATGGCGACTGTCTATGCAATGGGCTTAAATCCCGGCGTAACCTTTCCGATTATGATGGGTGCTTGTACGTTCTCGGTTCCCGTCGGCTCAATGCAGTTTATAAAACTCGATTCTTATGGCAGAAAAATTACACTTTTTACTTCCACCTTGGGTGTTCTCGGTGTATTGGTTGCCGTTTTCGTCGTAAAAAGCCTTAATACGTCCGCTTTGCAGTGGGTGGTTGCCGCAGTTATTATTTACAGCGCAATTACTATGCTTTTAAGTACACGCAAAACACAGGAGTAAGTATGAAAATTACGGTTCTTAATGCACGGCAAATGGCCGAAGTTTTTACGATGAAGGATGCCATTCAAGCCGATAAGGATGCATTAAAATTATATTCCGAAGGAAAAAGCAATATTCCGCTTCGGGCTAATTTGGATATAAAAAAGCATAACGGGCAAAACCTGTACATGTACGGTTATGCCGAAGATGCGGACGCTTTGGGCGTAAAAATCGTTTCCGTGTATCCGGGTAATATCGAAAAGGGCTTAACCAGTGTGCCGGCTACCATGATTTTGGTGAATTGTGAAACGGGCGAAGTTAACTGCATGATGGACGGTACGCACTTAACCAG
Source organism: Treponema sp. OMZ 840 (assembly GCF_050937815.1). Classification (NCBI taxonomy): domain Bacteria; kingdom Pseudomonadati; phylum Spirochaetota; class Spirochaetia; order Treponematales; family Treponemataceae; genus Treponema; species Treponema sp. OMZ 840. The sequence continues at coordinate 131,594 of NZ_JACDIJ010000002.1, forward strand.
AGTCAGAACGGGAGCGGTTGCCGGAGCTGCAACGGACATCCTGTCGCGCAAAGACAGTAAAGTGTTTGCCTTGTTCGGAACGGGCGGTCAAGCCGAAAGTCAGCTTGAAGCGGTGTTAACCGTTCGGCCGATAGAACTCGTAAAAGTGTTTGATATAAACAAAGAGCGTGCAAAAGATTTTGCGGAAAAAACGGCGCAAAAATTCGGAGCAAAGTTTAACGTTAAAATCGTCAGTGCCGATTCTTCGGAAGAAGCGATAAAGGACGCCGATGTAATCACGGCCGTAACCACTTCAAACAATCCGGTTTTTGACGGTTCTCTTGTAAAAAAAGGCGTTCATATCAACGGTGTCGGTTCTTATACGCCTGCAATGTCGGAAATCGATGAAAAAATCATTGTCAATGCGGACAAAATATATATCGATACGGGCGATGCGGTAAAAGAATCGGGCGATTTGATAAAGCCGATGCAAAAGGGTATTTTCAGCGCCGATAAAATTACCGGCGAACTGGGTGCCGTTTTGGCCGGGAAGATACCGGGACGGACGTCCGATAACGAAATGACGTTCTTTAAAACAACCGGAAGCGCCGTTCTTGACCTTGTTACCGCCCGCCGTATTTACGAAAAAGCGGCTGCGGCACAAACCGGCAGTGTTATAGAAATGTAAGGGTACATATATCCGAAAATGCCGGATGTGTCGGAAAAGTCGGACAACGGAGGCTTTTACACGTTCCGATACATCCGGTTAAACATGTTGCTGTTATGAAAAAAAATACTTTTAGAATATTCGATTATACGGGCGCTATTATTGCGTACCTGATAGGCTCCGGTCTTGCAAGCGGGCAGGAAATCATACAGTTTTTTTCTTCTTTCGGCTTAGTGAAAAGCGCTCTTGCGGGACTTATTATGTTGTTACTCTTTTGCTTTTTTACAAGCGTAACGATTGAAACCGGCCGGACAAAGCAAATTTCCGATGCCAACAAAATATATGAAGTATACTGCGGAAAATATATCGGCGCTTTATTCGGATGGCTTACCCCGCTTATTCTTTTTTCCATTTATATAGTTATGATTTCCGGAGCCGGAACGCTTTTATCCGAATACTTTTTTCTTCCGAACAGGATAGGACGCTTGATTATGCTTGTATTGTCATTAGGCACCGTTTTATCGGGTTTTGAAAAGCTGGTAAACGTGATAGCAAAAATCGGTCATATTATCATACTGATTATTGTCGTTCTCTCCATATACAGCATTGTCCGTACCGCCGAATGGACACCCGCTTTTTCGGAGCATATCGGAACATACGGCTTAAAGCAGGCTTCGCGGTTTTGGTTTTTGTCCGGTATCAATTATGCAACATTTTGCGCTCTAACCCTCTACCCTTTTTTAGCCGAATTGGGCGGAAAAATGAAAAGCAAAAAAGAAGCTGTTTGGACGGGGCTGCTCAGCAGTTTTGTGTTTTTTGCGATAGCAATGCTTATTAATTACAGTCTTTTGGGTAATATTTCACACTTATTCAATAAAGAAATGCCCCTCGTTTTTATTGCGGATTCCGTTTTCCCTAAAGCGGGCTTACTTTATTCGATAATTTTATATTCCGGTATTTATACGACCGCCGTACCGATGTTATGGACTGCATGTAACAAAATCGCTCCCGACGACAGCAGTGTAAAATTCAAAGTTTCGGCATCGGTTTTGGCCCTAAGTGCTTACTTTATAGGCCGGCTGCCGTTCAGCGTATTGATTAATTTTATTTATCCCTATATCGGTTATATCGGACTTTTTGTTTTTATCTGTTTATCTATTTCGGTGATAAAACGGCTCTTGAAGCATGCGGCTTAAGTTTTTTAAATTCTTAAAAAGTCCGAACCGGCTCCCGTAGACACTGGCCGTCATAGACAGCGCTCGTCATAGACGGGGCACTCATAGACGGCTGCCGTTTTTTCGGCTATACTGGCTTTATGAGTAAATCAGCTGTAGTTGCGATAATCGGCAGACCCTCCGCCGGAAAATCCAGTTTTTTAAATGCCGCAGGAAAAGAAAAAATTTCCATCGTGTCGCCCTGGCCGCAGACAACGCGTAAAGCCGTGCGCGGTATCGTAAACCGCCCGGAAGGCCAGCTTATCTTTATCGACACGCCCGGCTATCATAAATCCGACAAAAAATTAAACCTCAAGCTTAAAAGCATTGCCGAAGAAAATTTGGAAGAAGCCGACATCCTCTTGTACGTGTTGGATTCGACCCGCGAAGCCGGAAGCGAAGAAGAACTCATCGCTTCCCTTTTAGCCCCCTTTGCTTCAAAACTGGTCATTGCGGTAAATAAAATCGACAGCCCGGAAGCAAAAAGCGGCTTATGCAGGCTTTTCGCAGCCCGGCAGTTTCCGACCGTAGACGCGGGAAGGATTTTCGATATTTCGGCAAAAACCGGCGAAGGAATCGACGCGGTATTGTCGGCCCTCTATGCCCTTGCCCCCGAAGGAGAAGCCCTGTATCCCGAAGAATACTACACCGATCAGGAAGTCGATTTCCGCATTGCCGAAGTTATCCGCGAACAAGCCGTTAACCGGCTGCGCGACGAACTGCCGCACGCCGTGTATGTGGAAATCGCCGATATGGAAAGCCGTAAAGACGGTAAAGAACTGTGGGTGCGCGCTTTTTTGGTTGTGGAGCGCGAAAGTCAAAAGGGCATGGTTATCGGTAAAGGAGCTTCTTTAATCAAAAGTATCCGCGTCGAATCGATAAAGGCTTTGCGCCGCATCTTCGATTACCGTATCGACTTGGACTTGCAGGTGAAGGTAAACAAAAACTGGCGCCAAAAAGACGCAGTACTGACGAGGATATTGAAGTAGGGCTATATGTGCAAAGATGTAAAAAGCTCGGAGAGCGCATAGCCGGTACGGACATTGCGCTTAAGTAAAACCCGATTTTGGCTTTTAGGCTTGATTTTTTACAGCTTGTCAAAGAGTGCCATGTGTAGTACAATGTAAACATGGTCAAGTATTCAGACGATATATTAAAACGAATAAACAAGAGGTTAATACCGCAAGAGATATTTATTCATTTTAATAATGCGTTTCAATCTCTTGATTTAACAAAAGATTTAAATTTATTTGATACAAAGCAGTTAAAAATATCACAAGAAAGAGAACGCATATATTATCGATTAAGAAAAGGTAAATACCGTGCAATTTTTTATTTGGAAAAAAACGATATTTACGTAATCGCTTTAGATAAACGTGAGGAGGTATATAAAAAATGGCGGTAATGTCGGTACGGATGAACAAAGAAGAAGAAAAAATGATGAACTATTTATCCTCTTATTTTGAAGAAGAAAAATCGGCGATAATAAAGCGGTCTTTACAGGAAATGTATGAAGATATTATCGACAACAAAGTAATCGAACGCTTTGAAAGAGAAGAGCATACATTTGTAAGTGCGGAAGATATACTCAAAACGTTTTAATTTCCGAAAAAATACGCACAAGCATCCGGCTTCCGATACGGAATTCATCAATTACAGAAGGAAGCTAACTGTGAACGGTAAACGCGCCCTTGCTTTTTTTATCGATTTTTTAATAACGGCAATCATACAGAATTTTTTGTTTATGTATTTTATTATCTACCCGCTGGCAGCGGGAACGGCACAAGAGGCCGGCAGCATTTTTTTTAAAGCGCTGCTTATCACGTACGGTTCAATGTGTTATATGATTTTTCGCGATGTACCCAAAGGCGGCGGTATCGGAAAACATATTGCAAAGTTGCAAATCGTTTGTGCGGCTACCCGGGATGCGGCACCGCTTTCCAAACGGCTGCTGCGCAATGTTTTTTGGGTTTCCGGCCCGCTTGAATTGTTTATATACGCGGTTACAGGTAAAAAACTCGGCGGCCGCATAGCCGGTACGGACATTGCGCTTAAGTAAAGCCGTTCCGAAATATAAAAGGCAGGTATCAATCCGAATATGCAATTAAAAAAAAACTATTGTGTTTTAGCAGCGCTGATTTTTGTTTTTGCAGGACTAATCCTCCTTTCAGTCCTTTATGTAAGAAATAATAATCAAAGCCGCCTGTATGCCGTAGGCAGGATAGCGGATTACAACATCTATGCAGTTAACGGCAATTATGTTGCAGCGGCTTTTTCCGGCAGCGGAAACTGGCTTTCCGGGGGAATAATACACCAAGATAATTTTCCGTATTCGGAACATATGCAAGCGGTACATATAACGGAGTTATTGGAAAATAAAGCAGCCTACCTATTCTCTACACGAAGCTATAATGAAGGAGATTTGTGTATCGGGAATTACGACTTTGACGACCATATCGAAATCTTTTGTTTTGAAATAGGCGGAACAAGTCTTGAGCTGCCCGTTGAAATTACGGAAACGGGTCTTGTCCGTAAACAAAATATGTGGGAGAATATTATCACCGTGCCGCTTATAGCGTTGAATATGTTTCCGATTTTTATACTTGCAGGCATTACACTTGTATCTATGGTCGCGCTTTGTATATTATTGTAAGATTATTATTAAATTCGGTGACGGTTCGCTACAAGAATTAAATGTTACTTTGCCTAAACCTCCTATCTAATACAAAGACCGTACACTTTTTCTTGACAATATCTATACGGCAGTATATACTTTTATAAGAGGTGTGTATGGAAACGGCAAAATTATTCCGTAACGGCGGAAGTCAGGCGGTTAGACTGCCGAAAGCATATTGTTTTGAAGGAAACGATGTTCTCATACAAAAAACGGGAGAGGCGGTTGTTTTATTTCCTAAAAATAAAGAATGGGAAATATTTTTGCAAGGACTTTACGGTTTTACCGACGATTTTTTAGCCGAGGGGCGAATGCAGGGCGAACCGCAAGAAAGAGCAGCTTTGTAATGTATTTATTGGATACGAACATTTGTATCTTTCTTAAAAACCGAAAATCGCCTCAAGTATTGGAAAACTTAAAAAACCGCATACATAACGGAATTTACATTTCAAGCATAACCGTTGCCGAATTGCAATTCGGTGTGTACAACAGCGCGTTTGTCGAAAAAAATAAAATTTCATTATTACAATTTCTTGTACTATTCCATATTTTGAATTTTGACGACAACGATACCGAACAATTCGGAAAAATCCGTTCCGAACTGAAAAAACGGGGCGAGATAATAGGTTCTTACGATATGCTGATAGCATCTCAAGCCCTCTCAAAAAACCTGATTCTTGTTACAAATAATACCGGCGAGTTTTCCCGAATAAAAAATCTGAAAACAGAGGATTGGACACAAGCTCAATAAAAGAGAAAGGCGGTAATGTCGGTACGGATGAACATTTTAATTGACTTCGCCCGAAAGCCGCTTTATACTGTATGTGAGGCCATTATGAATAAAGCCGTATGCACATTTATATTGTGTATCACACTGTCGGCATCTTCGTTTTTATGTGCACAAACGCGGGTTGCCGAACATCAATATCAGCCGGGCGATCCCTATTACGGAATTATCGAAAAAGAAGTTTCCGTATTTGAAAATGAAATCCGCACTTCTTCCGTTTTTTATTTTACCGAAGAAGCTGTAAAAAAAGACGGTAAAATCAGTCAATCCCAAATGTACGAAAACGGTAAGGTAAAAAAATATATTATCGATTTTACTGACGACTATACAAAGGAGTGGGGTATACGCTTGGTTGAAGAGCTGGTTAATGAGTCCGGCGAACACGAAGCTATTTCGTATACGTTTTATGACGGAACGGTGTATGATTTTACCGGAAGAGGCATTGAAATCATTAAAAAATTTATACCCAGGCTGATACTGCCGCTTAACCGAAATCCCGATTTTCCGAAAACCGCGGATCCCGAAAATCCGGTTTTTTATTTTGATACACGCGGTATACACGGCAGTACCTTAGTGAGCTCCGTTAAAAAAATAGAAAAACCTGTAAGTGCGCAAGAAAAACTGTTTTTAAAAAGATGGATGGAACATCGGCAGTTTGACGATCTTTCGGGTTTGTACAACACAAAGGTACAAGTGTCGGAAAACGGCGTTCCGATTATACTTTTTGTTCAGGATGCCGTTTTGGAGGACTTTTTAACACAAAAAAAAGCCCTTATATCGTATTATCATTTGGGAGCCCTCGATAATATGCCCGTCAATATAATGATCGGTTATTATTGATTATTGCACATAAAGCGGACGGGTTGTCCGTTTTCAGTATAGTTTTTAAATTTAAGGGGAATTAAATGAAAAAGAGGAGTTTGACCGGAGCGTTTGGTTTATGTGTTGCGGTTTTTCTTTTTGCTCAAAAGCCGGTTGACTTGCAAAAGGTGAATTTTATAACGGCGGATAAACAAAGCGGAAAAACCTTGCTTATTGCCGAAGACGATTTTACACGCAATTTGTCGGCATTTGATTTGTCTGCAAGACTGAAAACGTCACAGCCGGTAACAAAAGAAGCGTATTTGGAATTCATAGGTGAACAAACGCTTGATTGGACAACGGATGAACGCAAAAAGATGCAAACCGTTTTTGCCGATATAAAAAAGGCTTTGTCGGCATACAGCCTATCTTTCCCGGAAACCGTATATGTGGTAAAAACGACGGGGTTGGAAGAAGGCGGTTCGGCGTATTGCCGAAGTATAAACATCATTGTATTGCCCGAATCTGTCGTCGCGGACTCTGAAAAAGAGCTGCGCGATACCTGTTTACACGAATTATTTCATATTTATTCTCGGAATAATCCGGAAAAAAGAGAACGGTTGTATAACATACTTGGTTTTTACAAGACAGGCGATTTGATTATTCCGGAAAAGCTGTACGGTTTTAAAATAACGAATCCGGATTCGGTTGCAAACAATTATTATTTTAACGCGCGTATTGAAAATCGAACGATTCCCGTTATGCCGCTGTTGTTTGCCGCGGAACAGTACGATGAAAATAAAGGCGGAGAGTTTTTTGAATATATGCTGTTGCTGTTTTTTGCCGTCAACGCCGAATCCGATGCCAGTTCTTTGCTTACGGAGAATAACAAATATAAAGTGTTTTCGATAAATCAAATTTCAAACTACTATGAATTGATCGGCGAAAACACGGATTATATTATTCATGCCGAGGAAGTTCTCGCGGATAATTTTGTGTTGGCGGCAAACGGCGAAACGGATGTAAAAACGCCCGAATTGCTGGAAAAAATAAAAATTGAGCTGAAAAAATAAAAAGGATGATATAGTGTACCTTTTTTTTATAAACTTTTCTCGTGTATGTATAAAACTGCGTCAAAAAAGTGCGGGGTTTTGTTTATTGTTTTTAATGTGGACACCGCTCTTTGCACAAACACCCGTTTGCGTCGCTTCGGTTCGGGAGAGCGGTTTACGTTTGCGTGCCGTGCCGAGTTTAAACGGTCACATAATTGCAGTGCTGCCGGAAAAAACTCCGCTGCGTGTTTTAACCGATAAACGGGTAGAGCAGGTTATTGACGGCCGGCCGGGAGCCTGGGTAGAAGTTGCCGCTGCAAACGGTTTAAAAGGCTGGGTGTATGATCGATGGCTCGATATATATGAAAACGGAAACTTTTATGTAGATGAAAATCGATTTAATACGATAGAAAAAATAAGCTATTCTTCGGAAACCCTTGCGTCACTGCATGATTCGGTTTTGGAAGCCGCCGTAATGACCGACAAAGATGAAAAAAGTTTAATAGCAATACACGAATATAAGGGCGGTGAATATACTCGTTCATATATATTCGATATAGAACAGTTTGTTTTTTTCGGACACACCGAAAATTTCTCCTTTGAAAAAAGAGTACATATTGCATATATTGCGGAAAACGATTTTGCCGTTTCCGTAAGGCAAAACCGCGATACTGTTGTCTTGTTTAGAATTAAAGACGGTAATCTCTTGTGGAAAAAAGGATTTCGTCTAAAAAAGAATAAAACCTTTGCCGGCATTATAGAAACGGCGGTAAAATTCGACGGTAAAAAAAATCTATACCTTGCGTTTCAGCACAATGCGAATTTCGAATTGTCAAATTATGATCTACATATTATAAAAACGGATTTGCAAGGAAATCTTATACAAAATGCCGGTATTGCGACCGAAAGCTGGGATATGATTCATTCCGTCGTTTGTATAGACGAAGCGGTGTATATAATTGCGGATATAAACGGTATCGGTCAAGGGCGGATTATAAAACTCAACGCCGATTTACAAACGGAAAAACAAGCGCATTTTTTATTTCCCGATAAGTCTTTGAGAATTAATTCCGTCGCACAAAACAAAAATACGTTTTTTATCAGCGGAACATCCTCTGTGGTGCGAGATAACCCGAATATGTGTGCTTCAATCGCCGCCGTTTCAAAGGACTTAAAATTGAATTGGTCGTATTCTCTTGTCGGCGATACGTACAATACCGACTTCGGTTTATCGGCCGACAATACGGGCGTCGTTATACTCGGACATTCTTCAAAAGAATACGTATACGACCTTGACGACAATAAAAACGTGTTTTGGCTTGTAGGCTTCGATCAAAACGGCAGGCGGCTGCGGGAAAATCATTTTATAGTTCCCTACAGTCTTGAAATAAGCGGCTTTTGTATGTATCCGAAAAGAGTTCATGTTTTCGGATATTTTCCCTATTACGACACACGTGTATATGAAAACATTCAAATTGCAAAAACAGGCTTTAATTATGTTTTTGAACCCGTTTTTGTTACCGATCCGGTTTTATCGATTACCGCCGTTCCCGATACCCAAGCTCTCGTAATAAGCGAATTCGACGATTATAAAACTCACGAAGTTGTATTTGACGTTTTTACTCCCGACATACACATGCACGTAAGTAAAACCGAATTTACACATGAATATCCGTGGAATCCGAATGTGCTGCAAACCGCTGCTTTTTTTGATTTATCGGAGCGCTGATTTTTTAGCGGCAGATTGCTGCACATTGTAGCGGCTTGCCGTTTTTGCTTACATGAGTTTTACTTTGCCTTTAAACCTGCTGATAAACCGATTGTTCCATTCGTCCCCGCCGGGGCAGTTTCCGCTTTTCCAAAGAGGAACTTCAACTTTGCGCTCGCCGAGTATTTGTGCCGCAATCATCATAAGGCAGTTGAGCGTATATGCATTGCAGAGGGTTGAAACCGCTCCCATTTTTTGATCTATTCCGGGAATCGTAATAACGGCATCTCCGACCGGAACCTTAGTATCTATGTAATAATCGCATACTTTGTACAGATTTTGCTTTGACGGGTGCCGGGCGGGATGGTCTGCGGGGATGTTATCCGCATGGCTGGTCGACGTTACGGCAACCGTTGTTGCACCGAGTTCTTTTGCACGGAATGCCGCATCAAGACAGGCCGCGTTGATTCCGTATGCGTTTGCAATAATAAGCAGGTCGTCTTTACCGATTTTATTATCATCGATGACAATTCTACCGTAACCGGGCGTTCGTTCAATAGCCATTGAACGAAGTGCGCCGCTTGAAATCATTGTTCCCTCATCCAAAATGGCGCTTACGTGCATAAGGCCTCCCGCCCGGAAAAAGATTTCCATTGCATTCATGTTCGAATGTCCGCCCGGCCCCCATATATATATGAGTTTGTCTTTTTCAATTTGATCTGCAATGATTTTTGCGACGGCTTCAATACGTTCGCGTTCTTCATTTTTAATTTTTGTTGTAAAAGCAATCATTTGATCAAAAAATTCTTGCATAATGTCTTGTTTTTCCATAATATATTCTCCTTTTTGACGGGCGGCCGAAAATACCGGTTTTCGGCACATCCCTAAAATCCAATCGATATGTTTAAAATTAAAGCCGAATGTGTTTATTTACCGTACAACGGTTTTTCCTTTATAAAGTACGGTTGTTATGTTTACGTTATCGTCAAACAGCACAATGTCGGCATCATAGCCGGGAAGAAGCCGGCCTTTGAAGGTGTCGATTTTCAATAACTTTGCGGGGTTTTCACACATCATTGTTATTGTATCTTCCAGCGAGATTCCGGCTTTTTTCCACATTGTTTTTACGAGTCTGTCTGCGGTGGCAATGCTGCCTGCAAAGGCGGATCTGTCCGGCAGTTTTGCAACACCGTCTTCAATGATGCATTCCCGGCCGTCTTCTTTGCTGCCGATAATCGTTGTTTTCACATCAAGACCTGCCGGCCGCAAAGAGTCCGTAACAAGGCTTATCTTATCGACACCCTTGCATTTTACAATCATATTTAAAAGTTCCGGGGGCAAGTGGCATCCGTCGGCAATAAGTTCTACGGTAAGCTCGTCAAGACAGTATGCCGCTTCGGTAACACCGAGAATACGGAATCCGCTTTTTCGTGTAATCGTCGATGTGCATGAGTAAAGGTGCGTAACGTGTTTATAGCCGTGTTTTAATCCTTCCACACAATCTTCATAAGTTGCATCCGTATGCGCAATGGTAGGAATTATACCCTGTGAAACAAGATAGTCGCCCATTTCCATAGCACCCTTTCTTTCGGGAGCAATCGACCATCTGAGTATTGCCCCTTGTGCCAATTCTACAATGTGTGTATATTCTGCAGGCTCCGGATCTTTTATATAACGGGGGTCTTGCCCTCCTTTTTGAGCCATTGCGAAATACGGCCCTTCCAGATGAAGCCCCGGTAAATATTGTTCGTCCTTCATTTTTTCTTGGGCTTCTTTAAAGGCTTTTAGACTTTTTACAAGTTCCTCTACCGAAGCGGAAAGGGTGGTCGGAAGGATTGTTGTCGTGCCGTGTTTTAAATGCATCTTACAGGCCGCAATATAGGCTTCGGCGGTTCCGTCCATAAAGTCATAGCCGCCTGCCCCGTGTGTATGGGAGTCGATAAAGCCTGCGGATGCATAGCGGTTGTTGCCGTCTATAACGGTGTCCGCTTCAACGCCGGCCGTTCCGGGTATGACGTCTTTGATTTTACCGTCATGGATATAGATATTGCCTTTTTTTGTCTTTCCGCCGTCTACTATTAAAACGTTTTTTATAAGTGTCGTCATTATAAGTCCTTAAATAAGAGCGCTGCTGTCCGCGTCGAGGTATAGGACGGAGCCGGGAACTGTCCGCAAAACGGTGCAGGGACAAGAAGCTTCAATAGGTCCTTCCAGCATTTTTTTTACGGCGTTTGCCTTTGTCGCAGCCGGAACCATACAAAAGTGATATTTTGCCTTCATAAGCATCGGAACGGTAAGCGTAACGGCTTGCTGCGGAACTTTATCGAAAGAATCGAAACATTTGTCGTGAACTTGCTGCATCCGGCACACATCGTCAAGATTAACGATTTTTACATCGTGCGGGTCGTTAAAATCGGCGACACCGGGGTCGTTGAATGCAATGTGCCCGTTTTCTCCTATTCCCATGCAGACAATATCAATCGGTTTTTCATTCAATTTTTTTGCATAGCTGTCGCAAGATGCCTGCGGGTTGCTTTCATCCGGTTCTATATAAGATACGGAATGAAAATCTCTTAGTTTAAAGATTTTGTCTTTAAGAAAGTTGCCGAATCTTTGAGGGGCGTCCTTTGCCAAGCCGATATATTCATCCATGTGAAAAGCGTCGATTTTGGAAAAATCGATACTTTTATCCGCGACGGCAGAAGAATAAAAGTCTTCTTGCGACGGAGCGGCGGCAAAAACAACCCTGACGCTATCTTTTGTTTTAAGCACTTCTTTTACCGCTGCCGCAAAATCGGCCGCGGAAGCTTTGCCCATTTCCGTACGTGTTTCAAACACCTTTATTTGTAATTCATCTTTATTAAAAGACTTCATATTTGCCTCTCCTTTTATCCGATATGTTGTTTGCTTTGAAAGATAACAGTGTTTAACTTTTATTAAAGTTATTAAATCTGTGTTAAATTAAAATAACATGAATAGGCTTATAATACCACTAATTTATGGATTTGGCAATTCTTTTTGTTTGTTAAAATCAAATTTCAATTAAATAGTTAAATTTTTAATTATTTTGCTTGACTTAGAAAGCATTGCATTTTATGATGTAACATATTTATTTTAAAGCCGCATTGTAGGAATTCCCTCATGCGGCCGGATTTTTTTAGGAGGAAAAATGAAAAAAGTTTTTGTATTCTTTTGTGTTATGCTTATGTCGTTTTCGCTGATGTATGCAGCCGGTGGAAAAGATACGGCGGGAGCTGCGGCAAAAGACGGTCTTACCGGAAAAGTTGTCGTTTATTATTCCGGCGGCGAAGACGCTTTGGATGTTCTTGCACGGGAATGGAAAAAAATTCACCCCAATTGTAAACTTGAATTTATTCGTGCCGGCTCCGGAGAATTGACTGCACGTATTGAAGCGGAAAAAGATTTGCCGCAGGCGGATGTAATGATCGGCGGCTCGTATTCGATTTATGCGGGAGTAGTCGATTATTTACAGCCCTATGTTTCGCCGCTTCGTAAAGAATGTTTGCCCTCATATTGCGGTGAAAGCGATATGTATACACCGATGCAGATAAATGTAAATACGATTATCGTCAACAATAAGATGGTAAAAGACTTGGGCGTTAAAATTGACGGCTGGGAATCTTTGCTTAATCCTGCGGTTAAGGGTAAAATTTCCTATGTAGACCCCTCTGCCTCTTCTTCCGCCCGTGAACAGGTAATTAATATGCTTGCGGCAATGGCAAAGAAAAAAGGAAACCGTATGGACGATAACTGGGATTTTATAAAAGCCTTTTATAAAAATCTTGACGGAAAAATGTATTCCAGTTCGACCAAGGTTTCGCAGGGGGTTGCAACCGGAGAATATGCGGTCGGCATTACAAATGAAGAGCGTGTGCTTGAGCTTATGAAAGACGGTGTTGATGTTTCGCCCGTATATGCAAAAGAAGGAATTACGCTGCGTAACTCCTTTATGGGCGTTATAAAAAATTGTCCTTATCCCGAAGGAGCAAAAGCTTTTGTTGACTTTGTGCTTTCACGTAATGTACAGCAAGCGCTTGCTACCGAATGTCTTATGCGGTCGGTGCGTCCCGATGTAGTATACGACGGTCTTAAGGGTGTTCCGTCCAGTGCGGAACTTCCCGCCTTGAATTATCCTGTAGATTGGGTTGCGGCAAATCCTAAGCTTAAAGCCGTGCTTCAGGACATAATTGCTAATTTCTGATTTTAAATTCGACGGGGTGCCTGAAAGCGAGCGGCTTTTACGGCAGCCCCGTTTCTTTTTACGGAGAAGAAGTATATGGCTGTCCAAATACATATAAACGATGTAAAAAAGGTTTATGATAAAAATGTCGTAATTCATAATTTGTCCTTAGATATCAAGCCCGGCGAACTTTTTACGCTGCTGGGTCCCAGCGGGTGCGGAAAAACGACCCTTTTAAGAATGATTGCCGGTTTTAACTCTATAGAGGAGGGAACCATAGCATTTGACAGTAAAATTATAAATAAAGTTCCCGTATATAAAAGAAATTTCGGTATGGTTTTTCAAAACTATGCTATTTTTCCTCATATGACCGTTTATAGAAATATCGAATACGGTCTTAGGAACAAAAAGTTGTCTAAAGACGAAGTACAACGCCGGGTAAGCGAAATAATGGATGTCGTTCAAATTGCACAATATAAAGATCGTTATCCGGATAAACTTTCCGGCGGTCAACAACAGCGCGTCGCCTTGGCCAGAGCCATTGTCGTTCAGCCGGAGGTTTTGCTTATGGACGAACCGCTTTCGAACCTTGATGCAAAACTCCGCATTGAAATGCGCGAAGCTATAAGGGAAATACAAAAGAAAATCGGAATCACCACCGTATACGTAACGCACGATCAAGAAGAAGCACTCGCTATTTCCGACAGAATCGCCGTTATGAACAAGGGAGACATTCAACAAATTGAAACGCCGGAAAAAATATATCTGCGCCCGTATAATTCTTTTGTTGCCGATTTTATCGGGCATTCCAATCGTGTTGCAGGAACCGTAACGGCATATAAAAATAAGACGGCGGTAATCGATTTGGATCCGGGGCTTACCGTTGAAGTTGAAAACCTGAAAAAAGTTTCAAAAGATCAAAGGATAATAGCCTTTGTTCGCCCGGAAGAATTTATCATTGCGGATGAATTTGTACAAGGGGAGGTTTTCGGCGCAAAAGTTCTTATTAAACGGTTTCTCGGCAAATTTATTCAGTATATTGTTGAATGCGGCAAAGAGCGTTTCGAGATTTCTGCAGATACAAGCAGTGCAAAACGTATCTATGAAGTAGGACAAACAATGTATTTGAAGGTTAATACCCGAAGAATCAATATATTCGACAGTGAAACGGAAGTAACTCTTATGGAGGATAACTGATGTTTAAAAAAGGTTATAGGTTCGATTTTTGGAGCTTTATGACAATTTTCGCCTTGGTGTTTTTTGCTCTTTTTTTAATTTATCCGATAGCACACCTTGTCATAAATGCATTCCAGTCCGTGGAAAACCCCGGACAATTTTCCGTTTCCAATTTTATCAAACTTTTATCTTCTAAATACTATAGGCAGGCAATTTGGAATTCGGTGAGGGTAACGTTTGTTTCGACCGTCTTTGCTTCCGTTATAGGCGTTGCGTTAGCGTATATCACTACCAACTTTAAAATAGCCGGCAATAAAATAATTAATGTATTGATTATTGTTTCCATGTTTTCTCCTCCGTTTATAGGAGCGTATTCATGGGTGCTTATGTTCGGCCGTGCAGGCAGCGTTACGAAATTCTTTTCCAAACTCGGAGTTACTCTTCCGCCTATTTACGGATTTACCGGTATTATGGTTGTTTTTACCTTACATCTGTTTATATACATATATATGTATACTAAAGGTGCTTTAAGAAAGGTCGATGCAACACTCAATGAGGCTGCGGAAAGTTTGGGAGATCACGGGTTAAAAAAAATATTTCGTGTAAGTTTACCCTTGGTAACGCCTACAATTCTTGCCGGTGCGGCAATTATTTTTTTGCGGGCATTTGCAGACTACGGAACTCCGCGATTAATCGGTGAGGGTTATAATACTATGCCGGTTCTTGTATATAATGAGTGGCTCAGTGAAGAGGGGTCCGACGCTTTTTTTTCGTCGTCCATTGCTTTGATAATGATAATCGTTGCAATTGTAATTTTTTCGCTGCAAATGTATTTTAGCCGTAAAAATTACAATATGAGTATGATGAACCCTCCCGTACCTAAAAAAATTCACGGTATCGGGAATGTGTTTGCTCATATTTTTGTTTATCTCATTACGTTTCTTGCTTTGCTTCCCGTTTTATACTGTACCGTTCTTTCTTTTAGGGAAGTGCGGCACGGAATAATAAAAAATGCGTGGACTTTTCAAAATTACATAGATGCGTTTACGAAAATGGGAAATTCCGTTGCAAATACTTTTAAATATGCGATAACCGCGCTTATTTTTATTATTTTATTCGGAACGATGTTTGCATATATAACGGTCAGACGCAAAAATATCCTTTCGAAAATTCTCGATGCATGCGCTCAAATTCCCTATGTTATTTCAGGTATCATTTTCGGTCTTATGCTTTTAATTTGTTACAATAACGGAATAAGCATTCCGGCGGAATTTTCGGATGCGCTGGCAGCAAAAATTGCATCACAAAGAAGCGTGGAAGTGCTCGGGCGCTTTATAACCTTAACGAAGGGCTCCGTCAATATATTGGCTTTGGGCGGAACGGGAGCTATAATTATTATTTCATTTATAGTCCGGCGTCTTCCGTACACCCTGCGTTCGAGTGCCTCGATATTACGCCAAATAAATCCCAGTATAGAAGAAGCTTCTCTTTCTTTAGGCTACAGTTCGATACCGACATTTTTTAAAGTAACATTGCCGGTAATGATTCCCGGTGTCGTTTCCGGCGCTATACTTAGCTGGATTACCCTGATCCAAGAGCTGTCTTCTTCTCTTATGCTGTATGTAAATAAAACGGCCACCTTATCCATTTCCATTTTTCTTGAAGTAAATCGCGGCTCTTATGGAATCGCTTCGGCACTGTCTACCATCCTGACAGTAACGGTTGTTCTTTCCATGCTCTTATTTTTTAAATTAACGGGCAACAGCGATATTGATATGTAAAGGAGCTATCACTTATGAAATTTGATAAAAAACAAATTAAGCTTATCACCTTTGATTTTGACGGAACATCTTTGCAGCGCGATCAAACATGGATAAGCTTTAGAAATATGCATGCATTAAAACAATGTCAAAAACGCGGCATCATATGTGTACCTTGTACCGGAAGAAATGCAAATATGTTTCCTCCTCAAATAGACAGAGATTTGTCTTTTCGCTATTGGGTTTCTTCCGGCGGTTGTAGAGTTATTGACCGTCTTACCGGAGAGATTTTGTATAAACAAACCTTTACACCGGAAGAAACGGCTCAACTGTGTAAATTGTATGAAGGCCGGCACATCTACAGTGAAGTTGCGGCGGAAGGCAGATTGTATTTTGAACAGGAAGTTTTGGAAGAACTGCATAAATATCCCGTTCCTCCGCATCATGTTTGGTATCTTGAATCCGGAAAACAAATCAATGTGCACGGAAAATTGTCGGATTTTTTTCTTGAACAAAATATCGGGGCGGAAAAATTTAATTTGTACGGTGTTCCGGAGCATATGCAACAAGAAATAAACGACGAACTGAGAAAATTGCCCTTTGTTGAATTTCTTGACGGTTCCAAAAAAGACATTCAATTTTTCAGCACACATACAAACAGAATTAAGGCCGTCGAAACACTTTTGGCAAAGCTTAATTTAACATGGGATAATGTTATGAGTATCGGCGACTCTATGGGTATGGACAGTGCAATGATCAGTCATGCCGCGTTCGGGGTTGCAACCGACAACGGTGATGAAGAGTTGAAAAAAATTGCGGATTTTGTAACGGATCGCTCCGATTGCGACGGGTTTGCCCTTGCCGTTGAAAAATTCATTCTCTAAACATAAGGAGTACACATGAAATCCGGCTCTATAAATGCAAAAAACTATACGCCGAAACACGATTTTCTCGTTTGCATAGATTCCGACGGCTGCGCCTTCGATACGATGGAAATTAAACATAAAGAATGCTTTTGTCCTGCCGCTATAAACGCATGGAATCTTCAGCCCGTATCTTCCTATGCCCGCGAAGCATGGGAATTCGTAAATCTGTATTCCACAACTCGCGGATGCAGCCGCTTTCATGCGATGGTTAAAGTACTTGATTTTTTAGCGGAACGCAAAGAAGTAAAGATGCGTAATTTTAAAATGCCCGAATACGACCGGTTTAAACACTGGGTCGATACCGCACCGATTTTAAATAACGATATGGCGGCAAAACATGCCGACGACCCGCAAATGGCGCGTGTTTTAAATTGGTCGTTGGATACAAACAAACGTATTGCGGAAATGGTTCACGGCATTCCTCCTTTTCCCTTTGTGCGCGAAAGCTTGGAAAAGCTTTTTAATACGGCGGATATTGTTATTGTATCCGCAACTGCCCGCGAAGCTTTGCTTAAAGAATGGCACGAACATAAAACGGATCAATACATATCCCTTTTGGGAGCGCAAGAAGACGGCAGTAAGCAGGAAATAATTGCTATGGTAAAAGATCATTATAAACCCGATAATTGCCTTATGATTGGAGACGCTCCCGGCGACCATAAAGCCGCCGTTGCAAACGGTATTTTGTTTTTTCCTATTTATCCGCTTAATGAAATATCTTCCTGGGAAGATTTTTACCGCGAGGGTATAGATCTTTTTATAAGCGGAAAATATAAGGGAAACGAGATGAATAAAAGATACGAGCGTTTTATGAGCTGCCTGCCGGACAGTCCGCCGTGGCTGCATAAATAAATTTTTTTTGATAAAAATACACGTATGAGGCTCGGATGATTTTAAAAAAACTTGATATACATGCACACGTGTTGCAAGAAAAAATGTTCCCTTGCATGGCGGACGGAACGGTATACGGTCTTACGTGCGACGAACTGCGATTAATGTACGATAAAATCAATGTAGAAAAAGGCGTTGCCTTGCCGCTCGTTTCTCCGGAGCACATGTCGGATCAATTTACAAATAAAGATGCATATCGGTGTTGTATGGAACATCCCGATACCATCGGCTGGTGGTTTTGCAACATCGATCCGCGTTGGTTGACGAACAATCCGCAGGCGGACCTTTCTCTTATTATTGAGTATTATAAAAGCCTCGGTGCAAAAGGTATCGGGGAATTCACCGCCAATCTTCCCGTAGACGATCCGATGATGCAAAACGTATTTTATCATGCGCAAAAGTGCAATATGCCGGTTTTGTTTCATGTAGGGAAACAAGGTGACGACTATGGAATGGTAGACGATCTTGGCTTGCCGAAAATCGAGGCGACATTACAAAAGTTTCCGAAGTTAAAACTTATAGGCCACAGTCATAAATGGTGGTCTGAAATAAGCGGCGATTGTACATGGGAAAACAGAGGAGGAAATCCGGTCGGCCCGGTTGTTCCGGGCGGAAGAGTCGTTGAGCTTATGCGGACATATCCGAATATGCTTGCAGATCTCTCGGCGGGTTCGGGAGAAAACGCCATCATGCGGGATCCCGAATTCGGCTATACATTTCTTGAAGAATTCCAAGATAAACTTTTTTTCGGCGTCGATTATTGCTGTATAAGTAATTTTAGGAAATTGTCTGCTTTTTTGGATCATGCCGTTGAATCACACCGGATAAGTCAAACGTGTTACAATAAAATATGCCGTGAAAACCTGCTTGCACTGTTAGGGGAGTAACGCACGATTCGCCGCCGGTATTTTGTTTTAATACTTTTATACTAGGATTTTAAAGCAAAACGTGTTATACTCATATGTATACATTATAGATGTGACGGTATCTAAAAGTATCGGTTTTCGGATACGCGGTACTGCCCGATAAAAATTCTAGGAGAAAAAATGGAAACCAATGCATTTATCGATCATACCATTTTAAAAGCGGATGCCCGTGAAGCGGACATTATTCGTTTATGCGCCGAAGCAAAGCAGTATAAGTTTTGTTCGGTGTGCGTCAATTCCTGTTGGGTGCCGCTTGCCGCCCGCGAATTAAACGGCACGGATGTAAAAGTGTGCTCGGTTATCGGGTTTCCTCTCGGCGCTATGTCTTGTGAAGCGAAGGTTTTTGAAGCGAAGTCCGCCGTCGAACACGGCGCCGCTGAAATCGACATGGTTATCAATGTAGGCTTTTTAAAAGACGGAAAATATAAAGAAGTTGAAGAAGAAATCCGTGCAATAAAAAAAGCAATCGGAAACGCCGTTCTTAAAGTTATCATAGAAACCTGCTACTTAACCGACGCCGAAAAACGCAAAGCGTGCGAGCTTTCAGTTGCTGCAAAGGCCGATTTCGTTAAAACGTCAACGGGATTCGGAACGGGCGGGGCAACCTTTGAAGACGTGCACCTTATGCTCGATACGGTAAACGGAAAGGCGAAGGTAAAAGCGTCCGGAGGCGTACGGGATGCCGAAACCGCAAAAAAATACATAGCTATGGGCGTTATGCGTCTCGGTACAAGCAGCGGTATTAAAATTGTAGAGGGTTAAAGTATGCGTCTAAAACAGCGCCGCTTACTTTAATGTGAGTTTTATTTAATGAAGGTTAAATTATGAAAAGCGATGCCGAAATGGTTAAAATTGCCTTAAAAGCGCGCGAAAAAGCATACGTACCCTATTCTCATTTTAAAGTCGGAGCGGCCTTGGAAACAAAGGACGGGCGTGTATACGAAGGCTGTAATATCGAAAATGCATCTTACGGTTTGACAAACTGCGCCGAACGCACGGCGTTTTTTGCGGCTTTGGCCGACGGCTGCCGTCCCGGAGATTTTGTAAAACTTGCCGTTGTCGGTCAAACGGAAGACGTCATTTCACCCTGCGGTGCGTGCCGGCAGGTTATTTCGGAACTCGGCGAAAACTGCGAAATTGTTTTGGCAAACCTGGACGGTAAAATGCAAAAAACGGATATTCGCAAACTGCTTCCCGGTGCTTTCGGAGCAGCCGATTTATAATCGCTGTCTGCACTGACAAAGCGCACGGACAATTGCGGTTGACAAAAGCAAAAAACGGCCTTATACTTGTTTTAGGTAATATAGTGTATGTATGCAATTGACTGTGATTTGGAACAGGATTTATTGGTAAAATGTGATCCTAAAACTTATCGGGCGATTTCTGCGGAAGTGAAAAGAGTTTTGGCCGATTACGGGTTTTCCTCGTGTACGGGTTCGGTTTTTTGGGGAACTGAAAATATAGACGGAGTCAGCGCTTTTCGCTGCATTTTCGCTCTTAACGAACTGACAAAAAAATATTCGTGTTTACACGCGAGTTTAAAGAACGTAAAAATACTCGAAATCGATGAAGATTTTTCTCCTGAATTATCCCCCCCCCCCCCCCCTGAGAAAGATGGCGTAATTTTTTGTAATGTAAAGAAAAACAGGAAGCGCAGCGGAAAGTTTTGCACAATAAAAAAGCTGCCGAAGCCGGCAGCTTTTTTGTCAGGCGCCAATCAGAATCGAACTGATGCATAACGGTTTTGCAGACCGCTCCCTTACCGCTTGGGTATGGCGCCGTATCATTAAGTGTTTAAATAGTATATAGGTTTTTGCCGGTCTTGTCTAGTATTAAATTTCGATTTTATGTATACTTGTTTTTATGACCTCTTTGGATAAAGGCCGGCTTGCCGTCCATAAGGTTTTTGCCGGCGCTTTAACTTTTTTCTTTTTTATTTGCGTTCCGCTTGCGGCAATTTCCGAAACGGAAAAAATCGATTTTTGGAGCGATTATCCGAATGAAGAACTTGCCGATGCTATTTGTTTACGCATGAGTGAAGAAGAGCTTTTTGCTCAAATCCTTATGTTCGGATGGGCGGGACAAGAACCTTCTCCGCTTTTAATCCGCTGGGTGGAAGAACGCGAATTGGGCAGTGTAAAAGTATTCGGCTGGAACACGGATGATATTGTTCTTGTGGCAAAATCGGTAACCCGGTTGCAGGAAAAAGCGCAAGCCGGGCGGTTTAAAATACCTCTCTATGTTGCAACGGATCAAGAAGGCGGTTCCATTCGTCATGTTAAGGGAAGAACCAGCGATACGCCCGGTAATTTGGCAATAGGGGCGGCGGCCTATCCTGCGGATGCATGGTATAGCGGTTATTATATAGCGCAGGAACTTCGAGCTTTGGGAATAAATATGAATTTTGCTCCGACGCTTGATTTGTACACAAATTTTAATTCAACTGTTATAGGAACGCGCTCTTTTGATTTTGATCCGGATTTTACCGGTGTAATGGGAGCTTCTTTTGCCGCCGGTTCGATGACGGCCGGAGTTATTCCTACCGCAAAGCATTTTCCCGGGCACGGCGATACGGGAGCCGATTCTCACGGAAAACTTCCGGTTATCGATATTGACTTAAAAACGCTTGAATCTCGCGAACTGGTGCCCTTTCAATATTTAATTAAGGGGAACATCCCCGCTATTATGTCGGGCCACTTAAATTTTCCTCATATTCTTCCGGGAAACAAACCTGCATCTCTTTCTTCCTTTTTTTTAACGGATATTTTACGCAGTAAAATGGGGTTTAAGGGGTTAATTATAACCGATGATATGATGATGAACGGGGCAACCTCTTATACGGGGGCGGTGTCGGCTGCGGTTTCTTTGGCCGTTGAAGCGGGAAATGATATTGTTATTTCATCTACAACGGCGCAGTGGGAAGATGCCTTATGGCGGAACAATATAGATCGGATGAAAACGGATGTCCGGTTTAAAAAAAACGTATTCAATGCCGCACGCAGGGTCGTTCTTTCAAAGCTGAATTATTTTAAAGGAGAAAATCCGGTTCCGCTTTTTCCCGATATACATGCCGTTAACGCATCCGTTCCCGCTCCCGATGCCGAAACTTTTTTTACCGCTCAAGCCGCCCGCTCCATAACACTCTATAAATCCGAACAGTTTCCTTATGTACCGCAAAACGCTGCAAACGATCGAATCCTCGCAGTCGGCCAGTTTCAGGATTTTTTTCGTGAAACGTCGCAGCGCTATCCTCATGCGCGGTACTTTTTTTTCGCTTATTCTCTTGATTCCGAACAAATACGGGAAAAAGCCGAAGACCTTGTATACGCCGCGCGCAATTTCGATACGATTATATTATGTGTTGCGAACGACACGGCACGAAAAATAGTATCCTTGTCGGCACCCCGCCTTTCCGGACAAGGAAAAAAACTAATCGTTATATCGGTGCTGGAACCTGTTCACGTTCTCGATTTTTCATGGGCGGATACCATTCTTCTTGCGTACAGTTATTCCGTCTTTTCTTTTCGTGCCGCACTTTCGGCTTTAGCGGGCGATTTTGCTCCGCAAGGACGGCTGCCCTTGAATATTCGGGAACGCCGGTGAATACCTTTGCCGTCGAACCCGTCAGTGAAAAGGATTTGCCGGACGTACGGGATTTTTTAACTCGTTATGAATTTTTATGTACCGCTTTAACCGCTCTCTTTGTTCGGCGGAGGACACAGGATTCTTCGCTGCAGTTTTTTCTTCCGCGCTCCGGAACTTGCAGTCTTGTACGGTTAAAAAAGAAAACGGGAAAAGACTTCCTTATAGGTGTGCTGTATATATCGCCTTGCGGCCTCGTATATCACTGTCTGCCTTTTTTTGAAAAAAATGCAAAAGACTTTTTTTTCGGTACCGAAGATTCTTTTGCTCAACTAAAACATTTGCTTTCGAATGTGTTCAAAAATGTGCCGATATCGAGTATTGTGGGATCTGCGCCGGCAAGTCTTTTTTTGGAAAATTGTTTTAACCGCCGCGCAAAAGAATACCGTACATATAAACTTATGAAACTTATAACAGACAGCCGAAAGGCTGCCGAATATGGAGATTTAAGTTTTGCCGCACCTCAAAAGAATATATCGATTTTGCGTTGCCTTCCCGAACATGGGGCGGCTTTATTTCCCCTGATAAAGGCGTATTATGAAGAAGAAGTTTTTTCGGCATATGTAAAAACGGAAGAGGATGTGCTCCGGCGGCTTTTTGCAGGAAAGCTCAAAACGCAAATTATTTTAGGCTTAACCGTGCCTCCCGGTTTTTTTGCAGCAACGGCGGGAACCGCCGCTATCGGCATGCGTTATGCACAGTTGGGGGGAGTATATACGATCCCGGCGTTTCGTCGGCGCGGCTTTGCCTGTTTATTGGTTTCCCGCTTATGTACCGAACTGCAAAAAAACGGCTATACACCCGTTCTTTTTACGGACACAAAGAATACGGCCGCCTATTCTCTTTATACATCCTGCGGATTTTCCGTTTGCGGCGATTACAGAATAGCGTATTTTTAGCGGCAAAACAGTTTCAAAATGAAAAGAGGCGTGATAAAGAAGGGTGTCTTTAGCATTCTTGCACATAAAATTGTTTTGCTGTAGAATAAATTTATTAAGGTTTATTAGAGATTGTATACAAGGTTATAGGCGACACATATACTATAAAACGGAAAGTAGTTTTATGGCATTAATTTGCAGGATCGATAAATGAATAAAAAAATTATAAGCGGAACCATCAAAGATCAAGTATATAAATATTTGAAAGATGAAATATGCAATCGAAATTTTGCCCCGGGGTATTGGTTACAGGAACAAGAAATTGCAAAACAATTAGGGGTCAGCCGATCTCCCGTTAGAGAAGCAATTAAACATCTAGCAATGGATGGACTTGTAATAGAACTTCCTAATAAAGGATCTTATGTTCGAGAATTTACACAAAAAGATGTTCTTGACGCTTGCGATTTACGCTTGATGATGGAAACATATGCATTAGGTCAGTGTCAAGATAATTTAACAAAAGAAAATTTGCATTCATTGGAAGAGTTTTTAGCTAATTTTAATTACTATTATGAAAAAAATGATTTAAAAGAATATATCAATGTGGATACAGAATTTCATCAATTTATGGTATCCCTTAGTACAAACGGAATGATAAGTGTTGCTTATAATCGTTTGCAACCGCTGTTTCAACCCTTTCGTATTTATTCATTGGTTGAAAGACGGCGTTTTGATGATTCAATAGGGGAACATAAAAGAATTATTGAAGCCTTGTTAAAAAAAGATATAGAAAAAGCGATAAGCGAAAATATGAAACACTTGGAATCTGTGCGTAATCAAACACTTGAAATGTATAAAAATCGTTACCATGAAACAATAGAAAAAGGGTTCATTGAATGAATTTCAACGAACCCTTTGTGTCACCTTTCCGGATTTTAAAAAATGAAGTTTAAAATAATCAAAACTAAAAAACCTGTTGTCGAAAGAGTTAGAACTGCACCAAACCAATTTTGAAACATGTCTTTCATTTCCGTTAATCCAGTTGTCTTGTTTACAACCCAAAAATAACTGTCATGTATATTAGTGATACCGATAGAGCCTATACAACAAGCAAGACCTGCTAAATAAGGATTGACTGTTGCCATCGATAGAATGATAGGTGCTGTAATGGAACCTGCTGTTAACATACCTACAGTTGCAGAGCCGCTCACAATTCGAAGCAAATATGCTATTACAAAGGGGAGAAGTATACCTGGAATATGAGCTTCTACCAATAAAGATGCTATTGCTGTTCCGGCGCCGCTGTCTTTAAGAACTTGTCCAAGAGCTCCGCCTGCGCCTGTAACAAAGACAATTACTCCTGCTTGTTGAATCGATGTTTCAAAAAGCGAGATGACTTTTTTTCGTTCGATTTTTCCGGCAAGTCCGTAAATGGCAATTAAAACACCTATTCCTACTGCAACTATAGGATCTCCTATCAATGAGATAATAAATTTGGGGGGGCCACTTAAACCGATTGCATTTGCAATTGTATTCAATAGGATTAAAATGATCGGAATAATGATAGGCGCAAAAGAAATAAAAGTACCCGGCAACCCTTCTTCAGAAAGTGCAATGGTTTGCGCCATTTCGGCTTGTGTATATTGGCGGTCGATTAATATCGAAGAGTCTTGCGGGTCCGGGCGTTTATTCAGTTTCTTTCCAACCCATTTTGCATATAATAATCCAGAAACTGAAATTGGAATAGATATAAGCAGGCTGATAAGAATAAACTTTCCGATATCAAGACCGAAAAACTGTACTATAGCTAAAGGTCCGGGAGTTGGCGGTACTAAAGAATGTGTTACGAGTAATGCTGTACCAAGAGCACAGCTGATTGTGATAACACTTTTTCCTGTATTACGAGATAAGGATTTGGAAAGAGGCGATAAAATCACAAAAGCGGAATCGCAAAATACAGGGATGGATACCAGAAAACCGGTAATTGCCATTGCGATTTCTTCTTTCCCCTTTCCGAGCAGTTTGATAAACGTAATAGCCATTTTCTTTGCTGCCCCGCTGTGTTCAAAAATAACGCCCATCATTACACCGAAACCTATGATTATACCAATGCTGCCGAGAGTACCTCCAAAACCGGCTTTAATGGCACCGATGATCTTATTTGTCGGTAAGCCTACAATTAATCCGGCAATAACCGAACCGATAATCATTGCGAGAAACACATGAATTTTCGTTTTTGTGACAAAATAAAAAATCAAGCCAATTGAAATCGCTAAGCCGATGAGTACCCGCAATACGTTTACATCATCCATTTGTTTCCTCCTTTATCTTGACAGGATTAAAAAACCTGTTAGATTACCGGTCCGAGCATATAAAAATCCATGGATTTTGAATATTTAATCGCTTCTCCTTTTGTGGTTTCTCCGTTTGCCGTCCGAAGCATTTTTGAAAAAGTTTCTTCTCCCACTTCTTCCAGGGAACGTTCTCCCAACGTAATTAATCCGGCATTAATGTCCATATCATTTTTCATATTCTCGTAAGTTAGCGGATTGCCGCAAATTTTAATAACAGGAACTACAGGAAATCCTTGAGGAGCTCCTCGTCCTGTTGAAAAGAGAATAACTTGTGCGCCTCCGACAGCCATTCCGCTGAGCAGTTCTATTTCTCGTCCTGGTGAATCTTTTATCCATAGTCCTTTTCCGCGCGGAACTTCTGTATAGTCTATAACTCCTTCTATTGTTTTTGTGCCTGACTTTACAATTGCTCCTAAAGATTTTTCTTCGATTGTACTAAGGCCACCTTTTATGTTGCCTGGGGTGGGTTGCCCTGTACGCATATCTACACCAACCGCTTTTACTCTATTTTCCATTTCAGTTACAATTCGTAGAATGTCATCGGCGACTTTTTTATTTTTTGCACGGCGCTGTAAAATATGTTCTGCTCCGATAAATTCGGTTGTTTCTCCGAAAATAACGGTACCCCCTAAATCAATTACTTTGTCTGCAACGTAACCGATGACCGGATTCGATGCTATGCCGGACGTGGTATCGGAAGCGCCGCATTTTATTCCCATGACAAAATGTGACATATCCGCTTCAATACGTTGTTGTGCGGATATTTGTAAGATAAGAGATTGTGCTTTTTCCAATCCGACTCGTACGGCCGCTGCCGTTCCGCCCAGTTCCTGGACATTTATTCTTTCTACGGGTTTCCCGGTTGCACGGATTGCTTCTTCTAAGCGGTTTGTATCAACTCCTTCGCACCCCAGGCTGACAATTAGAACTGCACCTACATTGGGGTTTTCTCCAATTTTAATTAAACAATTGGTTGTCCGTTCTAAATCGGGTGGAGTTTGACAACATCCTTGATGGTGAATAATTCCTTGTGTGTTTACCGTATTTGCGACAATTGTTTCAACGACTTCATTTACACAGACCACAGCCGGTAGTATCGCAACATAGTTGCGGGCGCCTATTTTTCCGTCTTTTCTTTTATATCCCCAAAAGGTAAATTTCCTTGACATTTTATTTTTTACTCCTTTTTACTGTTGCAGCAACCTGTTGTTCTTTTTCTATATTCCAGTCTCCTCTGCCTCGGATACTTTCTATATTATGAACGTGCACATGTTCTCCTGCTTTTATGGGCAAAGAAGCGATACCTATTTCTTCTCCATACTTGGTAACTTGTTCTCCTACTTTATGTTCTTGTATGGCAACTTTGTGACCATATGGAATATCCTGCAAAACTTTTAATGAAAATGATTTGCCTTTTTTATCTAAAACTAAAATTTCATTACCGGCTTTTGCCTGTTCAAAAACAGATGCCACTGTATCCAAATCATGTAATTTGATTGCCTTAGTCATTTTATTTTTTCTCCTTTACAATTACGGATACACCGTCCGGAATTATTGTTACTTGTGCTGTTTGCCCCTTTATAGCATATGCTTGTTGTAGAGCGTTCTCGACGGTTGGTGCATAAAGAAAACCCATCGCTTTTACCAATGATTCTTTTAAAGAAGAAACTAAAATGATTCGGTAATGAATAAGCGCTTCTGCAAATCGTTGTACACACCATTGTTCTGAAATTGTTTTTTCGGGCGGAGTGTTAAGAATACGGTCTAACAATTCTTGCGGGCTTCCTTCTTGCATCATTTTTTCAAAATTCTCTCCTCCCAGCCCATCCTCACATGCTGCTACCAAAATAATGACAGCTCCCTTTTTTGCGCACATAAGCGCAGAGGATAAACCCTTAGGACATTGATATAAATTTTGGTCTAAAGGATATCCGCCGTTTGTCGTAATTACAATGTCGGCCTTTATAGGTTCTACTCCCGCTTGAGAAAGCAATTGTGTACAGCCAGCCCGATGGGCCAAGTCTGTATCTCCGCAATAAGCATCGACGATTTCTTTTTTTTCATTTAATAATACATTAAGAATAAATGCCAACTTTGCCATTTTTGCTGCAGTTAACATATCGTTGTGAATAGGGTTCCCATCCAAAACTCCTGTGATCGAATTCGGATGGGCAATTGCTTTTGCGCTATGATTGATGTTTACGCAAGCTTGAGAAGCCGTTCCGGGGAAAATACTCTTTCGCCCGCCTGAAAATCCGGCAAAAAAATGCGGTTCTATAAAACCTTCGGCAACGACCAAATCTGCATTACATACGATTTTATTAATTTCGCATTTACTTCCTGACGGCAAAGTTCCCAGTTCTTTAAAAAGACTTTTATCGTATGCATTGTGATTAACGAAGTTTTCTTTAGAAACTAAATCTGATCCGAATCTATCGGTCATTTCGTCTTTAGTCATTCCTCTGTGTAATCCGGTTGCAATCAACACGGTTATTTTTGCAGTCGGATTTCCTTTGCGAATTTCAGCGAGTAAAAGCGGTAGTGTTATTTTGCTGGGAACAGCCCTAGTATGATCGCTCGTGATAATTACAACGTTTTGTTTGCCTTGTGCTAAGCTACACAGACGCTTTGTGCCTATTGGATTTTCCAAAGCCTTTTGTACCAAACTTTCTTGATCACAAGCATAAGTTTTGTGTATTTCGGGGGGAACGAGGATGCCCGCAAGATTAACAGAATCGACTTCCAGTTCGATTTGACTTTTGGCATATGGCAATATTACTTTTGATACCATCTTTCTTCCTTGTTTGAAAAGAATACTTTATTATGTATACATAATAAAACACGATGTATGAATTGTCAAGAAAATTCAATTTATAAAGATCATAAAAAATATTTTTAGCGGCAAAACAGTTTTAAAATAAAAAGAGGCATCCAAACATTGAAACTTTTGGACGCCTCTTTTGTTATTCTGGTTAAAATACGGCTTTGCTTACGGTTTATTTTAAAACCGCAAAAGCTTTATTCTTTTGCGGCGTTTGTACCGGCAATTTTTCCAAATACTGAAATATCGGTAATTGCGTTTCCGCCGAGTCTGTTTGCACCGTGAATACCGCCGGTAACTTCTCCTGCGGCATACAAACCGGGAATCGGTTTGTCATTCATATCCAAAACACGAGCTCCCGTATCGATTTTTAAACCGCCCATCGTGTGGTGTACGGTGGGAACCCGTTTTGCCGCATAAAAGGGCGCTTTGCCCAATTTTTTGCCGTATGTCTTTAAACCGAGCTTATCCGGAGCTCCGTCGACGATCTTATTGTATTCGTCGATGGAATTTTGCAATTTATCCGCAGGAACTTTCATCAATTCCGCCAGTTCCTTAACCGAAGAGGCTTTTAAGGTTTTGCCCAGTGTTACAAAGTTTGCAATAAGGGGATCTCCTTCCGGATAACGGTTTCCGTCTGCGACAATCCACATATTGCCGTCGGGCTGGGCATAAATCGCATTAACCAACACATCGCGGCGGGCATCTTCGGCAACAAAGCGTTCTCCGTTGTTGTTTACGAAAATACGGTTTAATCCTGACGTATGAGGCTGTCCCATCATCATACCGGTTCCGGGTTCTCCGTTCGGGTGAAGTTGAATAAAGCCCATGTCGATTAACTGTGCTCCGGCCTTTTCAGCCATAACGATTCCTTCGCCCTGTGCCGCACGGCTTTGATTTGAACAACCGATTTTTGTACCTAAATCCGCCCACTGCGTGTTATATTTTTGCCGCATGTCGATGTTTGCACCGAAGCCGCCGGTTGCAATAATGACCCCTTTTGTTGCCGTATATGTAATATCGTAGCCTTTCATCTTTGCTTTTACACCGGTAACTCTGTCTGCGTTTTTAATTAATTCGACAGCCTTTGTTTCTACGTGTAAGTCGATTCCATCGTGTTCTTTTATATATTTTTCGGCAGGATAAATAAGCGTCGTCCCGTTCGGAAAATCTTTTGTGCCGTAATGACTTCTCTGCCATAAAGCACCGGTTGCCATACCCAAGGTATCTCTGAATACTGCTCCGTTTGACGCGGCCCATTCGATTGTTTCGGGTGCTTTTTGCGTTAAAAGATTGATTAATTCCGGCCGGCCCTTGTAATCGCCGCCGTTATATGTTTGCAAAGCATGAAATTCGGGACTGTCGAAAAGCCATTCATTGCCTTTTTGCAAATGCGCATTAAACTGTGAACGTACGGTTTTTTGTAAAGACGCTTCATAGTCGTCAAAGGGCGCTTTTTGTAACAGTTTTTCAACGGCATCCTGATTTGTTTTTGTCATTTTTGTGGCTTGAGCGCGCACGGGGTCCGCTCCGTTAAAGGCGCCTGCGGAAAAAATCGTACTTCCGCCGGCAAAACCGAGCTTTTCAATGATAATAACTTTTGCTCCCGCTTGATGTGCCGCAAGGCCTGCGCTCATTCCCGCACCGCCTGCGCCGATAACGATGACATCGGCAGAATACGAAGAAGAGGCCGGTTTTTCGGCAGGAACTTCCTTTTTCCATTTTTCGGGATTTCCTCCGGCTGCACTAATACATTCGGAAACACCGTTGATTACGGCGCGGCCGGCAAAGGTTGCTCCTGAAACCGTATCTACGGCTAAGGATTGATTTTTTACGATTCTTTCAGGAACGGTATTTAAAACGCTTCGTACTCCGACCGATTCAAAGTGTGAAACGATGTTTACCGATTCGATTTTTCCTTTTGCAAAGGTAACTGCAATTTCCATCGGGCCGTTATGGGCGTTTGCCTTTGCATTAAAAGTTCCGTCTTTTACCTTTGCTCCGCTGCATGCACTGAGCAAAATCATACTGAAGGTAATCAGTTTTAGAATTCTTTTCATTTTTCCCTTCCTGATATAAAAATGGCGGCTTATAAAAAGCCGCAAATATAAAACAGGGCTGTCGGAAAAAGCCGAAACTTTTTTCAACAGCCCGATTTTATTATCTTCAATTCAAAAAAGCTTCTTAATGCTTATTCTTTTGCGGCGTTTGCTCCGGCAACTCTTCCGAATACGTGGATATCTACCAAAGCGTTTCCGCCCAAGCGGTTTTTACCGTGGATACCGCCGGTAATTTCGCCTGCGGCATACAAACCGGGAATAACCTTTCCGTTTTTATCCAAAACTTGAGCGTTCAAGTTGATTTCGATACCGCCCATCGTATGGTGAACTGTCGGCATACGCGGAGAAGCATAGAAGGGAGCTTTGTCCATTTTTTTACCGAATAAATTGCGTCCGAATTCGGGGTCTTTGCCGGCTTCAACGGCCTTGTTAAAGGCGTCGTTTGTTTGTTTTAAGACGGCAGGATCGATATTGATTTGTTTTGCCAAATCTTCAATCGTATCGGCACGGAAAATCTTTTTGTCGGCAACCAGTTTTTCAACGTCATCGCCCCAGAGGTTTTTACCGTCTTTAAAGGCAACATGGCTGTCGGCAATAACATAGCTGAAAGAGTCCGGCTGTTCGAGCAGAGCCTTGGTCATAACGTCGCGGCGTCCGTCTTCTGCCATAAAGCGCTTGCCGCTTTTATTTACCTGATAATAATATTCAACACCGATACCGCCTATCCATCCGTTTAAACCGCCCGTTTCGGGGTTTCCCAGGGGCAAACACTGAATGTATTCCATACCGATTAAATTTGCGTTTACTTTTTCGGCCATGATAATACCGTCTCCGACGTTGGCGGGGTTGTTTGTAGTTTTTAAGTTTTCGCCCAGCAAAGGGTCGTATTTTTTGCGCAGCTCTTTGCTTGCGGCAAAACCGCCTGACGCAAGGACTACAGCCTTTTTTGCATTAAGGACAACCGGTGTCCCGTCGCTTTGTACGGCGTTGATGCCGGTTATGCGGCCGTCTTTTTGTATTAAGCTTTCGCCCTTACAGTTCATAATAATTTCAACGCCCAGTTTTTCGGCAAGAGCTTTATTCGTATTAATAAAATCCGAACCTGCGGCATTTTGGGGAACGTGAGCACGCGGCCACAGTCCGCCCGGAACGGTTACGATGGTATCTCTCCATACAAGACCGTTGCTTTCAAGCCATTCGGCAGCCGAAAGAGATTCGGAACACAGTTTTTCGATAAACTCGATTTTTCCGGCATAATCGCCGCCGTCATAGGTTTGCAAAATATGCAGGGCAAGGCAGTCGAAAAGATGGTTCGGTTTTTTTGCCTTATACGCATCAAGTTCTTTTTTTAATTCGTTTTGGTATTTTTTATGCAAGTCGTTTTTTGCTTCGACTTTTAAAAGGCGTTCGATACCCTTCATTGCGGCATCGGATGCCGGAGGAACGTTTGCCTGACGGGCAGGATCTACGGCATTATAGGGACCGCCTGCACGGATTGTGTTCCCGCCGAGTAAGGGAGTTTTTTCGATAAGGACGACCTTTGCTCCGTTTTGTGCCGCGGAAATGGCGGCCGATAAACCTGCTCCGCCGCCTCCGACAACGACAACGTCCGTTGTTTTTTCTATTGCCTTGCCGGCTTTAACGCTTCCTTTTTTACCTTTCAATGCGTTTACATCACCGCCGGCTTGTTCTACTGCCAGCTCAACGGCTTTTAAAATGGCATTTGATGTAAGGGTTGCTCCCGTAACCGCATCAACCGCTAAACTTTGGTTTTTAACGATTTGTTCCGGGATTTGCTTTATAGGCGCATCGGAAATTCCTACGGTTTCTTTGTGATTGCCTACTTCGACTTTTTTAATCGCCGAGCTGCTGAATGTAACGCTGACCGTTACATCTCCGTTCATACCCTGCGCGGATGCCGTATAAGTACCGGCTTTGTACGACATCTTGTTTGCACCTCCGCCGCAACCGATAAGGCATACGGCTAAAAGAACAGCAAACACTGTTGAAAATATGTTTTTCATCATAAACTCCTTATGTTAGGATACGATAAACAAACACATAAGTCAATAGAACGAAACGTATGCAGCATTCGCTGTTGGAGAGGAGGTTGGACCCTTTGCGAGAAAACCTAAAGAAAGATCATGAATGTATCTCCATTAATTCAACAACAGCGCCGTCTTCAGTTTTACAGAATACAATGCGTTTTTTGGAATCAATCTCCATGGGACCGAGCAGAATTTCCATACCTGTCATTGCTGTTTCTAAATTTTCAACACGAAAACCGATATGCGGCGAACTTTTTACAGGCTCTTTAACAGGTGAATCATTTTCATAACGGAGCCACTCAATGTTAAAGGGATGTTTTTTTGAATCGGTTATCCAAACCCTGTTAGGAGCAAAAAAGAATTCTCCTTCTTTTTTTTCCGTTGTTCTGTATCCTACGTGATCAAATATCATTCTTTCCTCTGTTTTAATTTGATAGCGGTAATTTTATAGGAATTCCGCCTTGGGCCGCACTGCGATCGGCGGCTTCAATAATCTCAAATGTTTTCATTGCATCATCAAGGTCGACGATACACTTTGTATTATTTAAAATACAATCAACGAAATGATTTACTTCTTGCGGGAAGGGATGGTGCTTTACATCTCCGGAATCCGGTGTTTGAACGGGAAGATGTATCCAATCGGACTGCCCGGGAAAACTTTTTTTTGCCCACAACTTGTCATTAACTAACGAACCGTTTTTTCCAAATAATTTTAAGTTGTAAATATAAGGTGAAATGTTGTCGTATGAACAGCACACTTTTCCCATTGCACCGTTTGCAAATTTACATACAAAAGTAATTGTTGTATCCTGTTCAAAATCATCTCTATAATTTCCGGATAAGGCAACAACTTCGGTACATTCACTTTGGTTAAACCATCTTAATCCGTCAACGGCATGGCAACCGCCGACTTGAAGAATGGATCCGCCCGTTTTTTTTGTTTTAGACCATTCATAACAATGATACGTTTCGTCTATACGGTGCATATAATCGACCTCTGAATAAAAAGGTTCGCCGATAATATTTTGTTTAATTAATTCTTTTGCGGTTTCGAAAAGCTCGTTCCAGCGCAAAACGAAGCCAACAATAGTCTTCACTCCGCTGTTTTTTACGGCTTGTTGCATTTTTTTCATGTCTTCCCAGTTTGTTGCCAAAGGTTTTTCGATTACAATATGTTTTTTTGCTTGTGCGGCAAGAATAGTTTGTTCTGCATGCTTAAAATTTGGTGTAAGGATGCAAACAATGTCTATGTTTTCTTGTTTAAGCATTTCTTCATAAGAATCGTAATGACTGCAATTTTTCAAATCATGCTCTAAAGCTTTGTCTTTGGCACGTTCTTTTGATCTTGAACAAATCGCCCTGACTTCCGTATGTGGGTTTAAGGAAAAAGCGCGAATATATTCGTCTGATACCCAGCCTGTTCCAATGATTCCGACTCCTAACATTTTCATATCAATACCTCCATTAAAAATTAAATGGTATTTAATTTTATTTCCGTTTTGCATTTGCAGCAACAACGGTAAGAATTAATACGCTTTGAATAATTAATTTTCCCCAGTTTGCAACATTTGCTTTTTGGAGAAGTGCTGTAATCAATCTAATAATCAGTGTTCCGGCAACGGTTCCTTCTATTCCGCCGATTCCTCCGCTAAACATAGTTCCGCCGATTACAACCGCACTTATGGAATCCATAGAATAATTTAGTCCTAAATTTAATGATGCGGCACTCATATCCATAGATAAAATTATTGCAGCAACTGCTGCCAAAAAACCTGCCAGCATATATACTGTGATGATAATTATATCATTGTTAGTGCCTGAAAAATAGGAACATTTAGGATTGGCTCCAATCATTCTTACACTTTTGCCGAATAAGGTTTTACTCATGATAAAAATAAAAATTATCGTAAATAAAAACCAGAATATGACAGCTAACGGTAAAACTCCAAAAAAACGAATACGCCCGAGATCTCGAAAAGATTCTGCCAAGACACCTTTCGGTTGTCCTTTTGTATAGATCATATATATACCCTTGAGAATAAAGTCTGTACATAAAGTCATTACAAAGGGTGCAATTTTAGCCTTTGTGATTCCAAACCCGTTAAAAAATCCTGCAACGCACCCAAGAAACATTCCCAAAAGGCAAACCGGAACAATGTTATTCGGGTTTCCGTGCATAAGACCTATTGTAATTACATGGACGAGCGTTACAATTGAACCTAAACAAAGATCTATACCTCCGAGCATAATTACCATTGTTTGTCCGATAGATAAAATTCCTAATCCGGAAGATTGTTTTAATAAATTCATAAAGTCGCGTACAGTTGCCGATGCGGGACTGATAATGTAGGATATCCCTAATAAAATAAAAAAACCGATATAAATACCGATGGTTGTTTTTGTGTGGGCGCTGAAAATTACCATGTCGATTAACTTTCTTTGATTTATTTCATTATTCATGAGGCTGTTCCTTTTTTCTATAAAAAAACATAGCGGAAATTAAAATTATTCCGGTTATAATGTCTTTATAGTAAGAACTTTGTAAATTATACTTAAAAGCAATATTGTTTAATACATTTGTCAGCATAGAAACAAGGATTGTTCCCGCAAATGTTCCTGACAGATACCCTGTTCCGCCCGCCATACTGGTTCCGCCAACAACGGTTGCTGTAATAGATAAGAGAGTATAACTATCACCATAGTGTGATGAGCCGCTTCGCAGTCTTGCCGCAAGGTAAATACCAACAACAGCGCAAAGGAAACCGCTCAACATGTAGGTTTTTATTTTGATTTTATTTGGTGAAATACCGCTGTTGTGAAGAACTTCGGGATTCCCGCCTAATGCATATAAATGCTTTCCATATGGAGTTTGACTTAACAGATACCACGCTACAATAAAAACTAAGACAAACAGCAAAAAAGGTGTTGAAATGATACCCCATGATGTTGTCAAAAGGGCTTTAAATTTTTGAGGAATATATCCTCCACTTGTAGTGTGCAATGCAAAGGCAATGCCTTGAAAGAAATATCCTGTACATAATGTTGCGACAAGAGGAGGGATGGAAAATAATTTCAATAAAAACCCATTTAAAAAACCGCAACACATTCCTACTATTAAACAGAATAAGGTTACACATAGTATATTCCATGGATTATCAGACATCAAAGAGCTTGCAATAAGCGAAATCAGGCTTATTTGATTCCCGACTGACATATCAATATTACCGCTGATTATAACAAATGTTTGTCCTACAGCAATTATTCCCAATGGTGCCATTTGAAGCATTACGTTTGCTAGATTTGCAGGATAAATAAATTCTGGCGTAATAGCAATTACCGGTACTAATAAAAGTATAAGTATTCCCCAAATTTTTGCAGAAGAGGAATGGTGTAAGGCGTATTGCTTTTTGAGGTTAAATTTCTGTAATATCATATAATCGCCTTTTTTATGGGATGTCCTGCTGCGGCAGCCATAATAATTTCTTCAGAGGCATCTTTTCTCGTTGTTTCAAAAATAACGGTTCCTTCGTAAAAGACACAAATGCGGTCAGACATATTTAAAAGCTCCATCATATCACTTGTCACCATAATTATAGCAATTCCGTAATAGGTCAGTTCGCGCAACAGTTCGTATATTTCCATTTTTGCGCCCACATCAACGCCCAAAGTCGGTTCGTTCAGGAGTATGACGGCAGGATTTGTTAGCAGCCACTTTGCGAGGACAACTCTTTGTTGGTTTCCTCCACTCAGTTCTTTAACGGCTTGCATTTGTGTGGAAAATTTAATATTCAATTTTTTTAAAATTTCCATAACGACAGCATCATTCTTTCTTTTTTTTATAATACCGAAAACACTGCGTTGATTCAGGGTAGGATATGCAATATTTAAAGAAATAGACTGTTCTTGTGCAAGACCTTCATTTCGGCGGTCATCGCTTAAAAAGGCAATGCCGTGTTTCATGGCCTCTGCAGGATTATGATATCGAATATTTTTACCATACATTCTGATTTTGCCGTCAGTAAAGGGAGAAATTCCGAATAAAGATCGAATCATTTCTCGTTGCCCGTGTCCGGACATTCCGCCGATTCCCAGAATTTCTCCGGGAAAAACATGGAATGTTACATCATGAAATCTGCCTTTATCGCATAAATTTTCTACTTCAAATACAGGTTTTTTAGTATAGTCTATTGTTTTTTTTGCAGGAGGAAAGATTTCCGTAAGTTGCCTGCCTACCATTGAACAAATTAATTTGTCACGATCTATATCTTTTATATTCCACGAATTAACAAACTCGCCGTCTTTTAGAACGATAACCCGGTCGCAAATTCTAAATATTTCTTCAAGCCTATGGGATATATATATAATACCGATTCCATTTGCTTTCAATTTTGTCATTAATGAAAATAAAGCATTAACGTCATCGTCATCTAAAGCAGCTGTCGGCTCATCCAGTATTAGAAATTTCATATTATTTGTACAAGCTCTGAGAATTTCTGTTATTTTTGCTTCCGCAGAACTTAAATTTTTAGCATATGCATCTAGATTTACATGGATGTTGTTGTCTTTTGCAATTTTCTCGACAAATTTTTTTTGTTTGTTTTTTTGGATAAAAGAGCAGTGACCGCAAATTTCTTTGCCAAGCATTATATTGTCCAGAACAGTCATTTCTTTTACAAGATTATATTCTTGATAAACAATACTGATACCTTGGGCTGAGGCATCTAAGGCCGAGTGATTCTTTAGACTCTTTTTATCAATTAAGATTTCTCCTTTGTCTGCTTGGTATGTTCCGCCGATTATCTTGATCAGGGTTGATTTTCCCGCTCCGTTTTCACCGATCAAGGCGCAGATTTCTCCCGGATGAAATTCCACGTTTATATTTTTTAGGACAGTTGTTCCAAAGAATTTTTTGGTAATATTTTTTACCTGCAGCAACATGATTTCAGTACCTCTATTAAATGAATTCCGCTTATATAGCGGAATTCATTTAATAAGTATTATTTGTTTCCATAGACTTTTTGTAATGTTGCTTCATCCATTTTAGTATTTGCCCAAAAGGAATCGGCGAGATCTTCTCTGACATATTTGTCGAGGTTAGCATCTGTGATTTGATAGACTTGCAGTATATTATCTTTTTTTAAATCTTTACCAACAGCACTCTTTCCTTCTAAGATATCTACTCCAATTTTTAAAGCATCCGCGAAAAAATAGGTGGGCATTGAGCATCCGACAGCTGCAAATTTATCTTTACCGGCAACTCGTTTCCATGCTTTCAAAAAGCCATTTGCATCTTCACCCATCATGGGAACAAGCGGTCGACCAGCTTCGAGGAAAGCTTCAATTGCACCGCGGGTCATATCTCCTCCGCTGGACCATACTCCGTCAATTTTAGGAAAGGCAGCAAGCAGATTTTCTGTTGCAGCTTTTCCTTTAGCATAATCCCAGTCCGCATAAACTTTACCCAAGATTTTTATGTTTGGATATTTATTAAATACTTCCATAGCCCCTTTCCATCGGTTTATGGCAACGCTTAAACCATCAATACCGTCTAATGCAATAATATTTCCTTTCCCCTCGAGTTTTTTTACAAGAAATTCTGCGCCGGTTCGTCCAAAGGCCATATCATCGCTAACCATACTGAGTGTATATGAATCCGTTGCTAAAGGGGAAACACAGGGGATTACAATAGTTCCTCTTTGATAAAATTTCTTAATTATATCTGAAACAGCGGGAGGGTTTACAGGCTGGATAATCAAAATATCGACTTTGCGAGTATATAAATCTTCAAGGTCAGAAACTTGCTTTTCTGCAGAACCGTCTGCATTTAAGTAATATACATTTCCGATTTTGCCGGCAGCTCTTTGTCGGTCGGCTTCCGCATAGAACTCTTCTCTGCTTTGAACGGCATAGGTATTCCCTTCCCAAACAACAGACAGCGCAACATTATATTTTTTTGCATCGATAGCTTTACTTCCTGCAGCAAAGATGTTTTGTCCCATCAGTGCTAACACAATGAAGAAAAAAAGATAAACCTTATTTTTCATAACAGAACTCCTTCTTAAAATTTGAAATAACCTTACTCGCTTTATGCTGCAGCCAACCTTAGAACGGGTTAATTAAAGCGGGTTAATATTTAAATATAGTTATAGAGCGAAAACCGATATGTGTCAACAAATTTTTTATGTGATAACTAAAACATTATTTATGTAACAACGTTGTGGACCCGTGAATACATAAAGCCACGTCCAAACACAGGTCTTGCGGTTTTTCTCCTGCAATTTGAGCATTTAACGCTTTAACGGATTCCTGTCCCATTTTAAAAAGATGTAACTCTATATTAGTATAACTATAGTCCGTTCTTTTTTCGTGAGAATCAAATAAAATAATCGATATGTCTTCAGGGACTGAATATCCTTGGCTTTTAAAATGGGCGGCGCATCCGTTCGCAACAGCCTGAGTCATAGCGATAACTCCATTACAATCTGTTAGCCGATTTATAAAAGCGGTTGCAGCGTTTATTCCGCTTTCATGGGTGTATCCGGTTACGGCCACCAAGTCCGGAGAGTATGGGATATTTGCTTCTTTTAGTGCTTTTATGTAACCGCGAAATCGGTCGATGGACGAAAAAGTACGGCTTGCCGGTTTTTTCATAAAATTAAACAACTCGGTATTGGTACATGGCGGATCCCAAAAACTGGCAATAAAACCAATTCTTTTTCTTCCAAGTTGGAGTAAATATTTCGTTGATAAATACCCGCCTTTTTCTCCGTCGTGGAAGACGTGGGTAACGCCGGGTAAAATTCCTTTTCGTCCGGCTACGACAAGCGGCAAATTTCTAAAGTTTTCAATGGCGGGAATATTTTCTGCGGTTGCTATGGGAATATAAATAAGACCGTCAAGAATTGATTGAGAAAATTGATCTATAACTTGTTTTTCGACTTCAAGAGAACCCGCGCTCGATCCGCATAAAACCAATTGTTTGTTTTTTCGCGCTTCTTCAATAACTCCTTCTGTAATTGTCGCGAAGAACGGATGTGTTATTTCAGGAAGAATAAGGCCTATCAGTCCTGTTGAACGGCCTTTCATAAATCTTGCAGCAATGTTGGGCCGATAATTTGTTTTTTCCAAAACAGCACTGATTTTTTCCTGATTAGCTTTTCTTACCGACTGTCCGTTAAAATATCGTGATAAGGTCGCAATGGATACACCGCTTAATTGTGCAATATCTCGGATGGAATAGATATTTTTATTTTGCTTTTCAGTGTTCATTACTAAAGTATATCTCAAATATTTTTTTTGTAAAATACTTTATTCTTTACGCATAAAAAAATGTTGACAAACTCCATTTATGAGGTATAATTTATTTAAAACTGAAAACGTTTATCAGTTTTAAAGGAGCAAAAAGGTGAAATTTGTTGTAAAACCCTCTTCGTTAAACGGATCTGTAGTAATTCCGGGGAATAAATCAGGAACAGCGAGAGGTATTATATTCGGTTCTTTGGCGGAAGGGACCTCAACACTGATAAATCCGCTTACAAATCTTGATAGCTATTCTATTGTAAAGATGATGCGTGCTTTGGGGGCGAACATAGATACGAGTGATAATTCTAAATGGATAATTAAAGGAACCGGGGGTGTTTTAACGGTTCCGGATTGCGTTCTTGATGCAGAAAATTCCGGAACGGGTTTTTATTTTTTATTAGCTCTGTGCAGTCTTATTTCCGGATGTACTGTTTTAACAGGTGATTATCAAATTTGTTATCGGCCGGCTCAGCCTATGTTGGATGCTATCAATAACCTTGGAGGAGAAGCTTTTTCTACGCGAAATAACGGCAGTGCGCCGATTGTCGTTAAAGGTCCTATAGTTGGGGGAGAAATACATTTTCCTGGAGTAAACTCTCAATGGATGACACCTTTTTTATGTGCATGTGCATTGGCAAAAAAAGACACGCTTATTCATGAAACAGATTTATTGGAACGACCGTATGTAGATATGACAATCGGTATGCTAAAAGTTGCAGGAATTGAGATTGAGAACCGAAACTATGAAGAATTTTTTGTAAAAGGGAATCAAAAATTTAAGCCTTTTGTCTATACGCTGCCGGGAGACTGGGGTTCTTCCGGCTATCCGATGATAGCAACAGCTATTACAAGCGGTTCAAAAGTTTTATTCAAAGGATTGGATGTTGGCGATTTCGCCGGCGAAAAAGCTTTTGTAAAGATTTTGAAAGATATGGGCGCAAATGTTGAAGTAAAAAACAACGGAAAAGACGGTATCTTAGTTGAAGGCGGTGCGGTTTTACACGGGATTGAAATTGACTGTAGCGGAACACCGGATGCGGTTCCGATATTGGCTGTTTTGGGTTGCTATGCACAAGGAAAAACAGTTTTAAAAAACATAGGAGCGTGCCGTCTTAAAGAAACTGATAGGGCAAAGTCTATTCAAGAAGAATTAAAAAAAATGGGAGCACGCTTTGAAGAGGATGAAAATACTTTGACTATTTATCATTCTGAACTTACCGGAGCTGTTCTTTCGGGACACCATGATCATCGGATTGTAATGGCGTCGACTGTTGCCGGTTTGATTGCGGACGGTGAAACAGTGATAGATAATGCTGAATATGCTGCTGTTTCTTTTCCCAATTTTTATGAACTCATGACATCAATTAATGCAAATATAAAATATACGGACTAATATTTTATTTTTAGGAGGAAGTATGAAAAAAATTGTAATGATTATATCCGTTGTGCTGTTAGCAGGCGGATTTGCTTTTTCAAGCGGAAAGGCGGAAGACGGTACTCAAGATGGAAAGATAAAAATACGGCGATATTCTATAGGAACAGCCGGAACAGCCGGTTCTTTGTATCCTATGGGCGTTGCGATGGCGGAAACAATTACAAACCATGTTGAGGGATTGGCCTTTACCGGTGAAGCTACTGCGGCTTCTGTTGAGAATATCAGAAATCTAACATCGGGAAATCTTGCAATGGGTATCTCGCAAAGTGAAATTGCGTGGCTTGCATACAATGCAAAGGGGGATTTTGCTAAGCGTCCTGCAAAAGATCTTCGTGCTTTATTTAGTACAATTTATAGTTATGTTCAGGTTTTTACATTGGCAGACAGTTCTGTATATGCTATACCTGATATGAAAGGTAAATCCATTGGTGTAAGTGTTGCCGGATCCGGCGGAGAAATGTGTGCACGCATGATTCTCAATTATTTCGGATTAACATATGACGATATTAAACCGCAGTTTATTCCTGAAAGTGAAGCCGTAACCGCATTAAAAGATAGAAAAATAGATGCGTTTATCTGTACCCATCCGTTAAAATCTGCTGCTTTAATGGATTTAACCGGTTCTGCAAAGGTCAAGATGCTTTCTTTTGAAGAACCTGCATTTTATAAGGAATTTCCTTTTTGGACACAATATAAAATTCCGTCCGGAACATATGCAAATGTCAATAATGTTGTCACTGTTCCTATAAGCAGGGTAAACATGTTTACATCATTAAAAAGCGGCTTGAGCGAAGAAGATGTATATAATATCGTAAAAGCGATTTGGGAAAATAGAGATGAATGGAGTAAGGCTTCTGCAGCTGTTTCTCGGCAGGTTGTTTTTGACGCAGCGCTCACGGAAATACCTATCCCCCTGCACGTTGGGGCAATAAAATATTTTCTTGAGAAAGGAGTGAGCATTCCCAGTTCATTGTATCCGCCGGAATATAAAAAGTAAAATTTTTTCCGCCCTTGTAAAACAGGGGCGGAGTATTAAAATACTAAAGGTATGGATGTTTTACTATGGAAAAAAAATCAGTAAAAAATGTCACGTTTATTAATCGAATTATTTTTTTCCTTTCGTTGTTTATAACTCTTTTTCATTTATATGTTACAATGACGACGGTAATAAGTGTTACACAGTCACGTGTAATTCATTTATTTTCTTTTATGCTGATTTGGTATTTATACCGTTTAATGAAAAACGGAAAAACACTTGATATTATAATAAGTTTTTTAATTATAGTTTTGGGTTTATATTTCCTGTGGCAAACAACTCCGGATATTATTAGAGAAAAGGGCATATGGGGAATTACCCCCTTAGATGTTATTGCCGGAGTTTTGCTGGTTGTGTTAATCTTGGAAATTTCACGGCAGGCTATAGGTATTGCCTTGCCGCTCATTGCTTCGGTTTTTATTATGTATGCCTTTTTGGGTGCATATCTGCCGAATCTTATAGCACATCGAGGTTATAATATTACATATGTTGCAAATTATATTTGTTGGACAAATGAAGGTGTCTTCGGTACTCCGATAGGGGCTGCAGTTGCCTTTGTGGTATTATATATTATTTTCGGTGAATTATTGGATAAATTCGGCGCCGGAAAATTTTTTATAGATATTGCATATGCATTAA
The DNA here is from genome assembly GCF_050937815.1 of Treponema sp. OMZ 840. Classification (NCBI taxonomy): domain Bacteria; kingdom Pseudomonadati; phylum Spirochaetota; class Spirochaetia; order Treponematales; family Treponemataceae; genus Treponema; species Treponema sp. OMZ 840. The sequence goes on from NZ_JACDIJ010000002.1 coordinate 174,571, forward strand.
CCGGTAAGATGAGGGGCGGACCGGCAGAGGCTGCGGTTTTGTCAAGTGCTTTAATGGGTTCGATAAACGGCAGCGCGGTCGCGAATGTTGTGACAACGGGAACTTTTACCATCCCTCTTATGAAAAAAATCGGTTATTCAAAAGAATATGCCGGTGCTGTAGAAGCGGTTGCATCTACCGGTGGGCAAATCCTTCCTCCCGTAATGGGGGCTGCGGCTTTTGTAATGGCGGATTTAACGGGAATAGAATATTCTGTTATTATTCTTGCTGCTTTGCTTCCGGGATTATTGTATTATATAAGTTTGGCGACAGCCGTTTTTTTTGAAGCTGCTCGACTCGGGATAAAACCGGAAGAAGATTCAAAATTAAAAAATATGAAAACAATTTTTAAGGAAGGATACTATCACCTATTTCCTCTCATAGTCCTTTTAATTTGTTTGTTAGGAGTAAAATTTTCAGCCAGTTATTCTGCATTGTTTGCTATAGGAACCGTCTTGCTGATAGGTATTGTAAAAACGGTAAAAACGGAGCGAAGGTTTCCTTTCGAAGAGTTAAAACAGGTATTTTTACATACTGCAAAATCCGCGGTGCCGGTTACCATTGCTTGTGCTTCCGCAGGGATTGTAATCGGTATTATAAGCATGACGGGACTTGGGGTCCGATTTGCACAAATTGTTTTTAACCTTGCGCAAGGTAATATCTTTTTTATGTTGTTAATGACAATGCTTGCTTGCATAATATTGGGTATGGGCTTACCTTCAACTGCAGCCTATGTTATTGCGTCAACTGTTGCCGCTCCCGCTCTTTTAGAAGCCGGAATTTCGGTAATCGCATCAAATTTATTTGTGTTCTACTTTGCAATTATTTCTTTCATCACTCCTCCTGTTGCCATGTCTGCATATGCGGCTTCCGGAATTGCGGATTCCGATTCTATGAAAACAGGAATAAAGGCTTTTTTGTTAGGCATTGCAGGTTTTATTATCCCCTTTTTATTTATATACTATCCGGGGTTACTCATAATAGATTCTTCTATAAAAGAAACGATTTATGCATTAATTATTGCACTTTGTGCGGTATTGATTACTGCAGCCGCTTTAGAGGGATGGTGTTTTGTAAAGGTTCCGATATTACAACGTTTTTTGATGTTTGGTGCCGCTGTCTTTTTAATATTTCCTAAAGGGTTTTTCGACATAATCGGCTTAATTCTATTCGGAATTAATTTACTGGTATTGCTTTTTCAATTTTATTTTCAAAAACAAAAGCGCAGAACTGCATAACTTACTGTAAAAGGCTAAGTGTTCATTTTTGTTCAAACCATACAGCCGCAAGTCTTGCGGTTTGCGGCTGTATGATTTTATGTATTATTCTTTTGAAGCATTGGAGCCGGCAATTCTTCCGAATACAACTATGTCGGAAATTGCACAAGTGCCGACACGGTTATTGCCGTGAATGCCTCCGGTTATTTCTCCGGCTGCATATAATCCGGGAATTATGTTTCCGTTTACATCCAATACTTGAGCTTTTTCATTTATTTCAATACCGCCCATAGTGTGATGAACGGATACGACTCCCTTAAGAATAAACCACGGACCGGTTTTCATCGTAACCATGCTTGTCGTTCTGCCGAATTCATCCGTATTTGTTGAAATACCTTTGTTATAGGCGTCCATTGTTTTTACAAGATTTTCCGCATTAATGTCGAAGCGCTTTGCAACTTCTTCCAAGGTATTTGCCTTAAAGAAAACACCGTCTGCCAACGTTTTTGCATATTCGTCTTTGAATTTTTCTTCAAGATGTAAGCGGTCGGCTACTTCTTGGTTGTAAATGGCATAAGCGACTCCGCCTTGTGCAAGAATTCCTTCGGCACGGGCATCGCGCATTCCTACTTCATTTACAAACCGCTTGCCGTCTTTATTGACGTAAATTAAACCTTCGCCCGACCAGCTCGGCGCTTCAATTCCGTAAAAAACGCCGGTAATGGGGTTATTAAACGGATAAAGCTGTATGTGCTCCATCCCGATTAAATTTGCACCGGCTTTTTCGGCCATGATAATTCCTTCTCCGACAATGGCCGGTGAGTTGGTTGTTTTAACCGATGCATCGAGCGTTTCCCAACGGGTATTGTATTTTTGCCGCATTTCTACGTTTGCTCCGAAGCCGCCGGCAGCCAGAATAACGGCTTTTTTTGTTTCCAATATAACAGGGGTTCCGTCTTTTTGCATGGCTTTTACGCCGGTAATTTTTCCTGTTTTGTCTTTTATCAGCTCTTCGGCTTTTGTATTTAAAAGAATCTCCACACCGAGTTTTTCGGCGTATTCTTTAAGCGGCCTAATCATTCCCGGGCCGAGTTCGATAGGTTCAACGGCGCGCGGAACGCTGTGTCCCCCTTCATGAACCAGATAATCCTGATATTTTACACCGATGGTATCCCGCAGCCACAATGCGGCATCCGTTGCATTGTATGCAATAATATCGACCAATTCCTTTTTTGCAAGTTTTCCGCCGCCTTCATACATTTCTTTTGCAAACTGTTCGGGGCTGTCTTGTATGCCTTTTTCTGTTTGGAGCCAGTTGTTCGGGCAGGCTAATTCGGCATAGGATAAAAGGGTATTCCCGCCGAGGATAGCCATTTTTTCAACGAGGATAACCTTCGAGCCTGCACCGGCGGCTTCAATGGCGGCCGATAAACCAGCACCGCCTCCTCCGACAACGACAATATCGGTTGTCTTTTTTACCGCTTTACCGCTTTTGGCAGCGGGTTTTTTGTTTTTGAGTGCGTTTACATTGCCGCCGGCTTGTTCTGCCGCCAGCTCAACCGCTTTTAAAATCGCATTTGATGTACGGGTCGCACCCGTAACCGCATCAACCGCCAAGCTTTGGGTTTTAATAATTTGTTCGGGGATTTGTTTAATCGGAGCGTCTGATATGCCGGGAGTTTCCCCGTGTTTTCCGATGTCGATTTTTTTAATCGTCGAATTACTGAATGTAACGGTAACTTCTACATCTCCGTTCATTCCCTGTGCCGCCGCCGTATAAGTACCGGCATTGTACGACATTTTGTCCGCACCTGCACCGCAGCCGATAAAACATACGGCGATGAGGATAATAAAGAATGTTGAAAGTGTGTTTTTCATTTCAAGCTCCTATACGGTATAAAATAGGATAAAGAAACAGGGAAGTCAATAGCGGAAACTAATTTATGATGTAACTATTGACATTACATCTTGCGCGTGCTATTGTTGTAATCAAAGATATTACATCAGGAGGTGTTTATGAAAAAAAGAATTGCGATTATAGGAGCAAACGGAAAACAGGGAAGCTGTCTTACGGATGAAGCCGTCGAACGCGGACATGAAGTTACGGGAATAGTCCGGCACGATTATTTGAAAAATCCCAAAGCAAAATTATTACAAAAAGATTTGTTTGATTTAACTGCCGATGATTTAAAAAGCTTTGACCTTGTTATTTCCGCTTTCGGTGCGTGGACGGCGGAAACAATACCGCAGCATATAAGCTCTTTGCGTCATTTATGCGATTGTTTAAAAGGAACGGGAATACGCCTTTTAATTGTCGGCGGCGCAGGCTGTTTATATACCGATTCATCCCATACCCTCATGCTTGCCGATTCGCCGGATCTTCCGGAGGAGTTTAAGCTTTTAGCGCAAACTGAAGTACGGGCTTTTTCGGAATTAAAGCAGCGTACGGATGTTTTATGGACATATCTTTGTCCGCCGGCGGATTTCAGGTTTGATGCACCGAAAACGGGAAAATACAAAATAGGCGGAATTGAACTGCCGGTTAATTCCGCCGGTGCAAGTTTTATATCTTATAAAGATTTTGCCGCCGCATTGATTGATGAAGCGGAAAAAGGGAATTTCGTTCAAAAGCACTTTTCCGTGGTAAGCGGCTAGAAGGCTTTGTGTAAGTTCTTTTATATTTATCTTTTTTTTTGTATAATGGGGAGTGTTCCGGAAACTGTTTGCTTTTTTGGTACTCCCCGTAACGGGATTGCCCTAAAAAACGTTTTAGATAATTCCGGTATAAAAGATTTTTTAAGGGCTTACACATGCAAATCGGCACAAGTTTTTCAATTTCCATTCATATGCTGCTATGCGTGGAATTTTTTAAAAACACGCATAAAATAACAAGCGATTTTATTGCTTCGAGCGTACATACAAATCCCGTTATAATAAGAAAACTTATGGTGCAGTTAAAAAAAGCGGGAATTATTTCAACCGCTGCCGGAACCGGCGGGATCGATTTAACGCGGAAGGCCTCAAAAATCAGTTTTTTGGACATATATAAGGCGGTTGAACCCGTTAAGGGCGGCGAGCTTTTTAAAATTCATCAAAATGCCGAACAAAGCTGTCCGGTCGGAAGTAAAATAGACAGCCTTTTATCCGTTTTTTTTGTTGAAGCGCAAAATTCAATGGAAAAAAAACTTGCCGCATACAGTTTACAGGATATTTTGGATAAACTGAACGATTAAACATGTGCTTGCTGCAATAAACAGGATTATAAAGGCAGGTATGAATTTTTGGGCCCACCTGGACTTGAACCAGGGACCTACGGATTATGAGTCCGCAGCTCTGACCAACTGAGCTATGGGCCCGGACGGCGTTTACCGCCATAGGTAAGAAATATGATAGCATAAAACAATTGTGAAAGTCAAGCAGGCTTTTATGTGCATCTTAAAAAAATCCGCTGCGTTTACTCTTTTTTTGCCTGCACCGCTTGTGTGTAAAACCTGCGTAAGCTTTCAAGCTGGCGGACAACTTGTTCCGGAGCGGCGCCTCCCGCCGTATTTTTTGCTTTAAGGCATGCCGAAGGTTCAAGGCGTTCAAAAACATCCTTTTCGATAAGCGGCGAAATCGCCTTATATTCTTCCAAAGGAAGGTCTTCAAGCTGAATGCCGCGCTCGATACAAAGCCGTACCGCCGCTGCCGCACAGCCGTGAGCGGTTCTGAAGGGCATTCCTTTTTTTACCAAATAATCGGCAAGGTCGGTGGCGTTTGCAAAACCGCCGCGGCATGAAGCTGCCATGCGCTCGGTGTTCCACTTTGCGGTTTTAATCATTTCGGTAAAAACTTCAAGACAGGAATCGAGGGTTCCGCATGCGCGGAACAGGCTTATTTTATCTTCCTGCATATCGCGGTTGTAGGCGAGCGGAAGGCCCTTCATCATCGTAAAGAGGGCCGTTAAATCTCCGTAGACCAGTCCCGTCCTGCCGCGGATTAATTCGGCAAAGTCGGGATTTTTCTTTTGCGGCATAATACTTGAACCGGTAGACCACTGTTCGTCCAAATCGATAAAACCGAATTCGCTCGACGCCCACAGGATGATTTCTTCACAAAAGCGCGAAAGGTGGGTCATGCATAAGGCGGCGGCCGAAACCGTTTCGATACAATAGTCGCGGTCGGCAACGGCGTCCATGGAATTGGGAACGATACCGTCAAAGCCCAGTTCTTGTGCCGTGTATGAGCGGTCGAGGGGAAGGCCGCTTCCTGCAAGGGCGGCACTTCCGAGGGGCGACAGGTTTGCGCGGCCGAGGGCATCGGAAAAGCGGCCGTAATCGCGCTTGAGCATCCATGCCCATGCACAAAGATGCTGGGCAAGGCTTACCGGCTGGGCACGCTGCAAGTGGGTGTAGCCGCTTATAAGGCTTTCGGTATGGTCTTCGGCAATCGTACACAGAGCATTGATTAAAGTCAGTATGCGCTTTTGTAAGGCGGAGATTGTGCGCCTCAGATACAGGCGTTCGTCAAGGGCGATTTGGTCGTTTCTGCTTCTGCCTGTATGTACTTTTTTCCCCGTATCGCCGAGACGCTCGGTTAAAACATGTTCTATAAAAGAATGGATGTCTTCAAAGCCCGTGTCGATTGTCAAAGCGCCGGAACGGATATCGTCTTCTATTTTATGCAGTTCATCCGCAATCGCTTTTGCCTCTTGATGCGGTATGATGTTTTGTGCGCCGAGCATTTTTACGTGCGCAATGCTTCCGTTTATATCGTCGAAAACCATGAGCGAATCGACGTGAATGGAGGTTTCGAATGCAAGCGCCTGATCGGAGAGTTTTTTTTCAAAGCGCCCCTGCCAAAGCGCATTAGATGCGAGCGCATTAACTGCGGGCGCGTTTTTTTGAGTATCGGTTTGTGTGTTTTTGGTGTGCATAGGATTGTTCCGCCTTTATAGTGTAATACCTCTTCAGTTTACTTAAAATTATACGCGGTTACAATGGGCTCGCGGCCTGAAATCCGGTCCGTAAAATATTCGTATTCGCACAAACCCAAAAAGGAGCCGGAAACATTGTACACGTTTGTCCTCCCCGCACCCTGCAGTGCGCAGACGGCATTGTAACTGCGCTGACCGGAACGGCAGTGTACGTACACGGGCTTATCCGAGGGAATCTCGTGTATGCGCTCGCGCAATTCGCTTAAGGGGATGTTTGTTGCGTTTTTGATATGAGCCGCTTCGAATTCGTGTTTTTCGCGTACATCGATAAACCGGGCGCCGCTTTCAACCAAAGTGCGCACATCGCTTACGTGTACTTGGCGGAATGTTCCGTCCAAAAGGTTGGATGCGACGAGGGCCGCGTAATTTACCGCATCCTTTGCGGTTCCGTAAAGTGGCGAATAGCAAAGTTCGGCTTCTTTTAAGTCTTCGACTGTTGCTCCCATGCCTATCATCGCTGCGATAACGTCTATGCGCTTATCGGCGTTTCCCTTACCGATTGCTTGGGCACCGAGAATCTCGCCTGTGGGCCGGGCAAAAAGCAATTTGAAAAAAAGCGGGTGAGCGTCGGGCATAATCGACACCTTGTCGGCGGGGATGATATATGCATAGTCGTAATCGATTCCTGCGGCCTTGCATTGCTTTTCGTTTAAGCCGGTTGAAGCGGCATTAAAATCGAAGCACCTGATAACCGAAGAACCGATAACGCCGCGGTTTGTACTTTTTTTGCCGCATATTGCATCGGCTGCCGCGCGTGCCTGTTTTTGGGCGGGGCCTGCAAGGGTAAGCCGCGCTTTTTTGCGAGTAATGCGGTGCGTAACTTCAATCGCATCGCCGACGGCATAGATGTCTTTTATACTCGTTTCGTAATTGTGATTGACTTTTATGGCCCCCGTTTCGCCGATTTCAATTCCGCAGTCTTTGGCAAGCTCGGTTTCGGCGGCAACTCCGATAGCACAAATCACAACATCCGATTTTATTTTAGCGCCGTTTTCAAGAATTACTTCGGTGTCGGTAATTTCGCTTAAACCGTTTTCCAAAATCAGATTGATTCCCTTATCGTACATTTCTTTGTGTAAAATCTGTACCATATCGTAATCGAAAACGGGCAAAATCTGGTTCAGTTTTTCGACGACCGTTACCTTTTTTCCCGCATGACGGAGGTTTTCCGCCGCTTCGATACCGATAAAGCCCGCGCCGACAACGGTTATGTGTTCGGCATTGTGCTTTCCGATATAATCGTCAAGAGCGCGGATATCGGTTACGTTTCTGATACCGAAAACGTGGCTTTTATCGATTCCCTTAATACTGCGCGGCAAAACGGGGCGCGCTCCGGGGGAAAGCAGGAGGACGTCATAGCTTTCGCCGAATTCTTTTCCCGTATCGAGGTCTTTTACGAGTACCGTTTTTTGTTCGGGATTGATTTTTAAAACTTCATGTTTTGTTTTTGCTTTGATATTATACTGCTTTAAGAATTTGGAAGGGTTCATTAAAACAAGACGTTCGCTGTCTTCAACCGTGCGGCTCAGAAAAAAGGGAAGGGCGCAGTTTGAAAAAGAAACATGTTCTCCGCGTTCAAACATCGTAATGTCGGCTCCCTCGTCAAGTCTGCGTAAACGCGCCGCAACCGAAGCGCCTCCTGCAACACCGCCTATAATGACAACCTTTTTACTCATAACGAACCTCCGATAAAAACCGCCTAAAGTGCCGGCGGCTCTGTATAAGCGGATTTTAACATCAGTATAAATAGTTGTCAAATACGGAGGGTTACAAAGTCACTTAGGGGAAGATGAGGGTTACGGCAGTATATTGGAATGCTTGTTTTAATTGGGGGTTTCAGATATACTTATTTATGGATGAACTTTTAATGCGGTAAGGATTAAAGGGGGAGGAATTTGAGGCGGCCGAAAAAAACGGCTTTTCAGCACCAAAGTCCTTTTCCGTAGAAATGGAGCGATAGCGGAACTCCGGAAAGTGCCGAAAAATAATTATAAAAGGCAGGTATAGTATGAAAAAATTATTCTTGTGTATGTTGAGTCTTTTTGCGTTGGTTTTTGTAAAAGTATCTGCGCAGGAATTACATAATCGGGAAAAAGATATACGCATCAATTTTGATTTTACGAGAAAACTCGGTCTTGCAAGCAATCAATTTGCCGTATGGGTTGAAAATGAACAGGGCGTGCTTGTCAAAAATATCTTTGTGACGAAGTTTACGGCAGACAGGGGATGGGAAAAGAGACCTGAAAGTTTACCCTCGTGGAGAAAGGCGGTAAAGGATGCCCAAACGGATTCCGTAAGCGGTGCAACGCCTAAATCGGGGCCTGTCCGATTTGAATGGGATATGAAAGATGAGACGGGGCAAGTTGTAGAAAAGGGCGTTTACAAAATATGTATTGAAGCGACGATAAAATGGGAACATCGTGTCTTGTTTGTGTGTGAGATCAAAATAGATGAGAAAACCGTCGCAATAGGCGAAGTTACGGAAAAAATGTCCGGAGCGGGCGATAATGAACAGAATTTAATTACGAATGTAGAGATACGATGAATTACATTTTGTGTGGGCACGGTTGATATTGAGTCGGTAGTACCAGTTTTGAATTTTGATAAAACTCCGCCGGGATTTGCGGAGATATGTGATGTATAACGGACGGAAAGTAATAATTACCGTTTTGGATGAAGACAAAACTCAATTCCGGACAATTCCGAATGAAGAGCTGTATGCCGTTTCGGATTCGCTTATAAATCAAAATATGGAAGCTTATAAGGAAATAAGAGAATAGGAGTCCATTTGATGTTGCTGTTTTTAGAAATAAATCAAAAAAGAATCATTTATTCTCAAGAAGAATTGACGCTGCTCGGTTTAGGTGTTGCTTCCGGAAAAATTGAAAAAGAAGAAATAAAACAATGGCTGATACGCCATAAAGACAATAGATGAAGTCATACAAAGATATAGCAATTTGCAAAAACAGCGTCGCATTATTATTGCATGAAGAGGAGATAGCAGGTTATCGGTTTGATTTAATATCGGGTGTATCCAACAAATTAACCGATTCCGGTTCGCCCGGTTTTTTATAAAACACTATCTTGTTGTAATTCCAAATTCCGTTTTCTTTGTAAGCGTCAACATAGACCCTCGATATTCCGTTTCGTCCTTTTAATTTGAATGACATGACTGCTTTACCCGATGAGTCTCCGCTTGTGCTTATTGAACCGCTTATCATGCCTTTTCGTTCAAAGTTTTCACCCAGATACTCTTGCAGTTCCGGATTATCCCGTATCAGTTTTATTGTATGTTGATAGGGTTCGGAATTCGTAAATGCCGCAGTTACCGAAACAAAAATAACGGTAATAAAAACAGACGCTATTACAAACGCAATACTTATAATACCGATGAGTTTTATCATCGATTCTTTCTTTTCGATCTTCCGTTCTTCTTCCGAGCGGGGAATCCGTTCGTACGGTGTAGTGCAATACGGACACACCTTCGCCTCCTGCCCGACTTTTTTACCGCAAACCGAACATACTTTTAAGGGCTTTAAAATAATCATGATTATCAATACCCATAAACCGATTCCGGGCCAAACGGAAAGCCACATCCAATGTACGGAACGGTTTTTCTTTTTTGCGACGATGATACCGGGAATTACAGGGCCAAGCCACAATAACAAAAAGATAAAAAAAATAAAAGCGTTTGCCAATTTTTATGCCTCCCTTTATTATATTATTATATTCGCAAGCGGCCGAATTTTCAATTCAAAAAATAAGGCTTTAGTACCTTATATCTTTTATATAAAAAGACGGAAATTTTAATAAAAAATGTTGCAAATACACTGTAAATATAATATATTTGTAATATAAAACACTGTATAAAGGAGAGTTGATTATGCCAATGGCCGTATTGCAAACCAGAATCGACAGTCAAATAAAAAAAGAAGCGGACATGCTTTTTAATTCATTGGGTATTGATACAACAACTGCAATCAGATTGTTTTTAAAACAAGCTATAAATCAACAAAGGATTCCTTTTGAAATTGTCCCTCCGCAAGAAGAATTCTCATTATCGGTTTTAGAAGCAATTAATGAAGCACGGAAAATCAGCCGTGATGCTTCCGCTAAATCCTACAAAAATGCAAAAGAATTACTTGCAGATTGTGAAGCATGATAAAGAAGGAAAGTGTTTTAGTAATGACGCTTGTTGATACGGGAACGCATAGCGATATTTTCAAAAAATAAAGGAATAAAATCCGCTTTAAGCTGCCCATACGCACTTTCCCGGCTCCCGCCGGCTGCCGCACCATCTACCGGAACGGCCGCCGCGTACCCGTCTTTACAGCGACTGCGGAGGAAGTCCGTTTTCCTTTTCCATCATAGCGCGTACCGCTGTCGGAAGCCCGTAAAGGGTAATAAAGCCTTCGGCGTCATGATGGTCGTACAAGTCTCCCGTTTTAAAGCTTGCAATGCTTTCGTTGTACAAAGAATAGGGCGAAGAAGAGCCTGCCGCCCGTATCGAGCCCTTATAGAGCTTGAGCTTTACATTTCCCGTAACCGTGTTTTGCGTCGAATCGACAAAGGCGTTAAGGGCGCGCATAAGGGGCGTAAACCACTTGCCGCCGTAAATCAATTCGCTTATCTTAAGGGCGATATGCTGCTTAAACTGATAGGTATCGCGGTCGAGGCACAAGTGTTCAAGCATTTCATGGGCAAAATATAAAATGCTTCCGCCCGGCGTTTCATAGACACCCCGGCTTTTTATGCCCACAACACGGTTTTCCACAAGGTCGGTTAAGCCCACACCGTTCCGCCCGCCTATTTTGTTCAGCTCGTCAACCAAGGCCGCAGGAGAAAGCTTTTGACCGTTTACGCCGACCGGTACCCCCTTTTCAAAGTCGATACTCACGTATTCGCCCGATTCGGGAGCTTCTTCGGGAACCGTCGTCAATTTGAGCATGTGCTTGTAATTCGCTTCGTTTTCCGGCACTTCCAATTCCAAGCCCTCATGCGACAAATGCCAAATGTTTTCATCCCGGCTGTAGGATTGATCCTTTTTCATCGGAACGGGAATGCCCCGTTTTTCAAGATAGGCGATTTCGGCTTCCCGGCTGTCCATATCCCATTTGGGATGGCGCCATGCCGCAATAATTTTAACGTCCGGGGCAAAAGCCTTTATCGCAAGTTCAAAACGGATTTGATCGTTACCCTTACCCGTCGCACCGTGACAAATCGCAGAGGCCCCCTCTTTATGCGCCGTTTCGGCAAGAATCTTTCCGATAAGCGGGCGCGCCGTCGCCGTTCCCAATAAATAAGAGCTTTCGTACACCGCCTGAGCCTTCAACGCGGGAAAAATATAGTCCTTCACATACTCTTCGCGCGCATCGACTATAATACAATCCTTTGCACCCGTCGCAAGGGCACGCTTTTTTATACCGTCCCAGTCCTCTTTTTGCCCCACATTGACGCACACCGCAATCACCTCGTAGTCGAAGTTTTCGGCAAGCCAGGGAATAATAACCGTCGTATCCAAACCGCCCGAATATGACAATATGATTTTTTCTTTATTCATAGAAACCGCCTTTTTTGTATAAATATACGTAAATTATATCATTTATACATAATTTATGCAAGCAGAGAAGGGCGTAAAAAATATTCGTCTTATGCATATTTTACAGGACGGATTTTTTTCAGCTCGTCTTGCAGCAGGTTCCGTTTGATTTCCATATCATATTGGGTTTGTATATTTATCCAAAATTCGGCACTTGTACCGAAATATTCGGAAAAGCGCAGGGCAGTATCTATCGTTACGGAGCGTTTCCCTTTAATAATTTCGCTTATCCGCGTTTGGTCGATAAAAGTATCTTTTGCCAGCCTATAGGCACTTATGTTCATCGGAATTAAAAAGTCTTCACGCAGTATTTCTCCCGGATGAATGGGACTGATTTTTTTTTTCATTTCCGTCTCCCGCTCAATGATAATCAATTATTATAACGTCAAAAGCGTTTCCCGCTTCCCATCTAAAACAAATGCGCCATTGCTCATTTATCCGTATAGACCATATTCCCGCCTTGTCTCCGCCGAGTTTTTCCAACCGATTTCCCGGCGGAACTCTCAAATCGTCAATATTTTTTGCTGCGTGTATATGTACTAATTTTCTTTTTGCAATGCACTGTATATCATGAGGCAAAGAACGTACAAAAAAACCGTTCCATATCTTTTCGGTGTCTTTATTTCCCCACGAGTATATCATATATTTTAATAGTACTACTGCGCAATAGTATTGTCAATCGCTATTATTTTTGTAGGGGAAGGGCTTCCCCTCGCTTCCAAGGTCGCTCTAAGCTCCCTTGTCCGCTACCCCTTCTTTACTTGCCGCGGTAAATCTCGCTGCGGTGCGTGTTTCTTAATATTTCTATGTAGCTCTTCACACCAAAAATTCTTGACAGGTATACGTCATTGGCGTATACTAAAAGCGTGGAACTCATAGAAACGTCGATTTTTACAAAACAGATAAACCGGCTTCTTGACGAAAAAACCTATGCGGAATTTAGAGAATACTTGATCTTTAATCCGCTAAAAGGAAAGCTGATTAAAGGCGGCGGCGGTATCAGAAAAATAAGATGGAAAACGAAAAATGCGGGTAAAAGCGGCGGAGTACGAATTATTTATTTTATAAAGACGGAAGCAAAAATATATTTATTGTGTGCCTATTCAAAGCACGAGGCGGAGTCCTTGTCAAGAAGACAGATAAATATGTTGGCAAAAGTTGTTAATGATTTATAGGAGGTATTGTGTTTAAGACAAAAAAAATGAATGATGAGATGTTCGGAGAACTTATACAAAGTATACAAGAGGCCGCTTTAATTGAAAAAGGAAAACTGAAACCCTCGCGCGTTTTTAGACCGGAACCCCTTGATATATCGGCTATACGGGGAAAAACAAATAAAACACAGGAAGAATTTGCGGCAATGCTGAATATCAGTATCGGAACTTTAAGGAATTGGGAACAAGGCAGACGGAAACCTGACGGAGCGGCCTTATCTCTTTTAAAGATTGTTTCGGCAAATCCCGAATATGTTGAAGGAATATTACTCGGCAATTTATAAAGGCCGCATCATTTTAAGGAGCTTGCTTCCTTGTCCGCTGCCCCGTCGTTACTTGCGGGCGGGAGTGCTTATTAAGTTTCAATTTCTCACGTGTCTATATAATGCTTTTTATATCACATCTGAATAATAACAATTATTGAGTTGTGTCCGATACCTTCTGCCGCCCTGTTTGAAACGGGCAAGATTATCATTGTCGATTTTGTATGAATATCCGGCTTGGGCATTTTATCCGGATATTCAAGTTCTTTTTTCTGTTCGTCTGTCAGGGACGGAAAATCGATTGTTTTACAAGAATGCTGCTACGCTTTTTTATTGTACATTTGCTATGCATATAAGTCAAATTTTCTTTTATTGTCTTTATAGGAATAAAAATTGGCATAATAAATAATATTTTATCTGGTGTTTTTATTATTCTTCCAAAGATGAATATACAACGAATTCCCCAAATTTGTAAAAAAAAGTAAATACCAAAATAAAGATATTTGAAATACAGAAAAGACTTCCCATATTAACCTCTCTACTGAGTGTTTATTGCACCACTTACGAATTAATTTTGAACACGGCCATCTATTATTTATAGATAAAACTCTTTTGAAGTATCGAATACAGACATTATTATCTTTCTTCTCAAAAACAAAAAAATCAAGCGGATTTTCCCAATAATCTAAAAGAACTTTAGAACTAGACTGCAGTTGCATATATTTTTCGCCTTCTTTGAAGAATCTTTGTTAGCAAAATCAATATTTCTTCCCGGTATTCTTCCTGAATATATTATCAATCTAACTGTCCTAGAAACCACAAAATTAAGAAACCCAATAAAACGGCTGTCTGAAAAATAAAAAGTATAATACCGCCAATGCCATATTTTGCTTCTATATTTTTTTTCTTTCTAAAATATGGTTTCAATATAGCTATCAAAAAAATATTTATATAAATGAGAAAGGCAAAAAATATCAACAGCCATGTGCCCCAATCCATAATATTCCTCCTTCCGTTTCATACCTGGGAGGCTGCGGCAGCCAGTGGTGTAAATACAGTAACAATTTTACAATTTTCTCTCTCATTTTAGTATTATTTGTACCGATTAAGTTTAAATTAAGGGGCAACCGTTTTGCCGTGCCCAACGGATTACTTCGTTCATCTTTTTTTGATAACCTTTAACACCTGCGCTTTGTAACCACTGCAAATTATCGAGATCTATCCTAAAAGATACCGGCTTTTTTATCGGTTTCCAATTTCGCAGATGTCCGTCCGAAAAGGTTTCAATTTCGGGAATGTCCGAAAAATCAATGTTTTGGCGGAGCTTTGCAATTCGTTCAGCCGTAAAATTGTCTGCACCATTGTTCATAACGTTTTTCCTTTATATCGGTATCGTTGCCTAAGCTCCCTTGTCCGCTGCCCCTTCTTTACTTGCGTTTGAGGAAAAGTTTCACTTCTTTTCCCTACACCCGAATCCGCTCAAACACCTGTCCGATGGGCTCGCGTATAAGTAAGTCGGCCCTCGTGTCGGCGGAGGTTTCGCCCTTGTTTATAAGGACGAGGCGGCTGTCCCTAAAGTAGTGAATAAGGGAAGCTGCAGGGTAGACGGCGAGGGAAGTTCCGCCTATGATGAGGGTGTCGGCGTTTCGGATTGCTTCAATGCTTTTGGTAAGCACGTCGGTGTTTAAGCTTTCTTCGTAGAGGACAACGTCGGGCTTGATGACCCCCGCGCAGCCTGCGGTTTTTGTACAGTGCGGAATGCCGTCGGCTCCCTTGTTTTGTATAATATCTTCAAGCGAATAAAAGGCGCGGCAGTGTTCGCAGTAATTGCGTAAAATGCTTCCGTGAAGTTCGTATACAACCTCGCTTCCTGCCGCCTGATGAAGACCGTCTATGTTTTGGGTGATAACCGCCTTAACCTTGCCCGCTTTTTCAAGTTCGGCAAGTTTTATATGCGCGGGGTTCGGTTTTGCTCCCTGAACGATGATTTTTGCGCGGTAAAAGCGGTAAAATTCGGCGGTTTGTGCATAAAAAAAGCTGCGGCTTAAAATCGTTTCGGGCGGGTAGCGCCACTGTTGGTTGTATAAGCCGTCGGTGCTGCGGAAGTCGGGAATGCCGCTTTCGGTTGAAACGCCCGCTCCGCCGAAAAACACGACGGAAGAGCTTTCGTCTATAATTTTTTGAAGTTTTTCTACCGATTCGCTGTCGCTCATACACACAGTATGCGCCCGAAAAATGTCCCTGTCAAGACGGAAAAGCGGGGCTGCGGCCGGAGAGCCTCCCGAACGGTACCGGCTAACGGCGCGGATAGACGTATTCTTCAGCGCGTTCAGCCGGACTTATCGATTCCACAAGGATTTGCGGTTCGGGATTTCCGTGATAAGTGCCTACGGAAAGGGTGCCGCTCACGGTTACCCATTTCCCTTTTTCCAAATTATGCGCGTTATCGTAACGGCAAATAAGGCCGTAAGGTACAAGGTCGGCGGCACAGCACACCATAAGAAGGCGGGCGGGAATAAATTCGTTTTCTTTCATAAATTGACTGTCATAAAAAATCATACCCGTAATTTCAATATGCCAGCCGTCAAAATCAGCGGGGTGTTTATAAACGGCATCCGTCCAATCCAAAAAATCATCATTATGCACGGTAATACTGCGGTTTTCGGCATCATAGCCTGCAAGCTTTGTATAGGGCTTGGGCTTTTTTTGTAAAAGAGAGTCCTCATCGATTTCTTTTTTTTGTACCGGGAAAGCTTTGTTTTCCGCCGGAGGATTTAAAAACGGATTCATTGTTTCGGCAAGGGCGGGCGGAGCGGAGCGTGATGAAAACGCCGGGGAGCCTGCAAAGGAAACCTTGTCTATGCCGGTTTTTTCAAGCGGTAAGAGCATGAGTACAAGCGGAATAAGCAATACAAAAACCGATGTCGCAGAAAGCGGATAATGCGCTTCTTTCGAACTTTTAAAGGCCGAAAAGCTCCACAAAAACATAATCGCCGCCGTAAATATAAGCCAGGGCTTTATGCGCGGCGTAACGTACACAAGATATCCGCCTTCGATAACGGATTTTAAAAGAAAAAAGCCGAATACGGCGCATGCTGCAGCTTCAATATAAAGCTGTATGCGTTCTTTTTTAGTCACAGTAAAGCCTCCAGGCCCGAAAGCATTGCGCCGAGCACTACAAGATAACACACCGTAAATGACGATATAAGCAGGCGGAAGGTAAAGCGCTTACTAAAGCCGCTTGAAAGCATAAGCATGTTTTTAATATCCATCATCGGGCCAAAAACGAGGAAACCCATAACCGAACCGAGCGAAAAGCGCGGGATAAAGGTTCTGCCTATAACCGCATCCGAGGAAGAACACAGCGAAAGCAAAAAGGCAAAGCTCATCATAATAAATAAAGAAAGCGCTTTACCCGTGTTTCCCGTAATCAGGGGAAGTTTTCCGCCGAGGGTTTGAAAGGCCGCGGAAAGAGCCGCCCCGATTATAAGATAAGAGCCGACTTCAAAAAACTCGCGCCTTGCGTGCTCCAAAAAATGAACGAGCGTATTGAAGGCCCCTGCGTGCGGCTTTTCCGTATGTGAATCCGTTCCGGCTTCACAGCATGAGCAGGTACAGGAAGATTCGGTTTCTCCGTGTTTGAGGGGATTATGCGGTTTTTTAATTAAAAAAGACAGACCGGTCAGTACCGCACAGACAATGCCCAGCAAGGCTCGCGCCGCAACAATGCGCACATTGCCGCCGAAAGCGTAGTAGGTGGAAAGGATAACCACGGGATTTATAACCGGAGAGGCGCACATAAAAACGATTGCCGACGTGAGCGGAATACCTTTTTTTACAAGCGAGCGGAACACGGGAATCGAAACGCAGTCGCAAACGGGAAGACAAAATCCTCCGATTAAGGCAAAGACAATACCGCCTGCAAGGTTTTTCGGAAAATACCGCTCTATAAAGCGGCGCGACACAAACATTCCTATAAGAGAGGATAAAAGCACTCCCGTAATTAAAAAGGGAAAGGCCTGTAAAATAATTCCTAAAAAAGCTTGAATTGTTTGACTCATAAGAAGACTTCGGATTATATACAAAAAAAAGCCGTAAGGCAAGTAAGCTGCAAATCTTATCGATTTTATCGTTGTCAATACGTTCATCTTGATATATACTGCAAATATGCTCGAAAAACATCGATACTTTAAGCGGATGTATACTTAAAAATCATATGTCAGGGGTTCTCGGATAATGCGGACATTTGAAATAGAAATTATTGAAGGTCACGATCCTTCATCGTATTTTTGGTTTCATCCTGCCGTTTTGAAAAAGAATAAAGAAGATGACGTTTTTGATGTTAAATTGTACGCGGATGAGATTTCCATAGAAGAAGATGATATTCTTCATTTTCTGTACTATTTTTTTAAAAAATATTTTGATACCGACCTTGAATACAATGTAAAACGTGATTACTATGATATATCGCGCGCCGTTCCTGCGGAGTTTGAATGGTATTTGGAATATAATTTTTACACGTATGAAGCAATGGAACGTATGCTGAATGAGATAGATACCTATGCCGATTTATTTGAAAACGATTATGATAATCCCTTGACCGATGAGTTAAAAAAATCTATGGCGCCTCATTTTAATTACATATCGGATGATGAAGTCATAAATCTCGAAGAATACATTCAAAAAGGATACGTCCCAAAAGAACCCGATCGAGCGGAAAAATGTATGCGCGAAAATATAGGCTGCGCAATAGATTTTTACAAACGTTTTACCGCACGAATGCGGAAAATGATGAATGATAATCCCGACGCTTGCGTGATTGCGATTATGGGACCCTAGTCTGCGACGCCGGGCAAATCACGCCGGTATCAGCAGCGGATGTAAACGCAAAGAAGACCGATATTTTGCAATCGGTTTTCTTCTTTGCGCTCCGAATTTTATTGATTTTATTCCGCTGCGTTTTGTCCCGCAATACGGCCAAAGGTGATAATATCGGTTATCGCATTACCGCCCAATCTGTTTGTGCCGTGAATGCCGCCGGTAACTTCGCCTGCAGCATACAGCCCTTTGATAAAACCGCCGTCTGCCGACTTTACCTGAGCTTTTTCGTTAATCGCAAGTCCTCCCATTGTGTGGTGGGTAGCGGGCGACACTTTTTGAATAAAGAACGGACCCGTTTCGATTTTGCGCAAAGCTCCCGTTTTATTAAAATCGGTATCTTTTTTATTTGCAGCGAAGGTATTGAATTTTTCGATTTCGGCACTGAATGCTTTTTCGTCAATGCCGAAAAAGGCAGCCGCTTCTTTTAAGCTGTCCGCTTTTATAATCAATTTATTTTTTTCCAAATTTTTATATTCGATTGCATGAAGTTCTGTCATTTTTCCTATCGATTCGATTTCATTCCCCCACACCAAGTAAGCGCATCCATCCGTTTGAGCGAGAATTGCTTGAGAGATTACATCGCGCCTGCCGCCCTCATCGGTAAAGCGCTTGCCTTCTTTATTGACTAATACGGCACCGTCAAACCTGGCATTGGCAACATAAGAAATAGTTCCGTTTAACGGATTGCAAGCCGGATATACTTGAATATACTCCATATCGATTATTTTTGCACCGGCTTCCTGTGCCATAGTAATTCCGTCTCCCGATGAAGACAAAAGACAGGTTGTTTTATATTTTTTACCGAAATTCGGGTTATATTGCTCCCTCATAGCTAAATTTGCACCGAAGCCGCCGGTTGCCAGTATAACTCCGCGTGAAGCATAAAAGGTAATTGTTGTTTTATTGTTTTTTGCAATAATACCGTTTACCGCCTCATAATTGCGAATTAATTTTACCGCTTTTGTGTTGTAAAAAAAATCGATATTCAAATCTTCACATTTTTTTAATAGGGGCCGAATAATTGCATCGCCCGAATTTTCTTCGGGAATATATGTACGGGGAACGGAATGTCCTCCGAACTGTCGGACATGGTTTTGTTGAAAAGCAACGCCTATGTTATCCCGCAGCCATTCATACGAACCGAGGGCATTTTTTGTCAGAATTTCGATAAGCGTGATGTCGTTTTTATTATCGCCGCCTGCAACGATATCTTGAATAAATTGTTCCGGCGAATCGCGAATTCCTTTTTGCATCTGTAAATCGGTTCCGGGAACGCTTAGTGCCCCGCCCGATATCTGAGTGTTTCCGCCGGCAAAGCCGTTTTTTTCCAAAACGGCAACCCGTGCGCCTTTTTCCCGCGCCGTCAGTGCAGCCGTCAATCCCGCTCCTCCTGCACCGATAACAATAACATCATAAGAATAGGTCGTTATATCCGGTTCGGGGACCGGTAAAACAAGAGGCATCGATTGTATTTGTTTTTTTGAAGCGCCGGCGGCAAGCAATGTTTCTTTTAAAATTCTTTTTACACAGGAAGAGGTTATCGTTGCACCGCTGATTCCGTCTATATTTATAGAGTTGGAGTCGATTGCCGCCTTCGATATAAGGAATATTGCCTTCCCGCCGATTCCCTCTTTTTCCGATGATTGTAAAACGTCGATAGAAAAAATGGCTCCGTTTTTGACAGTGGTTTGCAGTTCAACGATTCCGTTGTTTCCGCCCGAAGAAAAAATATATACGCCGTCTTGAAGGTTGATTTTTTTCGCCGATATCGGTTTGCCGTTTTTTACTTCGTCCGAACAGGCGGAAAAAAGAAGGTAGAGGATACAGATAAAAGCAAAAGTTTTTAAATATATAATAATTTGTTTCATTTATATATATTACAATAATTGTAGTCAAAATACAACAAGGGGTGTTTAAAATACCGAGTTTAAGATGTAGGATTCCGTTTTTACTGCAACTTTTTGATTTTTCCCGTGTCTAAATTAACAAGACTGTTTTCTCTGTATGCCTGCATTTTTTTGGCGGCTGTCTTTTTTTAGGTGTTGACAAAAAGACTTAAAATGTCATATCCTGTGTGCGGAGAGAGAATGGCTGTTATAATATACGGAACGGGGAAGGCTCTTCCCGCACGCAAAATGACAAATGCCGATTTTCCCGCCGAGCTTGATACCTCGGATGAATGGATAAAAAGCCACACGGGGATTTCGTCGCGCTTTATTGCGGATAAAAACCAAAGCGGTGCATTGCTGGCTGCCGCTGCGTGCAGGGAAGCGATGAAGGGCTTGGAAAACGGTGCGGCTGTAAAAGCGCAGGATATCGATTTGATTATCTGTGCGACCGCAACGCCCGATTACGGCGGCTTTCCTTCCGATGCCTGTATTGTACAGCGCGAATTGGGGGCAAAAAATGCCGCCTGTTTCGACATATCCGCGGCTTGTTCGGGCTTTTTATATGCCCTTGACACGGCGGCCGCCCTTATGGAGCGGAATAAAAACCGCTATGCTTTAGTGTGCGGCTGTGAAATATTGAGCCGCATTGTGGATTGGAATGACCGTTCCACCTGTGTGTTGTTCGGCGACGGCGCCGGAGCGGTGCTTTTAAAAAATACCTTTGAAAAAAACGGCCGCGGTATCGGTGCCGCGGTTTCGGGTTCGGACGGACGGGGCGCCGAGCACTTGTATATCGACGAGAACAGGCATATCCGTATGAACGGGCGCGCCGTCTATACCTTTGCCGTAAAAATTATCGCCGATACGGTAAAAATCCTGCTTGAACGGGAAGGTTTGAGCATGGACGATGCGGATTTAATTGTCTGCCATCAGGCGAACAGGCGGATTTTGGAAGCGGCGGCGAAACGCTTACACTGCGATTTTGCAAAATTCGTGTGCAATATGGAAGAATACGGAAACACTTCCGCCGCTTCGGTTCCGATTACCCTCGACGATTTGATAAAAAGCGGCCGTCTGCGCAGGGGCATGACGATAATATGCGCCGGCTTCGGTGCAGGACTTACTTGGGGCGGCTGTGTAATACGGTTTTAGCTGAGTGCGGAAAAGGTTGTAAGATATGAAATATGTATTTTTATTTTCAGGGCAGGGTTCGCAGTTTAAGGGGATGGCCGAAGATATTTGTAAAGCACATCCTCAAGCCCGCGCCGTTATAGATGAGATGAGTTCAATAACCGGCGAAAACATAGCGGAACTTTTATGGAATACCGAAAAAGAAGAACTTTCACGAAGCGATAAAAGTCAGCTTGCCATCACTGCCGTTGAATGTGCCGTTTTGGCGGTTTTAAAAGAAAAGGGAATAGTTCCTTCCGCCGTTGCAGGCTTCAGTTTGGGAGAGTTTCCCGCCCTCTATGCCTCCGGTGTTTTGGATTTTGAGTCAACGGTGCGGATTGTGCAAAAACGCGGCCGTATTATGCAAACGGCTTGCGAACAAATAGCAGCAGCTTCGGCGGGAAAACCCTGCGGTATGGCGGCCGTTATACGGCTTGAAGCGGAAAAAATAGGTGAGCTTTTAGCGCCTTATTCGAATGCCGAAACGGGAAATGTTTTTGCCGCAAATATGAACAGTCCCGCGCAAACGGTTGTATCGGGTACGGCCGAAGGTTTGGATACGGCCGAAACATTGTGCAAAGAAGCGGGAGCAAAGCGTTTTATCCGCCTTGCGGTTGCAGGCCCCTTCCATTCGCCCCTTATGAAAAATGCGGCACTCGAATTTGAAGCGGCCTTAAAAGACTTTACCTTTTCCGACCCGAAAATCCCGCTTTTTTCAAACGTAACGGGAAAACGCCTTGTATGCGGCGCGGAAGCGAAAAAAAATGCCGTATTGCACATCACTCATCCGGTATTGTGGACGGATGAAGAACAGGAAATCGCTTTTTTTATAAAAGCGGAACAAATAGGTTCGGTGTTGGAAATCGGGCCGGGAAATACGTTGTGCAATTTATGGCGCGACGGCGGATATTCGGATACGGCTTGCCTTCCGACCGGAACGGCCGAAAGTTTGGACGCGGTTTTAAGCGCTCACGCCTGTTAAAGGCGGCGATTGCGGGGCTTTGTAATCGGGAAAAGAATATTTTTTATAGATGAGGTTTGACTTATGTTGTTAAAAGGAAAAAAAGCATTGATAACGGGTTCGTCCCGCGGTATCGGAAAAGAAACGGTAAAACGCTTTCTGGAAGAGGGAGCCGAAGTATGGGGTCTTTGTACAAAGCCTTCCGCTTCAAAGGCCGAACTTGAAGCTTTCGCCGCCGAAAAAGGAAGCGCTTTTCACGAAATATATGCAGACTGCGGCGATGCGGCCGTTTTAACTGATACCGTAAAAAAAGCCCTTGAAGAATCCGGCGGTTTTGACGTATTGGTAAACAACGCAGGTATTACCCGCGACGGCCTTTCGTTCCGCATGAAGCTGGAAGATTGGGAAAGCGTTTTGCGCGTAAACCTTACCGGTGTTTTTGTCGCCTCTCAAATCGTATCCTCGGATATGATACGTAAACGCAGCGGTTCCATCATCAATATGTCGAGCATTGTCGGCTTACACGGTCAAGGCGGTCAGGTAAATTATTCCGCCAGCAAAGCCGGTCTTATCGGTTTTACCAAGAGCCTTGCAAAAGAAACGGCAGGCCGCGGCGTGCGCGTCAATGCGATTGCCCCCGGCTATATCGAAACGGATATGACGGCGGCCGTAAACGAAGAAATGCGCAAAGCATGGGTTGAAGGCATTCCGCTTAAACGCTCCGGACAGCCTGCGGACATTGCAAACGCAGCCGTCTTTTTGGCATCGGATTTGTCACAGTATATCACCGCTCAGGTTCTCGGCGTTGACGGCGGCCTCGGTGCATGATAAGGAGTGAATATATGAGAAGAGTTGTTATTACGGGAATGGGGGCGGTAACGCCTTTGGGAAACAGTCTCGATGAAACATGGAAGGGTATAAAGGAAGGAAGGTGCGGTATCGGGAACATAACCGGTTTCGACTGCTCCGATTATAAAGTTCAAATTGCGGCGGAAGTAAAAAACTTTGACGCTTCGCAGTTTGTGGATAAGCGTGAAGCGCGTAAAATGGCGCGTTTTACCCAATTTGCCGTTGCAGCCGCAGTTCAGGCAATGCAGGATGCGGGCCTTACAAAAGAAACGATAGACGGAAACCGCACCGGCGTTATGCTCGGAAACGGGATCGGCGGCTTTGAAATCTATGAAGGCTCTTTTAAAAAATACTTTGAATCCGGCCCTGCGCGCATTCCTCCGATGACCGTTCCCCTGCTTATTCCCAACGAAGCTGCGGGAAACATCAGTATGCTTTTAGGCATTCACGGTCCCTCATGGACGCTTGCTACCGCATGCGCTTCGGGTACGGACGCCCTGGGCAATGCCTTGGATATGGTGCGCTCCGGCCGCGTGGATATGTGTTTTGCAGGCGGAACCGAAGCGACCGTTACGGGCTTCGGCATAAGCTGTTTTACGATTTTGCAAACCCTCGCTTCCGATTACAACGAGGAACCCGCAAAGGCGTGCTGTCCCTTCGATAAAAAACGCTCGGGCTTTATTATGGGTGAAGGCGCCGGTATTTTAATTTTGGAAGAATACGAACACGCAAAAAAACGCGGTGCAAAAATCTACGCCGAATTTGCAGGCTACGGCGCATCCTCGGACGCATACCACCTTACAAGCCCCGACCCGTCGGGAGAAGGCGGCGCCCTTGCGATGATCAATGCGCTCAAAGATGCGGGCATAAAAGCCGAAGACGTGCAGTATTACAACGCGCACGGAACGTCAACGCCCATCAACGATCCTGCGGAAACCGCAATGATAAAAAAAGCCTTCGGCGATCATGCCTATAAAATGAAGATATCGTCAACAAAGTCGATGATAGGCCACTGTTTGGGAGCCGCCGGCGCCTTGGAAGCAATTTTTTGCGTAAAGGCGATTCAGGACGGATTTTATCCCCCGACAATCAATTTAACCGAACCCGACCTTGAAGCGGGGTGCGATTTGGATTATATTCCCAATAAGGGAGTTGAAGGAACAATCAACTGCGCCGCATCCGGCTCCCTCGGTTTCGGCGGGCATAACGGCGTTGCCGTATTCAAAAAGGCGGAAGCATGAGTTTAACAAAGGATATAGAAAAACTGATACCGCACCGCAGTCCCTTTTTGTTTGTCGATGAAATTATTTCGGCCGACGAAAAGGGCAGTGTGAGTGAGCACGTATTTACCGAAAACGAATTTTTCTTTAAAGGACATTTTCCCGAATATCCGGTTGTGCCCGGCGTTATTTTGGTGGAAACCATGGCTCAAGCCGGCGGTGCCGCGCTGAGTTTTCAAAACGTATTTGAAAAAAACGCCCTGTTTTTTTTGGCGACCGTGGACAAGGTAAAATTCCGCTCGCAAGTGCGCCCCGGCGACAAGGTGCGTATGGAAGTAACGAATTTGCGTGTTTCGCCGCGCATGATTAAACAGGCGGGCAAAGCCTATGTCGGCGATACCCTTGCGGCCGAAGCCGAATGGATGTGCCTTGTAGGAAAGGGGCAGAACTAAAAAACTTGTATATTATATGCACGTTCTCGCTTCGCTGTGAACGTGCGTAAAAAGTCAATCGAAAGTTGATACTTTCTTCTTGACTTTTTATAGGAGTGAATATGATTATAAAACCGATGGTACGCGGAAGCGTGTGTTTGAACGCTCATCCTGCAGGATGTAAAAAGGCCGTAGAAGATCAAATTGCATATACAAAAAAACAGTCGGCCTCTTATGCAAAAAAAGGTGCGCCTCAAAACGCCCTTATTTTAGGCTGTTCCAACGGATACGGTCTTGCAAGCCGCATTGTCGCAGCCTTCGCTTACGGCGCCGCTACTATCGGCGTGTCCTTTGAAAAAGCGGGAAGCGAAACCAAGTGGGGAACCCCCGGCTGGTACAACAACCTCGCCTTTGATAAGGCGGCCGAACGCGACGGCTTGTTTTCGCACACGATAGACGGAGATGCTTTTTCCGATGAAATTAAGCAAAGCGTTATAGAAGCGGCAAAAAAGCAGGGTATGAAGTTCGACCTGGTGATTTACAGTTTGGCAAGTCCCGTCCGCACCGACCCCGACACTGGCATTATGCACAAGTCGGTTTTAAAGCCCTTCGGAAAAACCTTTACGGGAAAAACCCTCGATCCTTTTACCGGAGAACTCAAAGAAATTTCCGCAGAGCCTGCAAGCGATGAAGAAGCCGCCGCAACGGTTAAGGTTATGGGCGGCGAAGACTGGGAGCGCTGGATTAAAAAATTATCGGAAGCCGGAGTACTTGCCGACGGCTGTGTAACCGCCGCGTATTCCTACATCGGCCCGGAAGCGACTCAAGCCCTCTACCGCAAGGGAACAATCGGTAAGGCAAAAGAACACCTTGAAGCGACCGCCCACAGCTTAAACGATTTTATGAAGGCTTTTGCGGGCAAGGCATTCGTATCGGTCAACAAGGGATTGGTTACGCGCGCAAGTGCGGTTATTCCCGTTATTCCCCTGTATTTGGCTTCGTTGTTTAAGGTGATGAAAGAAAAGGGCAATCACGAAGGCTGTATAGAACAGATAAACCGTCTTTTTTCGGACAGATTGTACCGCGCCGACGGAATTGTCTCCGTAGATTCGGAAAACAGAATCCGCATAGACGATTGGGAGCTTTCCGACGATGTACAAAAAGCGGTTGACGCCTTAATGATACAGGTTACGAGCGAAAACAGCGAAAAACTTACCGATTTGGCGGGTTACAGGCACGACTTTTTGGCTTCAAACGGTTTCGATATTGAAGGCGTCGATTACGATGCCGATATCGCCCGCTTTGACGTAATATAAGCGTTTCCGATAGCTCGCAATAGCACGCGATTGCACGCAATAGCAAGCAATAGCAAGGATTGTATATGAAAGAAGAATTTATATTAAAACTTTTTGAAAAGTTTGAAAAAAGCTCATCGGTTGTCATGCACATAAAAGAAGGCGATTATGAATTGCTTTTAAAAAAAGAAGGGGCCTTTGCGAAGACGGATTCGCCGTCCGCCGCGGCAGCCTTTCCTTCCGTGATGTATGCCGCTCCTCCGGCTTTTATGCCGGCGGGGGTTCCGGCAGGAGGCCCTGCTGCGGCTCATGAGGCTCATGAGGCTCATTCGGCCGCGGCTCAAAGCGCCCCGGTACAAGGTGCTGCGGGAAGTTCCGCTCCGGCATCTTCCGGCGGACAAGCTGTATCAGGCGCCCCGGCTGCCGATAAAAACCTTGTTTTTATTAAAAGCCCGATTGTCGGAACCTTTTACCGCTCGCCCTCGCCGGATTCCCCTCCCTATGTTGAAAAGGGAACGGCGGTTAAAAAGGGTCAGCCCCTGTGCGTCCTTGAAGCGATGAAAATGATGAATACCCTCGAATGCGAATACGACGGCGTTATCGAGGACATTTTGGCTTCAAACGGCGATTTGGTTGAATTCGACCAAAACATTTTTGCGATTCGGGTAAAATAATGATAAAAAAATTGCTTGTTGCAAACAGGGGCGAAATCGCCGTGCGCATTATCCGCGCATGCCGTGAGTTGGGCATTAAAACGGTTGCCGTGTATTCAAGCGCCGATAAAGATTGTTTGCACGTAAAGCTTGCCGACGAAGCCTTTTGTATCGGACCGGCTCCTTCGGCTAAAAGCTATTTGAACCGCACGGCCCTAATCACCGTCGGTTTAAGTACGGGCTGTGAAGCTTTACATCCGGGCGTCGGCTTTTTATCCGAAAATGCCGAATTTGCGCGCGAAGTTGAAAAAAGCGGTATGCACTGGATAGGCCCCGACGCTTCGGTTATCGAAATGCTCGGCGATAAGGTGCAAGCGCGCGCAACGGCGCAAAAAAGCGGTCTTCCGGTAACGCCCGGCTCGGACGGAGCGGTGAAAAATGCCGAAGAAGGCGCAAAAATCGCCGAAAAATGCGGTTATCCGGTTATTATCAAAGCGGCTTCAGGCGGCGGCGGTAAGGGTATGCGTATCGTCCGGAAAAAAGAAGATTTGGCGGAAAACCTGACTATCGCTTCGGCCGAAGCTTTGGCAAACTTTGCCGACGGAACCGTGTATATAGAAAAATACCTCGTTGATCCGCGCCACGTTGAGCTGCAGATTTTGGGAAACGGAAAGGGCGCTGTCGCCGTTTTGGGCGAGCGCGATTGTTCGGTTCAAAAAAATCATCAAAAATTGATAGAAGAAAGCCCCTCTCCCGGTGTAAGCGATAAAATGCGCGAAAATATGTGCCGCGGAGCGGTTAATCTTTTTTCGTCGCTTAAATACCGCGGAGCCGGTACCATCGAGTTTTTGGTGTCGGGCGACAATTTTTATTTTATGGAAGTAAACGCGCGCATTCAGGTTGAACATCCCGTGTCCGAAATGGTAACGGGAACCGACCTTATCTGCGAGCAAATCCGCGTATGCACGGGCGAAAAGATGAACCTGCCTTCGGGAATTCTTCCCGTCAAGGGCTGGTCGATAGAAGCGCGCATAAACGCTTTTACTCCCGGCTTAATTAAAAACCTTCGGGTTCCCGGCGGAAACGGCGTGCGCTTCGACAGCTTTTTGTATCAGGGCTATACGGTTGTTCCCTTTTATGACTCGATGACCGCCAAACTCATTGTACACGGTCAAAACAGAAAACACGCCGTACAAAAGCTTTTGTGCGCCCTCGATGAACTTTATATAGAAGGCATCAAAACGAACACGGATGAACAAAAGCTGATTTTAAACTCACCGAAATTCCAATCCGGCAATTTCGGTACGGGCTTGTACGCGGAATTGTTCCCGCCGAAATAAGAGGGAAGGTAAAAAATAAACGGAGATTGTCCGAAAAATTCACTGTTCAGACAACCTCGATCTCTGTACAATACTCAAGTAGCTATTTCCAAATGATATTGTTTTTTACGGTATCTAAATAAATTTCAAGATTTTCTTTTACGGCATCGATGAGTACGTTTTTAAAAGGACTGTCGTCGTTATTCTGCTGCCGGCTTTCAATTGCATCAAGATATTCACTGCGCCGGCTCATTTTTATTATTGCAGGCGGAAAACCGTAATGGATGAGAATTAAATTCATAATTAAACGTGCTGTTCTGCCGTTTCCGTCAACAAAGGGATGGATGCCGACAAATCTCGTATGCGCTTCCGCCGCAATGAATACGGGATGTTCTTCTTTTTTTGAAAACAGCCAATCAAAATAAGCGTCCATCTCGTCGATAACCTTGAGCGGGTCGCAGAACTTATGAATGTTTCCGTTTTTCAATTTGACATACACGGGCACCTTTCTGTAGACACCTGCGTTTTCAGAATCGATGCCTTGCAATATTAAACGGTGAATATTTAAAATATCGGTTTTTGTAAAATCATGCAGTTCTTTTTTTGCCAGCTTTTCAATATAATCGATTGCTTCTTTATGATTGACGATTTCCAAATGCTCGCGGACGGACTTTCCGCCTATTGTAATACCGTCCAATAAGACAATACGCGTTTCCTGCAGCGTATAGGAATTTCCCTCGATTGCGGCAGAGTTATAGGTGAAATCGATATCAAACAGCGTTTTCAAACTTGCGGTCTGTGCCGCCGATAGGGGACGCAATAAATCAAGTTCGGACTTAAGCCTGTCAATCTCAAGCAATTTTGATTCCAATTCCATACGTTAAGTATACAGTTAAGTTCTGTTTTACGGAAGCGGTTATTTTTCGACAATTTTTGCTTTTTTGTCATAAAAAGACTGGAAAAAATCTTTATTTTGTGATACTATTAAGCATTGTGCCGGTACAATAAGCCGGCTTGTAAACGGAGGTGCTTATGGATTGTCCCCATTGTAAGGTATCGCACGACGAAGAAGTATTTAACGATAATTTGATGGTCTGTCCGCACTGCGGCTGCCATTTACGCATAGATGCCGCCCGAAGAATTGTGTATCTTACGGACGAAGACTCTTTTAAAGAATTGTATCATAACTTAAAAACGGGTAACCCCATCGAAATGGAAGGTTACGAAGAAAAACTGTCGGCGGCGGAAGCTAAAACGTCAATGAACGAAGCCGTCATTACCGGCTCCTGTACGATAAAGGGACGGCCCGCCCTGCTTGCCGTTATGTCGTTCAACTTTATGGGCGGCTCGATGGGTTCGGTTGTAGGCGAAAAAATTGCCCGCCTTATGCTCAAAGGGGCTGAAGAGCGGCTTCCGGTCATTATTTACGCAACTTCAGGCGGCGCGAGAATGCAGGAAGGACTTTTTTCTTTAATGCAAATGGCAAAAACCTCAAGCGCGGCCGCCGAATTGGATGAAAAGGGCGTGCCCCTGTTTATTATGCTGTGCGACCCGACCACCGGCGGCGTTACGGCAAGTTTTGCGATGCTCGGCGATATTATCGCGGCCGAACCGGGAGCCCTCATCGGCTTTGCAGGCCCGCGCGTTATCGAAGGAACTATCCGCCAGCAGCTGCCCGACGGTTTTCAGCGTGCCGAATTTCAGCTTAAAAAGGGCTTTGTCGACTGTATTGTTCCGCGCCAGGAACAGCGGCGTTTTTTTGCCCGCATGATAGACGCTCACTGTGCGCATCTTGCGGCGGCGAAAAAGAAAAAAACTGCGGAGGTGCATTCATGAGCGCAATCAGTCAAAACGAATTATTGGCCGGTTTACAAAACATAGCAAAAGAATCGGGCTTGGATATAAGCGAAGAACTGGGAAAAATCACGGCAAAACTGCAAAGCTGCTGTTCACTTTCGCGCACATGGGAACGTGTTGAACTTGCCCGCCACAGCGACCGTCCGCGCGCCCTCGATTACATCGATATGATTTTTGACGATTTTACCGAACTGCACGGCGACCGCTTTTTCGGCGACGACCCGGCCCTTGTCGGCGGCATAGGCTTTATAGAAGGGCAGGCGGTAACCGTTATAGGCAACCAAAAGGGGCGCAATTTGCGCGAAACCATAGACCGAAACGGCGGTATGGCAAATCCGGAAGGCTACCGCAAAGCCCTGCGCCTTGCAAAACAGGCCGAGAAGTTCCGCCGCCCGATTGTAACCTTTATCGATACCCAGGGCGCCTATCCGGGCTTGGGTGCCGAAGAGCGCGGTATAGGGGAAGCGATTGCCGTCAACTTGCGGGAATTCAGCCGGCTTAAAACGCCGATTATCTGCTTTATTATCGGAGAAGGCGGTTCCGGCGGCGCTTTGGGAATAGGCGTCGGCGATAAAATCTACATGCTCGAAAACGCCATCTTTTCGGTTATATCGCCCGAAGGCTGCGCTTCCATTTTGCTGCGCGATTCAAGCCGTGCAAAGGATGCCGCCGTTATGCTTAAAATCACGAGCCGCGAAGTGTTGGGCTTAAAAATGATAAACGGCGTTATAAACGAACCTGAAGACGGCGCTCATACCGACCCGCTTAAAGCTGCTCAAGCCGTGCGCGCCCAATTATTAAAGGACATTGCCGATTTAAGCAAGCGCGATCCTGCCGTCCTCGTAAAGTACCGCAGCAAAAAAATCCGCTCAATCGGCTGTTTCACAGAGTGAAAACCTTTACGGAGTAAAGCTTTCACCGAGTAAAACACGTCACTGAGTGAAAACCTTCACAAACTTATTGACGGCGAAAGAAATTTTGAAGCTATTATAATTTCAAAATTATCGCGCTATTATGCAGATAAAGCCTGAGCGGACGTTCGGTTATAAAATAATTGCCCGCCGGTCAATTTTATGCTATACTTAACGCAAGAGGTGAGTATCATATGGTAAAAAACTTTGATGACTTAACCATTGTCGACGACTTCATGTTTTGCACTGTTATGGAAGACCCGCAGTTGTGCAAAGAACTGTTGACAATGTTGCTTAAGGACAAGGTCGGTAAGATCATCAAACTATTTAAGCAAAAGCCGATAGAAACTCAAATTGCCTCCAAGGGTGTGCGGCTCGATATTATGATTGAGGACGAACACGGCAAACTCTACGACGTTGAAATGCCGTTTTCTGCCAGACATCCGTGTCCAGCAGAAAACATCGAGTTTTGCGTTTCGCAAAACATCGCTTTTGTTCAGAAGCCCCGCCATCCGTGGCGAAAGATACCCATTACCTGAGCGTATGAGATATTATCAATGTGCTATCGATAACAGTGCAATAAACAAAGGCCAAGACTACAACGATTTACCCGATACCTTTATTATCTTTTTGTGCACCTTTGATTACTTACAGGAAGGATTACCGGTATACACGATAAGGCCCTCATGTGCCGAAACCGGGCAAACCTTTAACGACGGAACAACAAAAATCATAGTAAACAGCACCGCCTCGGAAAAAGCTGAAGAAAACCTGAAAGCATTTTTATCATACATGAACGGGAAACCGCCCGAAACGGCATTTACCAAACAGCTTGAAAAGCGGGTAAATGAAACCAAAAAAGACGAAGAAAAACGGAGGGAATACATGTTGTTAAAATCGTTTGAAATGGACGCGCGCAGAGCCGGTATAAATGAAGGCATACAGCAGGGCTTTGCAGACGGATCTTACAAAAAATCTCTTGAAACGGCAAAGCTGATGAAACAGGCACGTTGTGAGCTTGATTTTATCATGCAGATGACGGGTCTTACTAAAAAAGAGGTCGAAAAACTGTAAGTCAATGTATGATTAGTAATGCTGAATGGTTAATTAAAGTGCCGTTTCCTCAATAAGTTCGCGGCGCAATAACAATCCGAGAAATACAAGATTCATTTGTCTCTCTATTGACAAATACGCTATAACGTATTACAGTTGTAATACAGGGACGTATATGACTACAGTAAGATTACCGATAGAGTATAAGCAAAAATTAGAAGTATTATCCGTCTTGAAGAAAAAAAGTAAAAGTGAATTGATTAAAGAGGCTCTTGATATTTTTTTTGATACGGAAGAATCGGAAATGAATTCTTATGAATTAGGAAAAGACTATTTTGGTCAGTACGGCAGCGGACGAAGCGATTTATCAACTACGTATAAGCATGAGTTAAAGGAAAAGTTCCATGCTAAATACCGTACTCATTGATGCCGGACCGCTCATAGCCTTATTTGATCGAGATGATACATATCATACATCAATTTTAGAGTTTATCAAAAAGACAAATTACAGGTTTATATCGACGACTGCGGTATTAACTGAAGCGATGCATATGCTTGATTTTAGTGTAGCGGTTCAGATTAGTTTTTTAGAGTGGATAATGAAAGAAGGTGTTATTATTCATGAAATCAAACAAAGCGATATAAAAAGAATAATAGAAGTAACAAAAAAATATGATGATAGACCTATGGATTTTGCAGACGCAACATTAGTAATCGCCGCAGAAGAAAGAAAAATACGACAAATAATCAGCATAGATTCCGATTTTGATATATACAGGCTCTGTAATAAAGTTAAAATAGAAAATATATTTACATATAGGTGCTGATACCCGCTTCAACACTGACAAACGGGACTGTGCACATGTGCAGGTTAGGCGAATGTTTTAAATCCCTGCGTCTTTACACCGATTTTTTCGCAAAAAAAAGGCAGTTTTGAAGTGTAGGATAGGGATGAGGATAATAAATGTTGAATCTACAAAAATAAATAAAAGGAGAAATCAATGTCCATATCTAGAAGTCAGACAGAGAAAATCGGTTCAATTTTTAATGGAAATAAGTTTATTATTCCAACTTATCAACGGAAATATAGTTGGACAGAGATTGAACGAAAAGCTCTCTGGATAGATATCGAAGAGAGTATTCGAAATGATATGAATCATTTCATAGGAACTCTCTCATTCAAGCAAAATGAATCTGAAGGTCTTTCAGTAGATACTGTATATGAGATAATTGATGGTCAACAGCGGATTACAACGTTATTCATTTTATTGAATGTTCTTATTGAACGAATTACTGATGAAGATATTAGAGACGAACAGATAACCGCATTCATTGGAACAAAAGGGAACCTTAAATTAAAACCTCTTGGAATAGATGGACAATTTCTTGGAAGTGTTCTTTTTAACTTTGATAATATCATATATAACGATATTGAAAAAAGAAGCCATAAATTTATGTATAATGCAAAGAAAGAATTCAAAGCATATACGAATGCAATGACACTTAGAGAAATAGAGAAAATGATAAAATTCATACGAGACAGAATAGAAGTTCTCGTGTTCAATGTAGAAGGACAGGCTCAAGCGGTAAAGATGTTCTCAATTATAAACGACCGAGGCCTTCCCCTTAGAATTTTAGATAAAACAAAAAGTATCTTAATGTTGTACTCTACGCTTCATTTAAATGAAGAACTGAATTCTTTTATTAATGACCAATTTGAAGTCATATTTGACTCATATGATGAAATATTGATGTTAAAAGATGAATTAAATATTTTAGGGAGATTTGAAGA
This sequence comes from Treponema sp. OMZ 840, assembly GCF_050937815.1. Classification (NCBI taxonomy): domain Bacteria; kingdom Pseudomonadati; phylum Spirochaetota; class Spirochaetia; order Treponematales; family Treponemataceae; genus Treponema; species Treponema sp. OMZ 840. The sequence continues at coordinate 208,159 of NZ_JACDIJ010000002.1, forward strand.
AAATACAATATTTACACATCATTACTATTCTTCAAAAAGATTTTTTCCTGAATCATGGAATAATAGAAATAGTGCAGATACCATATTTGAAAACATAAAGGGACACTGCGAGAGTATCAAATCAAATAAATCTAATTTAGAAATATTTATAAAAGAATATCTAACCGATTTTAAGAACTTTGCTCATGGTTATTGCGATTTGCTTAAAACTGTTAAAAAGAATCAAGATATGATCAAAGTGTTTTGTAAACTTGAATTCACCGCAACACTATATCCAATAATAGTTCGGCTTTTTATGCAGAATAAACTTGCTTCAACACTTTCCTATTTGGAGACGGTAGAGGTCCGTGTTTATAAAACAAGAGGGACAAATCCGATAGCTGATGCATATTGGCTGGCCTCACTGCTTTCCGAAAAGGACTACTCGATTGATGAAATTCATGAATCGCTTAAAAATATTGTAGAAAAATTTATGAGTGATCATACATTTAGAAATTATCTGGATGCAGATATTTATGGCAATGGAGCTACGAAGTACATCTTAGCCGAGTATGACGGCGGTCCTCTTTCAGTGGAAAAATATTCGGCACTACAAATCGAACATATATTTTCAAGGGAACCGGAATTTGATGTACGGGTCTATGGCTTTGAGCAAGATTATGATTACGAAAAAAATAGATTTGGAAATTTAATACTTTTAGAAGAAAAAATTAACAAAAGTATTGGTAATTCTGCGCCCATCAATAAGGTCAATGGTTGTCTTCAATCTGAAATTGAATCAACTCGTGCTATGGCCGGATCAATACAAAAGGGAAGTTTCCTAAAAGAACAGGTAGATAACAGGAGAAACAAATTAATTGAATACTGTTTATCAAGGTTTGTTATCTAGATAAAGAAAGTAATGTGCGCTTCGGCCCGATGACATTAAAATATTGTTGATTAAACGAATATTAGATTATGCTGCGCTCAATGAAGGACGAAAAAATGGAACTATTTAGTTTAAATACATTATTAATAGTTTTATTGTATGCCCCCGGTTATATTTTTATTCAAACTGTAGATTATTTTTTATTAAAGCGTGAGAAATCACAATTTGAAAAGACAATTCAAGGATTATTAGCAAGTGCTGTGATCTTTGTTGTGTTTATCTTATGTGATTTTCAGATTTTAAATACAGAAAAAAAAGCAATAATAAATTTATTTTTATTAAAGATAAAACACCCGGAAAATGTATACATAATTCCTGTTATTATTGAAAAATTTAAGTATTTAGGTATTTTTTTCTTATTATTATGTTTGTATAGTTTTGTTTTGGCCTGCATTTACTCGATAATTAGAAAAACAGCGTTTGTTTCTAATATTATCCAAAAAATTACTCAAAGAGATTACTTTCAGAGTGTTGGACTGCGGTTTTATTCAGAAGCAATGAATAAAGTAGTTATAATAACAATGAATAATGAGAGTAAATATTTAGGTTCCTTAATAGGCGCTCCTGATCACGAAAATGATAAAAAGATTATTATTTACGATCCATACGTTATTGAAAATGCAAAATTGGTAAAGCTTCGATCAGATCGATTGTTAATTGATACAAATAATGTTAGACTTTTGGAAGTAGTATTTGAGGAGGAAGAAAAATGTCAGACAAAGAAAAAACTCAAAACTTCAGTTTAGTACATGATTCACTTAATAAATCGTATACACGGTCGTTAAACAGCAGTAATAACGGGTTGCCGCCAAAAATTAATCCAGCAAAATACACGGTTTCTGCGACAAATCAAGTAATTGCTAATCAAACCGGTAGTAATACGTCAGAGTCCACACAAGGTTCCTCCGGTTCTGATTAAAAGTAAGAAGAAAGTGCATAAAATAAAGGAATCTTGCATCCCGCCTTTTGTCAAGAAGGAAAAATTAAGTTAAAACAGGTAGCACTATTTATGCAACCTTTCCCCTTAAAATCAATTTTCTCCATATTTGCACTGGTTTTTTCACGAAAAAGCCGATATAATATAGGTATGGTGAAAGGTTTTAAATCACTTTTTACAATTTCGATTATTCTTTTTTCGATGACGGCAGGCTTTGCAGCAGATTTTACATGGAACGGAAGCCAAAGCTCGGCATGGAATAATCGATCCAACTGGACTCCTCCTGTAGGGCTTCCCAGCAGTGATCCCGGATATCCTGATGATTCTTCCGATACTGCAATTATAACTTCTAATGGAACTTCTCCAATCCTCAACAGCTCCATAGATATAAATTCACTTATAATTAATTCCGGAACCCTTACCATACAGGGGAATATAACCCTCACCCTGTCCGGTAATTTTACGAATAATGGCGGAACCTTTATAGCAAATACCGGTACGGTAAAGCTTAATTCGTCCGGTTATGATATACAAATTAACGGAACAACGAATACTAATAACACACAATTCCATCATTTGCTAATGGAAGTAACCGATGGAATAAGTAAAACACTTACAATCAAAAATAAAATCAAAATAAACGGGGATTTAAGCCTCAAAGGATCGGCGACCGATAGAGTTCTTGTTATTAAAGGAAGCGCTGATATTGGGTCTCACGAAATTACACTTACAGCAAATAATACAAAAGAAGGATACAACCTTAAAGTTTATGACAATATTATTATTACAACCCGGTCATATATTACAAATCAAAGTAAGCCGGAACCGCAAACAAGTTCTCCTTCAGGCTGGATTTTTAAAGATTGTACAAGCCTCATGACATGGACTGCGGGGGCTTCCTCTGCTGCGGACAAAACAAAGTGGGATAATTATGATAACTGGAAGCCGAAAGGTGTTCCGGGAATAAATACGCCTGTAGAGATTCCCTATCTTACAAGCAACGAATACCCTAAACTGGAAAACTCTACAAACGCACAGGCCCAATCCGTTACAGTCGTTTCGGGAGCAGAACTTGATTTGCAGCACTTTGTCATCAAAAAAGGAAGTGCTACTGCAAAACTTACCAATAACGGAACAATTAAGATGACAGGAACCGGAGATCAGTCGGATTGGTTCACTGCAACAGCGCCTAACGAGAAAATAATACTCGGAGATACATCTACCGTTGAATATAACGCTCCTCCACCCTCGGCTGCAAACGTTTGGGCGGGACCTTATGAAAATTTGAAAGTAAGCGGTTCAAGACACAGTCTGAGCGCTTCCAGTATAACTGTAAGGAAAAACTTTACCGTTAACTCCTCCGGCCTTACTCAAACAGGAGGAAATTTTTTCTTTAGCGGTAACGGCTCCGGGACAATAGACGGAACGGGAACGATAAACTTTCACGACTTGACCGTAACAAGCGGCAGGACGGTAAAGCTTAATAAAGCTATAACCGTAAACGGTAATTTCACAAATAACAGCGGTGCGACGTTTAATGCAAACGGTAAAAATGTAACAATCGGCGGAAATTTTACAAATAACAACATTTTTACTACCGGTTTCAATACCGTTGCCTTCAACGGCGCTTCTATCATAAGCGGAAACGGAGCGATAAGCTTTCACAACCTGACCGTTGCAAATAATAAGAGCGTAACCCTTAATAAAGACCTAACAGTTGGCGGTAATTTTACAAATAACAGCGGAGCAACGTTTAATGCAAACGGTAAGACTGTAACCTTTACCGGCAGCAACTCTCAAATAAGCGGAAACGGAGCGATAAATTTTCACAACCTGACCATTGCGAGCGGTACATTGACGCTTGGGAAAGCTATAACCGTAAACGGAGCTTTCACAAATAACGGCACCTTTAACGCCGGAACTCATACGGTCACCCTTGCCCCTCCGCCGGGCGGAACCGTAACGATTACGGGTACCGGCAATGCGGGTAATACGACATTCAATAATTTAAGCCTTACAGGCGGCGGCGGAAAAACGCTTACGGTAAACGGAAAAGTTTCCGTAAACGGGAACTTAACCTTGGAAGGTTCGGGCAGCCTCGATGCTCAACTGCTTACGGTTCAAGGCGGCACCAACAGCCCCGGTATTCAACTTAATATCAATAAATCGGGCGGAAAATGGCTTAAAGTACACACAAATATACCGATGATTCCCGAAAGCGGCGGTCATACATATACGGTAACTGAAAGCAAGGCCGAGGAAATTCCCGGTTTTCCGCTCTCCGGCGGTCATCCTAAAAACTGGATTTTTACCGGTTATGCCGGAACTCTGACTTGGAAGGGAAATCATTCGAGCAACTGGAATGACTGGCAAAACTGGCGGCCGTATGGAACACCCGGTGTGAACTCGGTTGTAATCATAGAAAAAAAACCGACGTCCCCTCCGCCTACTCATTACTACCCCAAACTTACGGGAAACGTGTCTGCAAAAACGGTTACGGTAAACTCCGGAGCCGAGCTTGATTTAGACGGACACATTATTCAGGATGGCGAAGCCGGCAGTGCGGTAACAGCTCATATTACCAATAACGGCATTCTTAAAATGATTGGAACAACAACAGGAAATCCATTTAATCCCGGACAAAAAGAATGGCTTGAAATTAATAATTCCGGCCCCAATAATAATAATATAACCCACGGCCCCGACTCTACAATGGAATATTACGGTAATACGAATAATGCGGTTTGGACCGGACCCTATAAAAACCTCACGCTCAGCGACGGAAGAACAGTTCTGACCCCTATGACTCAGGGGGCAAGTCCTATTGCAGCCCCTCTAGCCGTAGAAAAAACTTTTACCGTTGCTTCCAATGCGGGGAATAACGTTACTGTCAGCGCGGCTTCCCAGTCCTACGGGGGAACGATAACTCTAAACAAGAAAACAACATTCAATTCCTCGGTTGCAAGCGGAACCGGAACGGTGTTTAACAATACGGTTTCAGCTTCGGGAGTCGATATCGTTTTTAGCGGAAACGGCCCTATTCAAACAAAGAAGACCGTTACCGCAAGAAACATCACCGTAAATTCAGGTACGGGCGCATGGACTTCTACAGACACGATTAACGCAAGCGGTGACATTACCGTAAATTCAGGTACGGGTGCATGGACCTCCTCCGGCGGAACAATCAACGCGCGCGATATCACCGTATACAGAGGCTGGACGGCAAATTCTGTAGTCCTCCCGGGAAGAGACCTCACCGTAGAAGGAACGTGGAGCTCCAATGGCATTACGGCAGGCCGTCATATTATTGCGAGGGGAAACTGGACTTCTAACGCATTCGTTATGACGCATGGAAACATCACTGCCGATAATGCAAGTCATGATAATACGTGGACAGCGGGAGATGTAACGCTTAAAGGAAGCCTTACCGCCGCTCAATTTAATCAGACAAGCGGTACTTTAACTTTTAACGGAACGGGAACTCCGGAACAAGAGCTTAAGTTTACCGGTGCGGGCAATAAAAACATACGCAATCTTACAGTTGACAACGGCATAACACCGCCCGCTTCCAATGCAAAGGTAAAATTACTTTCTCCTGTTATGATTGCAGGGAATTTTACCAACAAGGGAACCTTTAATGCTAACGGTAAGGATATTTCTTTGGACGGTTCTTTTACCAACAGCGGAATCTTTAATACCGGTACGGGTAATTCATTGGTCTTTAACAGCACTTTTACCAATAACGGAACTTTTAATGCCGATGCCGACACTATAGTTTTTACCGGCAATACCTTTACCAACAGCGGTACCTTTATCGCCGGAGCAAATAATACGGTAAATCTTAGCCCCTCCGGCAATATAGCGATTACGGGTACCGGCAATGCGGGTAATACGACATTCAATAATTTAAGCCTTACAGGCGGCGGCGGAAAAACGCTTACGGTAAACGGAAAAATTTCCGTAAGCGGGGACTTAACCTTGGAAGGTTCGGGCAGCCTCGATGCTCAACTGCTTACGGTTCAAGGCGGCACCAACAGCCCCGGTATTCAACTTAATATCGATAAATCGGGCGGAAAATGGCTTAAAGTACACACAAATATACCGATGATTCCCGAAAGCGGCGGTCATACATATAGGGTAACTGAAAGCAAGGCCGAGGAAATTCCCGGTTTTCCGCTCTCCGGCGGTCATCCTAAAAACTGGATTTTTACCGGCTATGCCGGAACTCTGACTTGGAAGGGAAATCATTCGAGCAACTGGAATGACTGGCAAAACTGGCGGCCGTATGGAACACCCGGTGTGAACTCGGTTGTAATCATAGAAAAAAAACCGACGTCCCCTCCGCCTACTCATTACTACCCCAAACTTACGGGAAACGTGTCTGCAAAATCCGTTACGGTAAACTCAAGTGCAGAGCTCGACTTAGGCGGAGAAGTTATCAATAAAAACGGTCCAACTGCAAAACTTACCAATTACGGTACGATTAAACTGACGGGGAAAACCCCTCAAGCAGCTTGGTTTGGAGCCGGAAACGACGACAAAATAGACCTAAAAGCCGGTTCCACCGTTGTATATTATGGCGGAGCCACAGACAATGTCTGGGGAGGACCGTATAAAAAACTGGAAGCACAAGGCCGCAATTTTTTAAAGACAGGGAATCTTTCTCTAACCGTTGACGAAGATTTTACCGTAACAGGCTCCGGTACTGAAATCGACACGGGAACGGCAGCGCAAACTTATAACGGAGAAATAAAAGCTTCCGGGCATGATATTACATTTAAAACAAGTGCTAAACTTACAACAAATAAGATTACTGCACAAAATATTACCGCCGATAACGGAACAACGCATGGGACGGCTTGGGATTTGAATGGAAACATTACGGCAAGCGGCGATATTACAATAAAGGGTTGGTGTGAAGCAAGCGACAAAACTATTGAAGCCTCGGGTAAAATCACTGTAGATACTCACCTTAGAACATGGGGAAATGTTACTGCCGGAAACCTCATTAAAGCAAAAGAAATAAAATTTTCCAACGGAAAAATAACTGCAAAAAACGGATTGGAATGTACCGATAAATTCTATCATGCAGACGGGGGCACCCTTCTTTTTACGGGAAACACCAATCAAACTTTAAAAGTCGGATCGGCATCGGAAATCCGGGAATTGGAAATTGACTCTGGCATAACCCTTAATCTTCTTTCAAATATAAAAATAACTTATAAACTTACCAATAAAGGTACATTCCATGCGGGAAATTATACCGTAACATTGGACGAAGCGACGCCGATGATAGGAAGCGGTGTTACGCCCCCCGATAATATCACCATTACCGGAACATCGGCTGCGGCAAACACTCAATTTAAAGATTTGATTTGTACCGAGCCGTATATAAAAACGCTTACTATCAATAACAAAATTTCGGTAACGGGGAACATGACCCTTAAAGGGGCATCGGAAGCTTCACCTTTGACCGTTCAAGGCGGTATGAGTAATTCGGAAATTACATTGAACGGTCATAAAACCGGCGGCACATGGCTTAAAGTAAAAACAAATATACCTATTGCAGACGGCGGTTCCTATATAGCCGCGGCAAGTAAGCCCGACCCTGCAAACGCCCCCCCTCGAAACTGGATTTTTACGAATGCCTTTGGACAAGTTGTTTGGAAGGGAAACGTCAATACAAACTGGAACACGGCGGGAAACTGGGAACCGCCTTACGCCGCCCCTTCGGAACACGTGGATGTATTGATAAAGTCCGGTGCTAATCATCCCGTTCTTCAAAAACCTACGTTAACAAATCCGGAATCAAAAGCTAAAACCGTTACGGTCCAATCCGGCGCAAAGCTCGATTTGGGAGACTGGACGATACAAACTTCCGGCGGCTCAACGGCACAACTCGGTGTTGAAAGCGGAGGACATCTTTTGCTTAAAGGAAGCGCCGATCAAAAAGTTTGGTTTGAGCAAACGACGCCTGCAAATAAAATGACCGTACAGTCCGGCTCAACTGTTGAATACAACGGCAATCCGTCTTCCCCTTCGGATGTATGGCAAGGGCCCTATCCTCGCTTGATTGTAAGCGGTAATAAAACAAGCTTTAATAACGCTAATTCCTTAACCGTCAACGAAACTTTTGCCGTCAACACGGCCGGAGCTCTTACCGTTACGGCGCCGATTCAAACCTACAAGGGAGCGGTAACGCTGAATAAGGATACAACCTTTAACGCTTCAAATTCGGTTACATTTGAGCAGAACGCCGATATTCAGGCAGCGGGAAAAACACTTACCGTTCAGGGAAATCTTAAACTGAATTGTGCTGCCGTAACGGCAGGAAGTATTTCGGTAAGCGGCATTACGGAAGCAGGTGCTGCGGCCCCCACCCTGTTAACGATTACAGCCGGCACGCAAACGTATGGGGGGGCTGTCAGCCTGAAAAAAAATGTGAAATTTGCGGTCCCGAACGGCACAATCACTTTTAAAAGCGATATAATCGCAGATGACGGTTCAAACAAAAAAGACATCGAAATAGAGGCGGCTACTGTAAAATTCAGCGAAAAAACCTTGGAATCTACGCCTCCTTCTACACCGCTTCCGTCTTTGCCGTCGGTTACCGTAAACAAGCTGACCCTTAAAGCCGCTAAGGTTTTTTCTTATGCCGAAATAAGCGCACAAAATGCGGTAGAATTTGATGTAAGCGGTTCCTGTGTTATAAGGGGGCCTGTAAAGGCCGGCTCTTTTACACAAAAAAATGCCGACTGCAATTTACAAATCGGAGCTCCCGTTACGGATTTTTGGGGCGGCCCGCTTGCTGCAGGAACTTTTAAAGTTGCATCGAAACGGATATACATTACTCATTTTGCGACGCTTGACCCCTCGTCAACCGCTTGGACACGGCCTTCCGACGCAAGCTTTTTTATTGCAACAAATATAAGCCTTGCAAATCCCCTTTCCTGCGCGAATTTTGTCCTTTTTGCGGGAACCGTTACTATGGGCGCCGGTTGTACGGGAATAACTGCCGAGTCGGTGAGTCCTGCCGTAAAGGGCGATATTGTATTGTTCGGTCAAAACTACTCGCCGGATGATACCGCTACTTCCGACCCCTCGGGTGTAAACGGCTTGTTTACCTATAATCATTCGAGAAGAACGGGAATGACGGCCGCGCCCTCCGTTGTTCTTCCTTCGGCACTGCCCGACGAAACCGTTCTTCCGGGCGACCTTACAGGCGGAAAATATTCAGGTTCTTTTGCCGATTTAAGCGTTAAAACCTTTAAAGCGGGTAAAAACTTTTACGCAAACGGTATGACTCTTACACCCGCCGGTGCTTGGACGCTCGATATTCCCGATAACGGTAAGGCAACCGATTCCTTTGCCGAAGCCTATTTTACGACCGTTAAAAAATGCACGGTCAGCGGGGGCGGCTTTGTCGCGGCTGCCGAAGGCTGTACCGACCAAAACGATAATTCCGGCTGGGATTTTGGCCGGCCGACTATTACCGAAGCCTATACCGTATCCGACGATACGATATATGTTAAATTTAATAAAAAGATTGAAAATTCAAACAATGAAATAGATAAAGCGTTAACTGATATTAAATACCATAACGGATCGCTTGCTTTTGTAAAGGCATATACGGTTAACCCGTCTGCCGGCAGTGAAAAAACTCTTGCCGATGTTTATAACCCGACCGATACCGCTCCGTATACGGATATGGACGAGTTCTTTTTGCGCATAACAGGGGAACGCTGGAACACCGATGCGACGGGAATGTATGTAGGCTCCAGCGACAGCACCGACCGCGGAAGTTACACGGGTACACAATCAATCGGGCATCGTTCCAAAAAGCCGAATTTAAGTATTCCCAAAGCGCGAAGTTTGTTATACGCAACGCTTCGTGACGAACATAAAAACCGCATACGCCACTATGCAGGCAGTGCGGCAAACACAAGCGGTGCTAACGGAGTAATATACGGTGATGTAAAAGATAAATGTCCGCCCGTTCTTGCCGCAGTTTATACGGGGCAGGAACAACATACCCAAAATCCCGCTTCTCAACCGTCTGCCGACGCGCATAACTTTATAGAATTCCGCTTTTCCGAACCCGTGTACATAGGCGGTTCGAGTACAACAGAAGATATTCCCGAAAGCACGGAAAACAAACTTGTAACGAATACAATCGGCGAGCTTGTTGAAAACCCTGCTCCCGGTTTTAAGCTGCGGGTTTCGGGTATTGCCGATATTCAAAACGGCAAAATAAAAGCGGGACTTTTGTTTACTCCTTCATCACCGCTTCCCGTTACCGACCAGCCGCACACCTTGTACCGCCGTTTTGCCGTCGGCGCCATAGCCCCTCCGACGGATCCTACATCCGGTATCGACAATAGGCCGTGCCGTCTGCGTTTGTCGATTGCAGGTTATACGGACGGAACAGTTTCGGTAAACGGCGTTACGCATAAAAAATGGATAGGATATATAAAAGAGGCAGCAACTCCTTCCGGTACTGTAAAGATTTTATCTGCTTCGGACGGGGGAATAAGTATCCGGGCGCGAAACAACAGGCAGGAGATCGATAGAACCGTTACACGAAGTATAACAACCTCCGGCGGACTCAACGGAAGCTGGGACACTTCTCCTCCCGTATTTGCCAAGGTGTCGCATAGTATCGGCGAATGGACCAACACGGGTAACCAAGGCAAAGAAATTGCGGCCTATTCGTCATCGTCGCAGTTTGCCGATAAAATCGAATTTCACTTTTTTGACAATACGCCCCTGTATAATAACTCGGAACCGTGGTGGAAAACGGCCGCCGCCTCGGCAACGAATCCGGGATGGAGTTCCGTAAATGACCGGTACGATTCTTACGGAGGCTCGCGCTTTACAGGGTACAACCGTACAACGGGAGGCATCCGCGCATGTACTTTGCCCCCTGCGCAAGATGTGCAACATGTATTTTCGTTTAGTGCAGCAAACGCCGAATTTAATCCGGCTCTCTTGAAATTTACCGGACTGGACACTTCTTTCACCTTAAGCCTTGCACAAAAGGTGGAAAATCAAGCCCTGTTCGGACCTCGCCCGAGCGGATTTTTCGAACAGGACAGTTTATATTTACAGTTAAAAATAACGCCGACAGGCGTTCCTCTTGCCTTTCCCGTAACGGAAGCGTTTACAGTCGGTTATCAAGCTTTTGACTCAAGTCATCCGAACGGAGGACGCATAACCGACCTTGCCGGTAATATAATGAAAAGCGTTTCCGGCGGCACATCGATCGACGCATCTCCGCCGAATATCGCGCTTACGGTAGCCCCCGTCGAATCAAAACATATGTATGTGCTGTTTACATCACAAATCGATACAAGACCCGAAACGCTTGCAAAAATTCCGCATAATCTTGCAATTATCGACCTGCCGTCAGGCCCCCCCCCTATACAAATTGATTCGAGAATCCCTGCCCGTGTGCGCACGGATACTAAAAAAGGAACGGGAATAATCGTTTCTCTTACCGGGAACGTAAACTACGCTGCTCTTTCGCAGGCTAAACTCCAAGTAAAAACAAATTCGGCAGGTTTGATTGACATCGTTCCCAAATACGGCGGATTTCCCGCCTTTGCCGGTCACAAGCACGTTATAAGCGATTTTGCCGTCAACGTGGTGCGCCCCCTGTTCGCCTACGATGAAAAAACACTCGACGACGGTTCTTCGGGATTTGCAACCGAAGGCGTATACGGCGGAACAAGCCCGGCAGTACGTTTATTCGATGGTTCGGGCGCGCCGGGCAATACGGTTTTGGAAAAAGAAGATATAACGGTTCATCTTACAGTTGAAAACATGAATTTGAGTGATTTGCCGCAGCAGGGAACGTTTAAGATGTTTATCGATAACGATCCGCTTCCCTCATCCGTTTCGACGGCTCTTAATAGCGTAACGAATTTAGGCAGCCGTGTATGGTTTCCGGCGCTCTCCGCGTTTTCCCCGCCGTTACCGTCCTCTCCGACGCCCACATCCATTTTACCTGTAATCAGTGAAACCGGAAACAATCTGTGTGAAGTTCTTTCTCCCGAAACACCCTTTGCAGGGCAGCCGCAAGGACTGTATATATTTAAACTTTTAAATAATCCGGCAAGCCCCGGCAGTTTAAACTATCCTGCCGGAAGCAGGGCGGGCTTTTTGTTCCCGATGATAAATGCTGCCGGCGCCTATATTATGATAGATCCCGACTGCGACGGAAGCGATCCGGTTCCCCTCTACGCGCTGCGCTTAAAAGACCCGAAGGACCCCGCATCCATAGATTTGTGGTCGTTGGATATCGCTGCGGTAAAACAACAGGCCGGCGGGGTAAGCGTTTTAAATAATGTTATCAACACAAATACAAAAGAACAATGTCTTATTCATATTACCGCAAAACAAGCCGGCAGTTTAAACGTTATCGCAATGACTTTGGACGGAGATGTGGTTAAGGTTTTATATTCCGGCCGTGTAGAAAAAGGCGAACATATTTATAAATGGGACGGAACGAACAGCCGAGGCGATGCGGTTGCGCGCGGATTGTATTTTATCCGTGTTGTGGGGCCGAATATCGACGAAACCCGCAAAGTTATGGCAATAAGAGATTGACGGGCCTGCGTTCCGGCTTTGTATAAGATGCGGACAAAGCCGGAAAATCTCCTTTACGGCAGGATAAATCCGTTGTATAATTATTTTAACAATCGAGTATTCCCAAAGGAGGAACGAATATGAAAAAATACTGTTCCGTAATTGCCGTTCTTACGGTAATTTTTATGCTGTTCGGCTGTATAAGCGCACCCAAGCGCGATGCGGCTTCCGAATATGTTTTAACCGTACTGCACACAAACGACCACCACGGAAGTCCGCTTGCAAAAGAAGGTAAGGGCGGCCTTGCCGAGCGTGCAACCTTTATAAAAAGCGTGCGCTCCGCTGAAAAAAACGTCCTTGTTTTGGATGCCGGCGATATGAATGCGGGAACTGCATTGTCCAATATGTTTCATGCCGAACCCGACATTCGTGCGTATAACAAAATCGGTTACGATGCCGTCGCACTCGGCAATCACGAATTCGACGCTACCTTGGAAAAACTGGAAAAGCAAATTTCATGGTCCGAATTCCCGTGGATTTCGGCAAACATCAAAAAAGGCCGCTCGTATTTTGTGCAACCCTATATCATCAAAGATTTTGAAGGATTCCGCGTCGGAATTATGGGACTTACGACCCTGCGCACGCAGGTTATCGCCCAGCCCGACAAAAGCCTTACCTTTATCGACGAAATCGAAGCTGCCCGCAAAACCGTAGCCGAATTGCGGAACAAAAAAAAGTGCGACATCGTTATCGTTGTCGGGCATGTAGGCAATATAAAAGAGTCGGAAGACCATACCACCTCCCTTATGGTGGCCGAAAGCGTTCCGGGAATCGATTTGTTTATCGACGGCCATTCCCATGCAAAATTCGAAAAACCCATACAAGTCGGCAATACCTATATCGTGTCGGCAAACGAATGGGGCAAATTTATTGGGAAGGGCCGCTTAACTATAAAAAACGGAAAATTAATCGCCTTTGACTGGATACCCGTTGAAATTACAACCGCTGCTTTCCCGCCGGATCCCGAAATTGCCGCCTTACTTAAGCCGTATAAAGAAAAGGCCGATGCGAGTTTAAAAGAAGTCGTTATAAAAACCGCCGCCGAATTCGAATTCGGAAGCAAGTTGAGCCGCAAAAAAGAAATCGCACTCGGTAATTTGGTGTGCGATGCGCAAACCGCTTACCTTGCTTCGATCGGTGTACCCGTCGATTTTGCAATAACGAACGGCGGCAATATCCGCACGCATTTACCTAAAGGCGATGTTACACGTGAAGATATTTTAACCGTGTTGCCCTTCGAAAACTACGTGTATGTCGTTACTTTAAAAGGCTCGGATGTCGTTAAATTGTTCGATTTTATCGGCACCATTCCGCAAGGTGCCGGAGCCTTTGCGCAAGTTTCCAAAGAAGTCAAAATGACGCTGAATTACGATGCGGGTAAAATCGAAAACGTAACGGTGGGCGGAAAACCGATTGATTCTGCACGCACCTATAAGATTGCCGTAAACGACTATCTTGCAGCGGGCGGCGACGGATACGAGGTTTTTAAAAAAGCCGTCGAAACCTTTAATACGTCGATGCTTTTAAGCGATGTGGTTATCGATTACGTACAAACCCTTGTGCAGCCTATTGTACCTAAAACGGACGGCCGCATAACGATAATCGGCGGTATGGCTTTGTAAAAGCCGCATCGTATTAAGCGTATCAAAGCATATCAAAACGGGGCTGTCGAAAATGCAAACGCTTTTCAAAACGGTCCCGTTTTTGTTTTTGTGCTTGACCTTATACTCCCTAAAAGTGTATATTTTAAAAATTATAGGGAGTTAACATTGGAACTTATAGAACGTGTAAAAGAATGTCTTGAATACATACGCCCGCAGCTTCAAGCCGACGGCGGCGATTTGGAATTCATCGAACTTCGCGACGGCACAAAGGTTGTCGTAAAATTGACGGGTGCATGCGGAAGTTGTCCTATGGCGACAATGACGCTAAAGCACGGAGTTGAGCAAATGCTTAAAGATAAAATTCCGGAAATAACGGAAGTTATTCAAGCGTTTTAACGCGCATTGTGCTCGGTATCGGATTTTTAAAAAACCGTTTAAAAAAACATATGAGGAAAACGTATGACAATTGAAAAAGATGTAATGGCGGCGATTCATTATACGCTAAAAGACAAAGACGGCACTCTTTTGGATTCTTCGGAAGGCTCGGAGCCTTTGGAGTATTTGCACGGCTACGGCAATTTGATTCCGGGCTTGGAAAAAGAGCTTGAAGGTAAAAAAGCCGGCGACAGCTTGTCGGTGAGTATCGAACCGGCTGCAGCATACGGCGAATATTCGGACGATTTGGTAGTAACGATTCCCCGCTCCAACTTTGAAACCGATGCTCAAATTGAAGTCGGCATGCAGTTTGAAACCGGTTCCGGTTCGATGAGCCGCATTGTCCGTGTTACAAAAATAGACGGGGATGACATTACGATTGACGCAAATCATGAGCTTGCCGGAAAAACCCTGTTTTTCGATGTGAAAATCGAAAGCGTTCGCAAAGCGACGGATGAAGAAATCGAAGCTGCCTGCTCGGATTCTTGCGGCTGCGGCTGTCACCACGGCCATGAGCATGAAGAAGACGGCTGCGGCGGCGGTTGTGCATCCGGAGGCTGCGGCGGGTGTTCGGGAGGCTGCTGCGGTTAAACTCTGCGGCAATTACGGCGCGATACAAGCTGCCGAACAAACGCCGTATGCTTTTACTCAAACGTTTGTATCGCTGAAAAAAGGGCGGCGCACACGTCTTCGGGACTTAACCCTTCCGTGTCGATGTGCAGTTTTGCCCTTTTTTTATATTCGGCGGTTCTTTTTTCGTATATGCCGTGAAAAATCGAGCGGCGGTGGGCGTCGTTTTCGGGAGAGAGCTTTTCGATGTATGCGGGAAAACTTCCCGTCAGCTTTGCACGCGCACAAATGCGCTCAAAGGCCGTCGCTTCGCTTACGTGTAAATAGGCCAAACAGCCGATTGTTTCCAGCACGGAAAGCGCGCGCGGATTATCGCAAATGCCGCCTCCGGTTGAAATAATCGCCCCGAGTGTTTTGTTTGTTTTGCCGCTCTGCGGCGTAAGCTGCTTGTTTTCCGCGTATTTTGCATATTCCTCTAAAAAAAAGCAGGCATCGAGTTCCGTCTTTTTAAAAAATTCAACACCTTTTTGCGCATATAATTCCCGGCAGCTTAAGCCGGTTTTTTGTTCTATAAGTTTATCCGTATCGAAAAAAACGCCCCCCGTTTGCCCCGCTAAAAGTTTGCCTGCGGTTGTTTTTCCCGAATGCTGAATTCCCGTTAAAATAATGCACTTCATATTTTTTACTATACAATCTTTTATTGCACCTGTACAGTATTTTTGCTATGATACCGGTGTGGAATTATATATAACGCTTATACTGTGCTTTTTACCGCTGGCTGCCGGCATTTTGTTTTCTTTGCTGAAAGTACCGTCTTTCGGACCTGTCCAGGCTGTTTGGGCGGTGGCGGCGGGATTTGCTTCCCTTGTGCCGATTATTCTTATTCAATTTGTTATAAAACGGAATTTCGATTTTGCGCCGACGTCGTTGGCGGCCGTCTTTATAAGCGCTTTAGTATTTAACGGATTTATCGAAGAAACCGCAAAGGCGGCTTTTTTATTTTTGCTTCCCGTAAAAACTGCACATCCGTCTTCTTTTTTTGCAAGCGCATTGATTGCGGGAACGGCAGTCGGTTCTTTTGAAGCTTTGATATACTGCATTGCCGGAACCAATTATTCGGTTATACGCTTGTTTACCGCCGTCGTTTTACATGCTTTGTGCAGTGCGCTTTCCTGCATTTTTATCCGGACAAAGCTTCAAGGTGCGCCTCGTATTGCAGCCTTTGTTTCGGCCGTATTTTGTCACGGTATCTATAATTTTTTTGCCGGCTTTACCGGGTTTTTATGGTGGTTTTCCGTATTAGCTATCTTTTTTGCGCTTATAAGACTCAGATATTACTATACGGATGTTTTCTTTAAATAAAAGCATACTAGGTTTCTGCGCGGGACAGTTCTTCTATGTGCGATGTAAGATTTTTTGTTCCCGGCGAGTGTAAAAATTCAAAACCTATTTCCGTTGCGGACGGTTCGCTTTTTTTCCACTTCGGTTGAAGAATTAAAACAAAGGGCTTTGCCGGAGATTTTGAAGACAGGGCAAAGGATGCTTCATAGTCCGAATCGGTATCGGGTTCTACAAGGGCGGGAAAGCGTATACAGCAGCCGGAAGCGCTTATATCGACCAAACGCCCCGGGAACACACACAGTTCGGGCATAAAAACCTTGCCGATCTCACGAAATCGCGGACTTTTTCGTTTTGTAATTGACATCGCTTAAGGATACACTGGATTTTGCATATTTGCAAGTCTTTTCGGCAAAAGATTTATGTAAAGAAAGGCCGCCGTTTAGAAAATCAAAAGGTCTGTACAGCCCGCTTTTTTTTTGATATAATTGAAAATTCGGAGGGCATATGCCTAAAATAGACGTAAACGAAAAACTGTTTTTTAACTTGCTCGGTGAAACCTTCCCCTATGATATATTGGAAGACCGTTTAACCTGCGCTAAGGCCGAATTGGACGAAAAACCCGATTCCGCAGCGCCCGAAAACGAGCGGATAATAAAAATCGAATTGAACGATACGAACCGCCCCGACCTGTGGTCCACGGCAGGTCTTGCCCGCCAGCTTAAACTGCATAAAAACGTACAGGCCGTTCAGCCTTCAAAGACCGGCTATACGCTGTACAACGATTTTTTGTCTTTTGCAGGCAGCACAAAGGACTATGGAAACCGCGTCGTAAATGTCGACCCCGCCCTCAAAGATATCCGCCCCTTTATGACGGCCTTTGTCATATCGGGAAAACCGATAGACGAGCCCATGCTTTTGGACATCATTCAAACGCAGGAAAAACTCTGCTGGAACTTCGGCCGCAAGCGCCGCTCCATTTCTATGGGCGTATACCGCTACGCCCAAATCAAGTGGCCCGTTTCCTATCATGCAGTCGATCCGGATAACACAAGCTTTGTGCCGCTGGGCTTTGATAAGCCGATGAGCTGCCGTCAAATCGTTACCGAGCATCCTAAGGGAAAAGAATACGGGCACATCATTGCCGATATGCCGAAATTCCCCCTTTTAAGCGATGCTTCGGGAAACACCCTGTCGATGGCGCCCATTATCAACAGTGCGGCTTTGGGAGCAGTGCAAGTCGGCGACAGCGATCTTTTGGTTGAAATGACCGGAACCGATATGCCCTCTCTTTTGCTTGCAACGATGATTGTCGCCTGCGACTTTTTCGATGCCGGCTACAAAATTTTACCCTGTCTTATAAAGCACCCCTACGATACGGGCTTCGGAAAAGACATCGTAACGCCCCTGTATTTTCAAAGTTCAACTTCGGCTTCGGTTAAAGCGGCTCAAAAACTTTTGGGCGAAAACCTTTCGGCATCCGAAATGCTTGCAGCCCTTGCCCGCATGGGAGTTGAAGCGACCGAAAAAGACGGTATTATTACGATTATGCCGCCGCCTTACCGCAACGACTTTTTGCATGAAGTCGACGTTATAGAAGACATAATGCTGGGGCGCGAATTGCCCTCGTTTAAGCCCGAAAAACCCCGTGATTTTACCATCGGCCGCTTAACGCCGCTTACCCTTTTAAGCCGCAAAGCCAAAAGCTTAATGATAGGCTTGGGCTATCAGGAAATGATTTTTAACTATTTGGGCTCAAAACGCGACTATATCGAGCGCATGAACATAGACGGAGCCGACGTTATAGAAGTATCGAACCCGATGAGCGAAAACTATCAGTTTGTGCGGCCCTCGATTATCCCCTCGCTTTTAAGCGCAGAAGCCGTTTCCGGCAATGCGGTGTATCCGCACAAGGTGTTTGAAATCGGAAAAACCGCCTTTTTATGCGATGAAGAAGTGACCGGAACAAGGACGCGCCAATACTTGGGCTTTTTGACGGCCGCTTCCGATGCGAACTTTAACGGCGCGGCAAGCGAAACGGCTTCTCTTTTGTACTTTTTAAATCATGAATATACGGTTGAAGAAGCGTCCGACCCGCGCTTTATTCCCGGACGGCAAGCGCGCCTCATTGTAAAGGGTAAGCCCGTCGGTATTTTCGGAGAGCTTCATCCGGCGGTGCTTGAAAACTGGGATATCCGCGTTCCCTGTACTGCAGGAGAGCTTGACTTGGAAGCGCTCGGAACGCTCTAAAAACGGCGGGAGCCTATAATCCGCGCAATCTCGGCGAGGCGCTCGTAAGCATAGGGAAAAAATGCCTTATATGAAGCGCAAAAGCGGTTTTTTTCCAAGGGCTTATCGGTAAAGGTATCCCTGTCCCTCCTGCAGCCGCCCCTGCACAGGGGATACCAGTTACAAGTTTTACATTCTTCGTCCGTGTGCAGGGATTTTTCTATAAAGCCGATTTTTTCGCGCGCCTTTGCAATATCTTCAAAGCCGGCGGTATGAATATTGCCTAATTTATAGGAATCGAGGACGTAAAAATCGCAGGGAAAAACGCTTCCGTCCGCTTCGATTACATGCTGAAAAGTGCAGCGCCCGAGCATTCCGCACGATTCGGGCGGGCGGCCTAAAAGCATTAAAACGAGGTTGTCAAAATAGCGTACCGAAACCGGTTTTTCGCGCTTAAAACTGCGGTACCACAGGTCAAAAAGCGTTTTAAGAAAATCCCCGTACACTTCGGGCGTAAGCGACCATTTGTGCGCGGGGCTTTTTTCCCCTATCGGATCCAAGCAGGGAATGTACTGCTGGTACATAAAATTATTGCGTAAATAAAATTCATATACCTCTTTTATATTTTTTGCAAGCGTGGCGCTTACTACCGTTAAAATATTGTATTCGACGCGGTGATTGTCAAAAAGGCGGGCGGTGTGCAGCACCTTGTTAAAGGTTCCCTCAACAGCCGAGTCGCCCTGCTGCCCGTTTAAGCTCTTGTGTGTCCTCTTTCCGCCGGCATGTATTTTGCGTAAAGAATCGTGGATGCGTTTGTTGCCGTCCATCGAAAGGCCGATTAAAAAGCCCTCTTCGGCAAAAAAAGCCGCCCATTCCTTATCGATGACAATACCGTTTGTCTGAAGCGCGAATTGTACGGGAATGTTATAAGTGTTGTATGAGCGTACCGCATCGCAAAAAAAACGGAAAAAATCCAAACCCCGTAAAGTCGGTTCTCCTCCCTGAAAGGCGAAGGTACATGCCGGGTGTGTTCCGTCAAGCGCTTTTTGAATAAGATGTTCCGCCGTCTTTTCGGTCATAATACCGAATGATTTTTGCGAGCGGTTTTCCATTTCGTCGCAGTAAAAGCAATAGGTACAGTTCATATTGCATGCGCCTGAAACGGGTTTTATCAATAATTGTAGCGGATGTTTTTCAGCCGAATTCATAAATCGTATTTTATTCCTGTTTCTATTGTACCCTATCATAAAAATGCGCTATACTCAACAATATGAAAAATAAACAACGGGAAGAATTGGCGGTTTGCGGTTATGCGGCGGTCCGCGCCCTGGCCGAATTAAATCCGCAAAAAATAAAGCGTTTTTACTACACGGCAGAGCGCGCTGCCGCTTTCGGCTTTTTATGCAAAAAACTTGCGGAACGCAAAGCGCCCTATAATCAGGTAAAGGACGCTTGCGAACTGGAAAAACTTTCGGGTTCGATTCATCATCAAGGCCTTACGGCAATGATAGAGCCGCCCGCATTTTTGCCGGTAAGTCCTGCGGAACTTCGCGAATGGGCACAAAACCGTGAACGGATTTTAATTTTCGATAATATAGCCAATGCGCAAAATGCGGGAGCCATTATACGGTCGGCCGCTTTTTTCGGCATCCGGCACATCGTTATGACGGCCGAACAGGCGCCTTCTCTTATAACGACAAGCGCCTACCGCAACGCTCAGGGCGGCATGGAATCCATACTTTTGTACACGGTGCGTTCTTTGCCCGCTCTTTTGCGCGATATGGACGGAAAAATACTGCGCTTGGCCGCCGATGCGGGAGGAAAGCTTTCCGTTCGGGATTTACGCATGCATGGACAAAAAGCGCTCGCCGTAATTTTAGGCAACGAAGAACACGGGATATCGGAAAGCATAAAACGCCTCTGCGATTACACGGTGAGTATTCCCGGAGCGCAAAGTGCAAAGGGGGGACGGGTTTTGGACAGCCTGAACGTCGCCCAAGCCGCCGCCGTTATTTTATATGAAATGTCAGCGGTAAATGCGCCGTAAAGGTGTTTCCCGCTTCCAAACGCAAGAGGTTTTGCTTTGTTTCCCATTCGCTTTCGGCGCTTTCAAAGTCGGGCAGGCTGTACCATGGCTCTATACAGATAAACTCAAGCTTTTCGGTTGCGGCGCTCCACAACAAAAGGTAGGGAATGTCTTTTATGCCGACTTCCACCGCTTGTAATGCGGGGCCTAAAGACTGCGGCAGGGACTGCGCCGGCGAGCCGTATCCTTCCTTCGTTCCGGTTTGCCGAGGCTCTTTTTCCCGCAAAGTGATTGACCCGGCGTTTAAACCGCACAGGCATATTGTGCTGCCCCGAAACAAGTCGTCGGCCAAGCCGATTGAACTTTTTTTGTGCATAAAGGAGTTCTTTTTGCCTGAGGGAAGGCCGTTTTTCGTTAAATCGATTAAATCGGGGCTTTGGGCCGTATCGAATACCAGTTCATAGTCGGCGGCGGTTTTGACCTTGCCTGCCGCATTTTTTTCCTGTGCAAAAGGGCATATAAAGCCCGGATGAAACCCGAGTCCGAAAAACATCGGCTCGGTTCCCGTATTTCTAACTTCAACGGTATGAGTAAGTTTCGGCCCTTCAAGCTTAAAGGTTTGTACGAGGCGAAAATCATAAGGAAAGAGTTTGAGCGTGTCGGAAGAGCTTGACGCTTCAAAGCTTAAAGTATCGGCGTTTTCGGCTATACAGCGGTGTTCGGTTTGACCGATAAAGCCGTGGATTCCCGCGTCGAAGGTTTTTCCTTTATGAGTAAACAGGCCGTTTTTTATCCTGCCCGACCAGGGGAACAAAAGGGGCGCATGAGAGTTCCACACCCCCTCTTTTCCCGGCCATAAAATATCGGTACCGCTGCGCAGTTTTATTGCCGTAAGTTCCGCACCGAGGCTGTCTATGGTTATATCAAGGTAATCATTGCAAAGCGTTTTTTTCATATCCTGATAATAGCATAAAAAAAGATTTTTGATGAGTACCCGGCCGGTTGAAAAAAACGAAAAATCAAGAAAAAAGTCCTTGACATAAGTTAAGTACTCCTATATAATAACCGGACACGACGCAGGATAGAGCAGCTGGCAGCTCGTCGGGCTCATAACCCGGAGGTCGTAGGTTCAAGTCCTACTCCTGCTAACGGCCGGTACGGTTTTCCGTATCGGCTTTTTTTTATTCTATTGACTTCTTTTATATTGTCGACTATAATCGACAATATGAGCAGGTTTTTGTCTTTTATATCCGACAGGAGCAAGGGCGTATGAAACGTGAATTGTTAAAAACCGTTATTTACGATCAGCGCAATGTAATAAAAAACTTCCAAATTGTTGACCGCGAATATGCCTTCAATATGAACGCCAATTATGTTTTGATCGGATTACGGCGTGCGGGGAAGTCGACATTGCTGTATAAAATCGTTCAGGATTTAATTGCGACCGGAACCGATTGGAATCAAATTATTTACATTAATTTTGAAGATGAGCGTCTGGCCGAATTTTCTTTGGAAGATTTTAATGATATTCTTTCCGTACAAGCGGAAATGAGCGATAAGCGTGGTTGGTTCTTTTTAGATGAGGTTCAAAATATTGACGGCTGGGAAAAGTTTGCGCGGCGCATGGCGGATTCAAAAGAACATATATTCATTACCGGAAGCAATGCAAAAATGCTTTCGCAGGAAATTGAAAGCCGCTTGGGAGGACGATACCGTACTCAATATGTAACTCCTTATAATTTCAGAGAATTTCTTACCGCTAAAAATATTGATTTTTCAGAAAAGGCTATACTCGGAACAAAAGACAGGGGGAAAATCAAAAGAGCATTTAAAACCTATTTTTACTTCGGCGGTTTTCCCGAAAGCATTCAATATGAAGATAAGCGGGAATATGTTTCAAGCATATATCAAAAGGTATTGCTCGGAGATATAGCTGCAAGAAACGGAATAAGAAATACAAACGGATTGCGGCTTTTAATAAAAAAAATTGCGGAATCCGTTAAGGATGAAGTTTCATATTCAAAATTGCATAATATTCTTAAAACCGTAGGCGTAAGCATCAGTAAGGATGCGGTTATCGATTATGTCGGTTATGCGCAGCAATCATATTTGATTTTTGCAATTAGAAATTATTATTCCAAATTTGTCGATAAAGAAACAACGCCCAAATACTATTTCAGCGACAACGGTCTTTTGAACCTGTTTTTGGATAAGGCGGAAGCCCGGTTGCTTGAAAATCTGGTGGCAATTAATTTACGGAATAGGTATAAAGACAAGGTTTATTATCTTAAAAGTCAAAATCTGGATATCGACTTTTTTGTAGAAAAAACCGGGGAAGTTATACAAGCGGCCTATTCCGTTTCCGACATTTCCTATAACCGAGAAACAAAGGCCCTCGTTCAGGCAGCGAACAGCGTCAAAAAAGCAAAAAAATTCTTTATTATCACGTATGACGAAGAAAAAGAATTAAACATCGGCGGTATAAAAATCACGGTCATTCCGGTTTGGAAATGGCTGCTTAAAAACTAAACCGGAAATAATATTTGCCGCAACTTCCTTATTTATAGATTAAATAAAAAAAATATAATAAACTTATAATATGCAAAAGAAAAAACTCAGTATTCAAGAGCAAGTCGACCACATGAAATCAAATGGAATTCCTTTTAAAATTTCCACTGAAGATGAAGCAAAAGAATTCCTTTCAAATCATTCATATTATTTTAAAATAAAAGCCTATGCAAAATGTTTCCGAAAATATATTAATAATAAGCATAACAAATACGGACAATATATTTCATTGGATTTCAATCAACTTTTAGTTCTATCTAAAATTGATATGATATTCAGGGCGGCTCTTTTAGATATAACACTGGAGATTGAACATTCGTTAAAAGTATATCTGAATAAAAATATTTCAGAGAATGATTTAGAAGACGGATATGGACTGACAACAGAATTCCTGACAAAACATAGCAATCTGCAGCAAAAAATTAATAATATTTTACAATATCCTGATTCAAATACATATACTTATGATATGGTTAAGAAGTATCAAAAGGCTTTTTCATCATGGAATCTTGTGGAAATTCTCACATTTGGAGATTTAATTTCATTTTATGAATTCTATGCTGAAAAATATAAAATTAGAACTAAGTTTGAAAAGCTTTTAAAACCTGTTAAATTTGTAAGAAATGCGGCTGCGCATAATAATTGTATGTTGAATCAACTGAACTCACAAGTGTTAGAAATCAAACCGTCTAAGAAAATACGGAATTATATTACAACTTATATTCCTTCAATCAGTCAAAGACAGCTGAAAAAATATTTAACCGTTCCCGTTTTACATGATTTTGCGGCTTGTATTTTTTCTTTTCTTTATATAGTAAAAAGCAATAATGCGTACCAAAGAGCAGTTATTACTTTAAATCAACTATTTGATAAAATAGAACAATCAAAAGATCTGTACAATAAAGAACTGAATATAATAAGCGGATTGACCTTTATACAAAACATAATTATTTTTTTAGAGAAACAAATTGTAATAATTTTCAACCGTAAAACTCTTGTTTTTTTTGTAAGATAATATATAATATTACTGTAGACCAAAAATCAACAGATTTTACACTCCCGGATGCCTGCATTTGGGAGTGTTTTTTATTCCCCTTTTTTATTATATTTAATGTATGACCCTACGTGAAGCGCGGAAAGAGGCGGTGCGGCTTCTTTCGTCCGCCGATTTTTCAAAACAAGTATCGCCTACTGCGGCATTGGACGCCGACTGCATATTATGCGATCTTTTGCACACAAACCGCAGTTTTCTTTTAGCACACGACGACAAAACGCTTTCTCCTTCAAAACAAAAAGCATTTTTTAAACGAATCGCTCAAAGGGGGGACGGTCTTCCTGTCGCCTATATTACCGGTCATAAAGAATTTTTCGGCTTTGATTTTTGCGTGTCGCCTGCGGTTTTGATTCCCAAGCCCGACACCGAACTGCTTGTTGAGCTCGCCCTTGACGAAATTAAAACACGCGCCGCATACCTACAAAAAAGCGGAAAGGCAGCGGCCTGCACTGAAAAATCAAAACCGGGCGCCGAAGCCTCGCAGCCCTATGACGGCTCCCGGCTGTATATAGCCGATGTGTGTACGGGGTCGGGCTGTGTTATTTTGGCGCTTCTTAAAACGCTTGAAGAAAACCGCTCCGGCCTATTTAAAAACATTCGCCTTATTTCCCGCGCATCCGATATTTCCGAAACCGCCCTTTTTCTTGCACGAAAAAATGCGGCGCGTTTATTGAACCGTTCCGAAATAGAAAAACCGCGTTTTTTTTGCGCGGACTTACTCGCTTTCGGCCCTCCGGCCGGCAGGGTAAGCGAAAGCCGCTATGATATAATTGTGAGCAATCCGCCCTATGTCCCCTCCGGGGTTGCAGCCGAACTTTTAAAAGACGGGAGAAACGAACCGCTTTTAGCCTTGGACGGGGGAAAGGACGGTACGGACATAATACGGCGTCTTATAACGCAAGCCCGGCACGCTTTAAAAGAAGGCGGCGTTTTACTGCTTGAAACGGGCGAATACAACGCTGCCGACACACGGGATGCGCTGACAAAGGCCGGTTTTAGCGATATAATAACATTTAAAGATTTATCGGGATTACCGCGCGTAACAAGGGCTCGAAAAATAATATGAGTGATTTTCAATTAAATAAAACCGTAACCGACAGCGCCGTTTTGCTGGATACTTTTTTCCGCGAATATCCGGATTATACGGGTTCGGATGCCGATCTTATAAAATCGGGCTGGGATTTTTTATGTAAGGCCGCAGGAGCGAAACTGCGTCCCGGCGGAGAACCTTATATTTTACACCCGATGCGCGTTGCCTGCATTTTGGCGGAAAACAAACTCGATGCGGAAGGCATTACCGCCGGCTTTTTGCACAATATTTACAACCTTGAAACCGCCGATGAAAAAGAAGCCGAAAAACGATTCTCCCCCGCGATTGTAAATATCGTCCGCGCCTCAAAGCGCATAACCGGTCTTAATATGCAAAGCAAAACGCTTGAACAAGCCGACTCATTCCGCAAAATGCTTTTTGCGATGACCGACGATATCCGCGTTATTTTGGTAAAAATGGCCGACAGGCTCGACCGTATCCGAAACATAGACGAGTTGGAAAGCGAAGAGCAAAAACAGCTTGCCGCCGAAATTATCGAAATCTGGGCGCCGCTTGCAAACCGCCTCGGTATGTCGGCGGTAAAAATCGAAATGGAAGACTTAAGTTTAAAATATTCCAACCCCGATGTCTTTGCCCAATTAAAACGCATTGTCGCCTTAAAAAAAAGCGAGCGCACCGACTACCTTGAAAAGGCGCAAAAAGAAATTTACAAGGCGGCTTCCCGCGCCGGTCTTGAAGTGAACGTGTACGGAAGGGCAAAGCATTTTTATTCGATTTATCAAAAGATGAAAAAGAAAAACCGCACGGCGGAAGAATTGCTCGACTTGCTCGCTATGCGGATTTTGTGTAAAACCCCCGCCGACTGTTATATTATGATAGGCCTTGTGCATAACCTGTGGAAACCGCTTGAAGGGCGTTTTAAAGATTATATCGCCATGCCCAAGTCGAACGGGTACCAAAGTATTCACACAACCGTTTTATGCGGAACGCGCCCCTTGGAAATTCAAATCCGCACAAACGAAATGCACGCGGTGGCCGAACACGGAGTTGCAAGCCACTGGCTGTACAAAAAGGGGATGAACAAGGACTTGGTCGACATAGACAGTTTGACGATTATCAATCAATTAAAAGAACTGCGCAAAGACCATTTAACCGACAGCGATTTTTTTAACGAAATAAAAAGCGAACTTTTGGGCGACTCGATTTTTGTGTTTACGCCCAAGGGTGAAGTACGGAAACTTCCCTTCGGTTCGACGGCGATAGACTTTGCCTATTCGATTCACACGCACATCGGAGAAACGATTACGGGAGCAAAAGCCGACGGTCATATTATTCCCCTGTCCAAGCCTTTAAAAAACACGCAAATTATCGAGATTTTGACGAATCCGCAGGCGCACCCAACGGAAAATCAATTAGCGCAGGTAAAAACCGCACGGGCGCGCTCCAAAATACGCGCATGGCTTGCCGCAAACGCTCCGCCTGAAACAAAAGAAGCCGCAAAAATCCGCGATACGGAAGTGCAAAAGACGGAAAGCGCAAAAGGTACGCCGCAAAAAAACGTGCCGCTTAAAGGCTCGCCGCCGGGAGCCGAAACTTCGGACTCCGCGGGCGGCGCAGGGCTTTTTCCCGGGGCGGAAGCGGCGGGAAGTACTGCCTTACGGCAAGAAAGCACAGCGGACGCCCCCGTTAAAATCCGCATAGGAGACACGGCAAATTTTTTGGCGTCGACTGCAAAGTGCTGTAATCCCCGCTATGGAGATGCCATTGTCGGCTATGTGTCGCGCGGGAGGGGAATTATCGTTCACCGCGCCGACTGCCCGAATTTTAAGCGCATAGAAAACGTCGCTCAGCGGACGATTCAGGTTATGTGGAAGGAAAGCCCTGCACAAACGTCAAACGCGGCGAAAAGTGCTAAAAAAGACCGCCCTAAAAAATCGGGGAAAAGGTAGAGAAAAAAGGTAAGGTGCAAGGAGGGCAGTTAAATTACTGCATAAAAACCGCATTATTCCGATATATCGATGTTCATCGTGCGGGCAATTTTTATTAATTTTTTGTCGCACGTCAATAATACTGCTTTATTCTTTTTTGCGGCAACGAGATAAAACATATCGTAGACGGGATGTTCATATTCTACGGCTGCATTATACACTTCCTTATATAAGGATTTTGTATCGATAAAATCGTCTATCAAGTCTATACAATATTTTATACCTTTTAAACATTTTGTTGTATCCAGCTTTGAAAAGACTTTATATTTCCAAAATACATTTGTTATTTCAGACGGGTAAATATCAGGTGCAAGTATTATATCCGCCTCTGTACAAATGCTTTTAAAATGAGATGCGTTTTTCATATTCAATGTCATTTCTACAGCCGCGCTTGCATCAAGAACAGCTATCATCGTTCTCTATCCTCTCGCAATAGTATTGCAGGATGCGGAAGCTCCTCTCCTGTAAAATCAAGCTCTTCCATTTTTTTTAAGATAATCTTTCGTCTGTTTTTATTTCCGATTTTTTCGTTAATACTTTCCTGCAGTAGAGATATAGTTTGTTCGGTTATTGTTTTTTGCTCCTTTTGGGCAAGATAATGTATTTGCCGATACATTGCATTAGGTAAATTCCGTACTTGGAGTGTGGGCATAAAACCTTCCTTAAAATAAAACAGCGGAACAAAGTGTCAACTTTGGAAGCTGTTTTATTTGTGCTTTCGTAACACAGGCGCACCCGCAGCGCAGCTTCAAGCGGAAAGCACATAAAATAATGAAGTTTTGCCCTTATAAAATATACAGGCAAAACCCAAATTAAAGTGAGCGACGCCATTTTAGACGCTTACTTTAAACCTTCCTTTATATATCAATATGACAAATTATCAGTACATCTTATATATCGCACAATTATTATAACACAGCTTCCGCTTTTATGCTATTCATATTTTTATGGGAATACTGTCGGTTCGGCTTTATTAGTTATTAGTTTTTTTTAAGTTTTTAATTATTTCCTGAATAAAAATCAAACCTATCAAAGCCGCAATAAACAAAGCAAACAGTCTGACTGCATAATCTCGTATTTGCAATTTTTGTCTTACATATATTTTACGGGTATGAGGCTCTATTCTTAAATCAACCGGGTCCAATTTTGTATTGAATAAGGTAAGAGTCATGTCTTGCAGCTTACCATCGATTATATATTTTATGTTGTACACATATTTTGTTTGAATTGTATAACCTCGATTTTTTGACGGAAGATAGTCGGTGAACATTTGTTCCTGTATATCGACAATTTGTACACTTTCCCAGTTCTTAGACAAACCGTTTTTAATGTTTCCCGTGATTGTTTTAAAACAGAGTAAAAAAGCGCCGGCAAAGCAAAAAAAAGCAAAGATAGTATACATTATTACACTGTGCCGAGCTTGCTTTTTCATCCTTCTTCTATTCCGTTAAGCGGATTGAGTATAAAGCGGTAAGCGAAAAACAATAAAACGCCGATACCTGCAAGCGTTTTTATATTCCAGCGCATATCAACCTTCCCTTTGTGCCCTCACCCGTATAATGGCGCCGTCTTGTAAATCGGCGCTTGTGAATAAAAGGCTGGGGGTGTTGTGGTGTACCGCATCCAGGATTTTTCCCGTTTCGGGGTCAACAAAGCAATAGGTATCGGGAGGTATCTTTAAAGCGGCGCAGTCGGGAGAAAGGGCTTCAAGTTCGGTGCCGCTTCGGGTTTGATTTGCCGGTTTGTATTCGTATAAATGACGCTTTTCGTCGGCTTCTATAAAGTGCGGAATTTTTTCGGGATGAAGCTCTAAATCTTTTTCACGGGCTTTTCGCGCCTCAGGATGCATACCGTCGAGGGAACGCTCGGCTTCGGCGGCAGTGCGGCTCGCCTCGCAAAATATCTTTTCCCTTTCGGCCGCGTTCAGTTTTTTTACGATGGTACCGGCCATATCGTACTCGCTTGTCGTTTCGCCTGAAACCGTTTCGTTTGCATTTTCTTTTCCGTAATAAAAACCGGTGCCGAAAGCGCGGTGGCTTGTTTTGTACAAATCTTCAATAAAGGGGGCGGCTTCGGCGGCGCTTATGCGGCCTTCCAAGCTGTCGATTGCCTTTCTGTATGCGCGCGTTACGATTGCCGTATAATACAGGCTTTTCATACGCCCTTCAATTTTCAAAGAATCCGCTCCCGCTTTTTTTAAATCGTCCAACTTATCAATCATGCATAAATCTTTGGATGAAAGAAGGGCTGTAAAGTTTTCGCCTTCAAAAATCGGAAAATACTCGCCCGGCCGTTTTTGTTCTTCCAGAGCAAGAGAGCCGCTTTGGACAAGCGAATAATCCCAGCGGCATGAGTGCGAGCAAAAACCCGCGTTCGCGCTTCTGCCGTTCATATAGGCGCTCATAAGGCAGCGGCCCGAATAGGCGATACACATCGCTCCGTGCACAAAAACTTCCAGTTCCATGTCCGGCACCGCATCCTTTATTTCGGCGATTTCCGTCAAAGAAGCTTCGCGCCCGAGCACTACCCTGCAAAAGCCCAAGTCGCGGTACATTTTAACGGCCTCGCGGTTTATGCAGTTCGCCTGCGTGCTTAAATGAAGGGACGCATTCGGAAAGTGTTTTTGTATAGTGCGCACCATGCCTATATCCTGAACGATAAAGGCGTCAAAAGGATAGGATTTAAAATAATCGATTTCGGATAAAAAGTTGTCGATGTCGGCATTGTGAAAGCTGATGTTCAGGGCGCAAAAAAGCTTTTTCCCCGGATATTGATTTTTGAGATTGTTGACCGTCTTGTATTCGTCGTCGTAAAAATTATCGGCTTTTACGCGAAGCGAAAAACGTTTTAATCCTATGTATGCGGCGTTGGCGCCGTAAGCGTATGCGTAGCTCAGCTTTTCGACATTGCCTGCAGGAGAAACGAGTTCCATACTTATCCTTGTCTGTTTTTAATGTGAGCGCCCGCTTTTTCAACCGCCAAGTGAGCTTGGGGTAAAAACTCATCCGCCATTTGAAAAAAGTGAATCATGCCTTCCCATAAATCGAGTTCACAGGGAACATCGGCTTTGCGCAGTTTGTCCTGAAAGCACAGCGCGTCCTGCTTTAAAAGCTCGTCGTCCGCCATTTGAATGTATACGTCGGGCAAGCCTGCAAGCATTTCGGGACTCGCAAACATCGGCGATACAAGGGGGTTGGTCAGGTTTGCAGAATACGTATAAAGTTCGGCGGCTGCACGTATAGCTTCGGAAGAAACGATTTTATCGCGGTTGTATTTTGACGGCGTTTTTACGGATTCCGAATCTCCCGATATATCGAACCACGGGGAAAAAAGCACCAGCTCGTCGATTTTTCCGCGGAATTTTTCTTTAATCGACAATACAAGGGCAACCGCGATTGAAGCACCCGAACCGTCGCCTGCAATAATAATACTGTCGTTTTCCGCGTAGAGTTTTTTTATGACCGCCTTTAAATCTTCCAAGGCTGCCGGAAAGGGATATTGGGGTGCAAGATGAATTTCGGGCAGTACGATTTTTGTGCATGATGCGTTTGCAAAAGAAGCGCAAAAGTTTCCCCATGCGGCGCATGAGCCTCCGACAAAGGAACCTCCGTGAACATAAAGGAGGACGCGCTTCGATGCGTACACCTCGGGGGTAAAAACGTCGCAGTCAACTCCTCCGATACTCCGCTTTTCGCGTTCGACACGGTTCGGTAAAATGGGAACGGTAAATTCCGCATTCAATTTTTGCCTGAATTTTTCGATGTCGGCTGAAGGGGTAAAAATCAAATGCTTTATTTTTTTTACGGCTTTTTTTGTGTCGGCGCGCATCATACGCTAAAGTATAGCAAAAAAATCACAAATTTGCTATACTTTGCACGCTATGCCTATAAAAATTCTTTCGGATTTACCGGCGCGTAAAGTGCTTGAAGAAGAAAACATCTTTGTAATGACCGAACAGCGCGCCCGAACGCAGGATATCCGTCCTTTAAAAATCGCCATTGTAAACCTTATGCCCACAAAAATCGCAACGGAAACGCAGATTTTGCGCCTTTTGGGCAATACTCCTTTGCAAGTTGAAATCTTCCTTGTACACATGGAAAATCATAAAACAAAAAATACGCGCGCCGACCACTTGGAACGTTTTTATATTCCTTCAAAAGAAGTACTCAAACGCAAATTCGACGGAATGATTATAACCGGCGCCCCGGTCGAACAGCTCCCCTTTGAAAAAGTCGATTATTGGAAGGACTTAACGCGCATTATGGATTATGCGGCCGAAAACGTTTTTTGCACCCTCTATATTTGTTGGGGCGCACAAGCGGGCTTGTACTATCATTACGGAATTCAAAAATACGATTTGGATAAAAAGCTGTTCGGTATTTTTAAACACAAGCGTATGACAAAGGCAGAACCCCTATTGCGCGGTTTCGACGACGTATTTCCTGCTCCGCAGTCGCGCCACACGGAAGTGCGCAGCGCCGACATCAAGGGCTGTTCCGATTTAACCGTGCTTGCCGAATCCGATGAGGCGGGTGTCCTACTGGTTAAATCGAAAAACAACCGCCAAATCTTTATGACGGGACACTTGGAATACGACACCGACACCCTCGCTTTGGAGTACACGCGGGATAAAAACAAGGGCTTGCCGATAGACGTACCGTGCAATTATTTTCCCGAAGATAATCCCGACAGCACCCCCGTTTCGACATGGAGAAGCCACGCCCACTTGTTTTATTCGAATTGGCTGAACTATTATGTTTATCAGGAAACTCCCTACGAGTTTGCATAGGAAGGGTTAAAATAATTTATCGGATACGCTGTGTGCAGTTACGCTTAAAGTATCTACGGCTTTCGGTAAAGACTTAAACAATCGGTAGCACAAAACCTCGATTAAAAACGATACCGGAATTTTGCTGCCGATTTCGGCATCGAGAACTTGAGAACGAAGCTGAAGACAAAAGGTTAAATCTGCGGTATTTCCCAGCGGAGAGCGAGCATAATTGGTAATTGCAATAACGCTTGCTTTTCCCTTTTTGCCCTGTTTTACCGCATGCAGAATTCCCTTTGTGCTTCCGGAAAAAGAAACGGCTATTAAAACGTCCGAGCTTTTTAAAGTCGAAGCACGTATGGCTTGCAAATGCGAATCTCCTTCAACAGTGGCGTCAAAACCGAGTCTTATTAAACGATAGCACAAATCCCACGCCTGTGCATAAGAGCCTCCGCTTCCGATAACAAGTATTTTTTTTGAAGCGCGCAAAAGTTTTACTGTTTTGTCGAGGTCAAGCGGATCGATGGATGCATTAACGGTGCGGATATCTTCACAAACGCTTGAGAAAAAAGTTGTTTCCGCAATCGGTGTTTCCGTTTCTTTTTGTGCAAGCTCAAGTGCAAGTTTAATTTTAAAATCCTGAAACCCCTTGCACTTGAGCTTTTGACAGAGCCTGATTATTGTTCCGTATCCTGCTCCGCTTTCTTCCGTTACCATCGTTATTGATTTGTAGATAAGCTCATTTTCCTGCAAAATATAATCCGCAAATTTTCGTTCGGCATCGCTGAGTTCCGGGAGCATTGCCCGTATGTTATTTAAAATGTGGGTTTTTTTCATTTTATTCCGTTACAGTAATTTTTTCGCCGTAGTTGAAAATACCCGCTTCAAATCCGCGTTCTTTTGCAAGGGCATGAACAATTCGAGGGTGAATGCCGGAAACTGCCAACGGAAACAAGGTTTCATCGTCTGCCACCGGATTCGGTATTGTCAACACTCGGATTAACTCATGTTTTACAGAGGCAGGCTCGTCGGTTATAACGAGAACCTTTGCGCCTAATTTTGCACTGTCTAAAGCAAGCTTCCATGAAAACCGGCTTGTTTTTCCCTTTGCACAATATATCACAATTGAAAAAAGTTTTCCAACGGATTCAAAGGGGCCGTGCCTAAAAGCGCCGCCGGTAAAAGGCGAGCTTAAACACCGTGTTCCTTCCATAAAAGTTAATGCCGACTGCCGTGCACTCGTATAAGCAGGGCCTCTTCCGACAAAGGCTATTGCGTCTCCGGGCAGTAAATGATCAACTGCTTTTTGAATTTCTTCGTCCGGAACAGAGAGCAATAAATCAGCCGTTTTATCAAGAACATCAAAGAAGTCGGCGGAAGGCGCTTTTCTTTTTGCAAGAGTTTCTCCCATAAGGTTTAATACGGCAAGCGTATTCGTATATGTTTTTGCCGATATACTTGCTTCTTCTCCTCCGAACAAAGGAAAAACGACGTCCGCATATGTACCTAAGGTACTTTCCCGATTATTTGTTATTCCGATAACCGATGATGTAACACGGTTGCCTTCAATCAGTTTACGTATTTCAACGCTTTCACCTGATTGACTGGTTAAAATTGTTAAAACACTACGATGTGGCTGCTCGGGACCGTAATACAGATATTCTCCCGCATCTCGGATGAGCACCGGAACTTCTCCTGCTTCTATTTTCGGCAAAGCGCTGTAAACTGAAAATTCGGAAGTACCCATTCCGAGAAAGTTCAGCGCAGAATGTTTATGCACAAGAGATAGCCAGGTGTTAAGCGATTCAAGCCCGGTTGTTTTGTAATAATCCAC
The DNA here is from genome assembly GCF_050937815.1 of Treponema sp. OMZ 840. Taxonomy (NCBI): domain Bacteria; kingdom Pseudomonadati; phylum Spirochaetota; class Spirochaetia; order Treponematales; family Treponemataceae; genus Treponema; species Treponema sp. OMZ 840. The sequence goes on from NZ_JACDIJ010000002.1 coordinate 242,136, forward strand.
AGCACGGTGAAGGGCTTCCGGTACTTGCAAAATTTCTTCATAAAACTTACTCATAATGTTATATTCTCCTGTAAAAATATATGTAACATAATTATTTTGATTGTTAATTGAACAGATGTGCAGAGCCCAAAAGCGGCGCCGCATCTCCTATTTCCGTTTTACGAATATGAATTTTCTTTAAAAGCGGAAATTGTAAAAATGCCGGTGAAAAAAAATCAAAGTCTGTTGAAACCGAGCCTCCAAAAATGATTATATGCGGATCGAGGATATTGACGATTTGACATAATAATTGTGCCAAATATGTTCCGTATTCGTTAAAACACTGAATTGCATACGGGTTGTGTAATTCGGCTTCTTGATGCAATTCTTTCCCGGAAATTGTTTTTCCGGAAATTTTTTCGTACAGCTTTTCCAAAGACTGTCCGCTTAGGTATCTGTCTACTATCGAATTGTTTTCGGGCTTGTCGATTATCGACGTCGGAGAGCGCCAGATTTCTCCCGCTTGTCCCCAAGCTCCTTTAAATATACTTCCGTTTATTATAATTCCCAGGCCGATACTTGTTCCGAGTGTAAAAGTGAGTAATATTTTTCCCGCTTTATCACTTATACAACTGTATTCTCCTAATGCAAAACACGCAGCGTCGTTTTCCAATATAACCGGTCTTTTTAATTGTTCGGATAATTTTTGTGCAAGAGGATAATTCGGCATGGTCGGAAGGTTTTCACACGGATCAAGGCATCCGCCTGTAACCGACGTAGGAACGCCTATCCCGAGCGGACAATTTTTTGCTCCCGTTTCTTTTTCGGCCGAGCGAATAAGGTCCAATATATCATTCACTATCTCTTGCGCAGGGCGATTGCGTTGTGTGGGGCGGCGGAAAATTCGGCTTTTAACAACCGTATTTTCCACTAGGGCGCAACGCATTTGCGTTCCGCCGAGGTCAAACCCCCAAACGAGTTTTTCCTTTGTCATAAGGCGGATTATATATCCAAAAAAATATTTTGTAAAGGATTTTTTATCCGTGTTTGGTTTGTTTTTGGATATTTTATACTTGACAACAGGCAAGAATGGATATAATATCCTTGTTGAGTACTTCGCAAAAACTGAAAAAACAGTATATAAAAACGGCTGCGTTGTATTCCGGTTAAAAAAACAAAGCAAAGGATACAAAAATGGCATTAGAGCGGGTAAAGGTTGACGGAAACTATCTTACAAAAAACGGAAAACGATTTATACCCATAGGTGCGCATTGGGTTCCGGCAAAGGCGGCGCTCCAATGGGCTCAATACTGGGATGCTGCCGATATTGAAAAAGATTTTGTAAAAATGAAAGAGCTTGGGTTCAATGTTGTCAGATTCGACCTTTTTTGGGCTTGGTTCGAACCTCATCCCGGTTGTTATAATCCGGAAGCTTGTAAACAGCTCGATTCTCTTATCGATTTGGCACACCGCTATGAAATCTATCTTCATCCGACTTTTTTTATAGGCGGTGAAGTCGGAGAAGCTTTTTGGGATGTTCCGTGGAGGCAGGGCAGACATCCGCACGAAGATCCCGATATGCTGCGGTTGCAGACAAATCATGTTGCTTTTTTTACGAAAAAATATGCCGGAGAAACTGCGATTTTAGCATGGGATTTGACGGATGAACCGCCGTTTTGGGTTGTGTGGGGAAAAACAAGCGATGCAATGGCGGTAAACTGGACACGGCTGCTTGCCTGGGCTGTTCGCAGGCAGGATCCTGATGCTTTGGTTTGTGTCGGAACCAGTATGGAAGATTTAAACCACGGTCCTTTTCGGCCGGACTTGGTAGCCGAAGAAGTGGATTTTTTATCTTCGCATCCTTACCCGATTTATACTTTAGACAGATTTACCGATCCGATGTTATCTGAAAGAGGTAGTTATTGCGGCAGTTTTGAAGCTGCCCTTTCGCGAGGTGCCGGCCGGCCGCTTATGATTCATGAATACGGCGCGTCTTCTTCTCAATACGATCCTGAAAGAATAGGTTTATATGACCGCATTGTAATGTATTCGGGATTGGCAAACGGGGTAATGGGCTTTATGCCGTGGTGTTTTACGGATGCTGCTCCGGAAACTTGCGGACGGCTTCCGTATATACGTGCGCCGCATGAAACCCAATTCGGAATTACAACTTGGGACAGAAAAGATCGGCCGGCCGGCTGTGAGGTACGCAAGTTTGCAAAACTTCTTCAAAAACTTAATTTGGAGTCTATAGAACCGCGCAAAGGAGACGCCGCTCTTGTGGTTCCGTTTGAATGGGCCAAGGCGCACGGCGATTTAAACGGTTTGGGGTTAAACGGTTATAATACGATTCCATATACATCCGTACAGGATGTCCATCGCACGCCGGAAAATGATTATGAAGAAAATCGTTGGCTTACCGGCTCATTGATATCTTCTTATATTTTAGCTAAGCAGGCGGGTTTTCAAGTGGATATGCCCAGAGAGCATCACGATTGGGCTTCTTATCCGTTGTTGATTTTACCTTCGCCTTTGACGGCAACGGACAGAAACATAACGCACCTTCACACCGATTTTTGGAAAAAAGCGGAAATGTATGTTAAAAACGGCGGTGTTTTATATGCTTCTTTTTGTGCGGATGCAGCTATTCCCGAAATGCAAAACTTGTTTGGTGCCCGGCTGGCGGATCACGAACCGGTAGAAGATGCAGTGTTTACCTTTGTTCGCGATTTCGGAAGTTTTAAAAAAGGTCAAACAATAGAATATAAGGTTTCACAAAAACCGGAACATTGGCCCGTAACGGTTTGTCTTGAAGGCGGAACCGTTGTAGCCGTAGATGCCAAGGGAAATCCCGCGTTGATTTTAAATCGCCTTGGTAAGGGTATGACCCTCATGTCGACTTATCCGATAGAAACATATTTGTCGGAAACTCCGGCAGCCTTTGAAAATAATAATATCTCCTTTCTTGTTTATGATGCATTGATGCACGAAGCGAAAATAAATGTAACGGCACGTTCTTCCTGTCCGTCTATAGAAGTCGGCGTTTTGGGAAACGCAGAGCGCGGATATCTTGTTGCTGTAAACAGATCGTTTAAGTCGCAAAACGCCTCACTGATACTTGACTTTAATATAAAAGCCTTATCTCTTGTTGAATCTGCTTCCGGAAAAGGAAGGGCCGTACATGAAAATAATACATGGTCTTTATACATGGAACCGTGGGACGCAATTGTTTTGGAATGGACAAAGTAAAAGCGGGAGTTGCCGGAAAAACAAGCGGTTTTGGCAGCTCCGATTATTTTTCAACTGAAAAGGAGGATAGTATGAAAAAGAAAATGGTTGCCCTGTTGACAGTATCGATGCTGCTCTTTACAGTAGGCTGTTCCGTAAATAAAAAAACGGAAAAGGTACAAACCATAACGGTTTGGGATTATTACGGCAAAGAAGTTTCACCCTTGGCCGTTCTTGTTGAAAAATTTGAAAAAGAAAACAGCGACATAAAAGTCCTTCGACAGGATCTTGACTGGGAAACAATGCATACAAAGCTGAACGTTATTTTGTCCAGTAATAACGTTCCCGACGTGGTTACAGCGGATTTGACATGGATGCCCGTTTACGGTTCGTTGGGTGTTTTTACGGATTTGAAAAAACTTTCAGGAAACCTTATCAACGGCGAAAATTTGGAAAATATTTGGGCTCCTTCAAATTTAGAGGCCATGACATATGACGGCAAACTTATCGGCGCACTGTATGATTTTGATGCATATTGTCTTTATTACAGAAATGATTTATTTTCCGCAAAGGGATTAAAAGTGCCTCAAACATGGGAAGAACTGGTAACGGCGGGAAAGGCAATCGCAAAAGATGATAAATATAAATATGCAGCACTTTCCGATGTGTTTCATGCCGTTCAATTTGTCTATGAAAACGGCGGAGAAATTCTAAATAAAGATAATACCGCTGCCGCTTTTACTTCAGAACAGGCAAAAGAAGCGTTTCAATTCTATGGTGATCTTGTAAATAAACATAAAATGGCGATTCATTGGACGGATGGGCACGGAGATTTACTGCAGGGCATAAAGGATGAACGCATTGCAATGTTTTCCGACGGTCCTTACAGAATGGCCCAAATGAAAGAAATAGCTCCCGAACAATCCGGTAAGTGGAGTGTTGCTCCTCATCCTTTTTCAAAAAAACCGGGTACATATCTGGGAGGAACCGCACTTGTTATCCCTGAGCGTTCAAAAAATAAAGAAGTGGCATGGAAATTTATCGAATTTCTTTTAAAACCGGAAAACGCAGCCCTGGTCTATACGCAGGCAAGCGCGGGTCCCGCTGTTTTGACAGTCTTCGATCATCCGGAGTTTTCCGTTCCGGATCCTTATTTTAACAATGAAAAACCGTTGCAGCTATTTAAAGACGCGCTTATACATGCATCCGCATTTCCGAAAATTCGCGAATGGGATTCCGTTGATTTTGAAATCTCCGAAGCGACCGTACAAATACTCGGCGGATATATGTCGGTAGAAGATGCATTAAATACTGCTGCGGAAAAAGTAAACGCCGTTTTACAAAAAAAATAAAAACGAGGCATAAAAGAGAGAAGCAACGATGTATTCATTATTTAAACGAACAAAATACAGAATGTATATATTGAGTTATATTTTTATTACACCGTTGCTTTTGTCAACGCTTATCTTTTTATTTGTTCCTATGCTTATTTCTTTGTATTGGAGCTTTACTGATTTTAACGGAATTTCAAAACCCGCTTTTGTGGGGTTTAAAAACTATGTATCGTTATTTTCAGACAGCAGTTTTTTAGCCGCATTAAAAAATACGACCATCTATGTTTTATTAGGAATGACAATAGGCCCCTTTCTCGGTCTTATTACGGGTGTTTTTTTAAATTCAAAAATAAAGGGACAGACATTTTTTCGTACAGCCTATTTTTTACCGGTTATGACGTCTACAATTGTTGTCGCTATGATTTGGCGATTGTTATACAATGAAAACGGTATATTCAATTTTATTATTACTTATCTGGGCTATTCTCCCGTCGGCTGGCTTTCAAATCCCAGGCTTGTTCTTTATTCGATAACCGCCGCAAGTATTTGGCAGGGGTTCGGTTTCGAAACAGTGGTTTTTTTAGCGGCGCTGCAAAATATTCCAAAAGAACACTATGAAGCGGCTACTATTGACGGGGCAAAGCCGTTTACGCAGTTTTGTGTAATTACTTTGCCGGCTCTCCGGCCTGTTTTCTTTTTTGTATACTGTGTCGGATTAATCGGCAGTTTTCAAGTGTTTGATCTTCCTTACGCTCTTATGCATTCCAATCCGAATCCGGGCAATGCGTATACGACATTGGTGTATATGCTTTTTTCAAAATTCAGACGACTCGACCTTGGATATGCGTCGGCTATTGCGTATGTTTTATTTTGTATTCTTGTTTTTATATCTTTGGTACAATGGTTTGTAGAAAAAAAGAGGAGTGAGCGACAATGAACGGCCGCGGGTCAAGATACATATTTATTTTTCTCGTTTTATCTTCTTTTCTTATGATTTTTCCTTTTTATTGGACAGTTTCTTCTTCTATGAAGCTTGAAAGTGAAATTCTTGCTTCTCCGCCTCAATGGTGGCCAAATCCAATTATATTTTCAAATTATGTTAAACTGTTTTTGCATATACCGAATTTCGGATTATATTTTTTCAACAGTACGGCTGTAACAATTGTTGTTACTTTTTGCCAAGTGCTTTTATCGACCTTGGCCGGATATGCTTTTGCAAAGCTTAAATTTCCGGGGCGCGACGGAATTTTTTTTGTTATGTTATTGGGACTGATGATTCCTCTTCAAGTTAATCTCATTCCGCTATATAAAATTATGGACCTGTTTCATTGGCTTGATACGTACTGGGCCTTGGTGGTTCCCAATGCCGTATCTATTTTCAATGTATTTTTAATGCGCCAATATATGCAGTCTTTGCCGGACGAATTATTTGAAGCTGCAAGAATCGACGGCTGTTCCGAGTTTTTTATTTTTTTGAAAATAGCGTTACCTTTATCACTTGCAGGAACAACAACACTTATTATATTTTCCGTTATGAATTCATGGAACAGTTTTTTATGGCCCCGTATCGTAACGCATACGGAAACGTTGTTTGTTCTTCCCGTCGGACTTTCACAAATACAAATGAAAACGGTTATTAATCACGGAGAAATATTAGCGGGCACTACTCTTACCGCATTGCCTCTTATCCTTTTATTTATGTTTATGCAAAACTATTTTATAGACGGAATGACTGCGGGTGCCGTTAAAGAGTAGTGGCGGCGGCTGAAGTAGCGGCCTGTCTATTAAATTCCCTATAAAATAACCTTTAAGGAAGCCTTTGTCAAAATATCCTTGTATTCCTGCAAATCTTCCGGATGAAGAGATTTGTATCCGTCAAACTCATACGGTAAGCCTAATTGCCGGTATTTATTTTGACCGAATTGATGGAAAGGCAATAACTGAATTTCCCGTATACCGTTTGCGATAAAAAAACGGGCAAAGGCTTCGGCGTCATCGAGAGAATTGTTAAAGTGCGGAATAACGGGAACACGGACCAATACATTTTTTTCGGCTTTAATCAGCATGCGTAAATTCTCGATAATAATATCGTTGGTAACGCCCGTTCCCTGTGTATGTTTGTGAGAATCATAGTGTTTAATATCGAATAAAAATAAATCCGTCAAATCGATAATCCGCTTGAAATATTCGGAAGCGATAAAACCGCTTGTTTCGACTGCCGTGTGTAAAGCGTTTTTTTTGCATTCACAAAGCAGGGCTTGCACAAAATCGATTTGTACAAGCGCTTCTCCGCCCGACAAAGTTACTCCCCCGCCGGATTCTTCGTAAAAATCTTTGTCCTGCAAAATCTCAGCCATTACCGAATCGATATCCCGATATGTTCCGCAAACCTGTTCTTTGCCGTCTTTTGTCAGCGGTTGTAATATTTGCATGCTTGCCGATTGCGATTCGGGGTTTGAACACCATTTGCATGAAAGCGGACAGCCTTTAAAAAAAACAACCGTCCGTATTCCCGGCCCGTCGTGAATACTGAATTTTTGTACGTTAAAAATAAGTGCCTTCGGATTTTCCATACGGTAATTATATCACAAAATCAAACTTTTGAAAAGCATATACTTTCATTTGAAAACATTTTACTTGCATAAATAAATATTTTGTGTTATAGTATATATGAGAGAAAAAAACATGCTGCTGCAAAAGGGGGAACTATGAAGCGGGCATACAGTATCGGAATTGATATAGGCGGCACAAAAACCGCAATCGGTTTGTTTGATGCAAACGGTGTTTTGCTTGAGCGTATGCAGTATCCGTCGGATAAAGAAGCCGAACCGGAAGTGTTTTTCCGAAACGTTGCGGAACAATGTAAAAACCTGCTTGCGGTAAAAAAAGCGGAACTTGACGACATAGACGGCATCGGCATAGGAGTTCCCTCCTTTGTTCTTTTTGAAAAAGGTTTTATCGTAAAAACAAGCAATTTAACCAAGATAAAAAATTTCCCCGCACGTGACTATTTTGCAGACTGTTTTGATAAACCTGTCCGTATCGTCATAGATAACGATGCACATACCGGAGCCCTTGCGGAACTGAGGCACGGCGCCGGCAAGGGTTTTGAGCACATGCTTTTTTGCCCGGTCAGTACGGGCATTTCATCTGGTATTATTATCAATAAACGGCTTTTTCGCGGTTCTTACGGCTGGGCGGGAGAAAGCGGACACATGCTTACCTCGCCGGATACGGGCATTCTCTGCGGCTGCGGCAACAAAGGCTGTCTTATGTCATGGTGTTCCGGCAGTATGATTGTTAAACATGTGGAACAAAGAATAGCCGCGGGAGAAAAAACGCTTATAAGCTCCCTTGCCGCAAAAGATGCGGCGATAAGTACCGTTCACATTTGTGAAGCATGGGAACAAAACGATGTCATTGCAAAGCAGGCGGTTGAGCAAATGGCGCAATACATGGCAATTTGGCTGTATAACCTGTATGTTACGCTGAATATAAATTGCTTCGTTTTTTCCGGCGGTCTTTTATGCATGGGAGATAAATTATTTAAACGTGTGCGGGAATTATTTGATATGTACAATGACAATGAATATCCCGTGTATTTTAAAACAGCTCTGTGTGCCCGGGACGCCGGTATTATCGGCGCACGGGAATTATTATATTGAATCATCTCTAAAACCCGGTCGGATTTTTAGAGATTTTCTAAATGTGAAACGGTGCGGCGGCAGTCTTGAAAGCGCTTGCGTTTTTGACGGCCGGCCGGCTTTGTAAATAACAGGAGGTCCGGTATGAGTATGTACTTCGGAGAGTTGACCGAAAGAATGAAACATTTTAGAGAAGAAGTTTTGTCCGCTTCTCCCTGTGTTTGTGCACAGCGGGCGCTTTTAACTACGGAAAGTTATAAAGCCCATCAGGATATGCCGGTTGTTTTAAAACGTGCATATATGATGAAAAATATTTTGGAAAATATGAGTATCTATATAGAAGACGATACTCTGCTTGCGGGGAACCAAGCTTCACAAAACAGAGCGGCCCCGATTTTTCCCGAATACGCAATGGATTGGGTTATCAATGAATTGGATGAATTTGAAAAACGTCCGGGAGATGTATTTTTCATTTCCGAAAAAACAAAAGAAGAACTTCGTTCCATAGCGCCGTTTTGGGAACATAATACGACAAAAGAACGGGGTCTTGCGGCAATTCCCCCCGCCAGCAAGGTGTTTTACGACTTGGGTATTATTAAAGCGGAAGGAAACATAACCTCAGGCGATGCCCATATTGCGGTAAATTATAAACGTTTACTGCAAAACGGCTTGGCTGATTTTAAAAAACAAACCGAGCATGAAATGGCAAAGCTCGATTTAACCGACTATAATAACTTAAAAAAATATTATTTTTATGAAGCGGTTATTATTTTAATTGATTCCACCGTTGCTTTTGCGCATCGGTATGCATCTCTTGCCGGTAAAACCGCCGATAAACTGGAAAAGACAAATCCCGAGCGCTGTGCGGAATTGAGAGAAATGAGCCGCATTTTGCAAAAAGTTCCTGAACATAAGGCCGACACTTTTCATGAAGCGCTGCAATCGCTTTGGCTCGTTCATTTGGTTTTGCAAATAGAATCAAACGGACATTCTTTGTCATACGGCAGAATGGATCAATATGTATTTGAATATTACAATCGCGATATTCAAAACGGTACAATAACGCAAGAAAGCGCCTGCGAATTGCTTACCAACTTGTGGATTAAAACCTTCACAATCAATAAGATTCGCAGCTGGTCGCACACCCAATACAGTGCCGGCAGCCCCCTGTATCAAAACGTTACCGTCGGCGGACAAACAACCGATAAAAAAGATGCGGTAAATCCGCTCACATATCTTATTCTCCGCTCGGTTGCGCAAACACATCTTCCCCAGCCGAACCTTACGGTCAGATATCATGCCGGTTTGGATGACAGGTTTATGAAAGAATGTGTGGAAGTATTAAAATTGGGCTTCGGTATGCCGGCCTTCAATAATGATGAAATTATTATTCCTTCATTTTTGGAACGCGGTATTAAAGAAGAAGACGCATATAATTACAGCGCTATCGGCTGCGTGGAAGTGGCCGTTCCCGGTAAATGGGGATACCGCTGTACCGGTATGAGCTTTTTAAACTTTCCAAAATCTTTGCTTATTGTGATGAATGACGGCGTGGATCCCAAAAGCGGCACACGCCTTACAAAGAGCTGCGGACACTTTAAAGATATGAACTCTTTTTCCGATTTGCAAAAAGCATGGGATACGGTTATCCGCGACTTTACCAGACACAGCGTCATTATTGAAAATGCCTGCGACAGCGTTCTTGAAACCGACGTACCGGACGTTTTGTGCTCGGCCTTATGCGACGATTGTATCGGACGGGGTAAAACCTTAAAAGAAGGCGGCGCCGTATACGACTTTATCAGCGGTTTACAAGTCGGTATTGCCAATCTTGCCGATTCGCTCGCCGCAATAAAAAAGTGTGTGTATGAAGACAAGCTTATCAGCCGCGACGATTTATGGGAAGCTTTGATGAGCGACTTTGCCGGTGAAAAGGGTAAAAAAATTCAGCAGATTTTACTTACACAAGCCCCCAAATACGGTAACGATAACGATTATGTGGATTCTTTGGTTGTCGATGCATACCAAAGCTATATTGATGAAGTGGAAAAATATCCGAACACCCGTTTCGGCAGAGGCCCGATAGGAGGTTTGCGCTATGCGGGAACCTCTTCCATATCGGCAAATGTGGGACAGGGAATCGGTACTTTGGCAACTCCCGACGGACGCAATGCGGGAACTCCGCTGGCTGAAGGCTGCTCGCCGACTCATGCAATGGATACGCACGGCCCGACCTCCGTATTTAAATCGGTTTCGAAACTTCCGACGGCAAAAATTACCGGCGGTGTATTGCTGAATCAAAAAGTAACGCCGCAAATTTTACAAAAGGATGAAGATAAGGTAAAATTGGCAGCTTTAATCAGAACCTTTTTCAACCGATTAAAGGGATTCCATGTTCAATACAATGTCGTGTCCCGCGATACGCTTTTGGACGCACAAAAACATCCGGAAAAGCATCGTGATCTTATAGTCCGGGTTGCCGGCTATTCGGCCTTTTTCAATGTGTTGTCAAAGGCGACTCAAGACGACATAATCGAACGCACCGAGCAGGTTATATAACATAATATTGATATAAAAAAGGCTGTCGAAAACTTCAGTTTTCGGACAGCCTTTTTTTCGCGTATTTAATGCGATACCGTTTTATTTATAGTTTGCAATATTCGATTTTGTTACCAATTCATAGGGAATGTCGTACAGTTTGTTTATGGATTCTCCCTTTGCCGCTTTTACCGCAACGTCAACTGCGGTGCGGGCTTGTGCAACGGAATTTTGGAAAACGGTACAATTCAAACGTCCGGCTTCAACGGCTAATAATGCATCGGGAATTGCATCGACGCCGCCGATAAATTTACCTTTTACACCGGCTCCTTCGCATGCAAGCAATGCTCCCATAGCCATTTCATCGTTTTCCGCAAAAACGGCATCGAATTCCATACCCGATTGAATAATATTTTGAATGGCATCCAAGGCGCGCGAACGGTCCCAATCACAAACCTTTTCCGCAACTATTTTTGCTTCGGGGAATTTTTTCATAACTTCTTTTAATCCGGCAAAACGCATAACCTGTGCGTTTTGTCCCGTCGGTCCGTGTAAAACGATTATTTTGGCATTCGGTTTTACATTTTTGAACATTTCCTGTGCAAGCATAAGGCCGGATTGAATATCGTCGGATCCGACATATGAACGTTTTTTATCCGAAACGGTTGAAGCGCATAATTCAATAAGCGGAACGCCGGCTTTTGCCGCGGCTTCAACTGCGGGAACCTGTTGTTCGCGGTCAAAGGGAATCATAATAATGCTGTTTACTTTTTGCGTTATCAGGTTATCCACTTGACTGTTTTGTTTAACGGGGTCGGACTGTGCATCCAAAAACACCAATTTTACGGAAGAGTAATCCGGATTTTCGGCAACGTATTTTTCCATGTGTGTTTTTAACGACGTTAAATATTCCGACGTTAAGTTAAACATTGAAATTCCGACTTTGTACGTTCCTTCCGCACTTTCTCCTTTTCCTCCGGCTGCTAAAGGCAGCATAAGTGCCGCCGCAATCAAAAGAATTCCCAATTTTTTCATAAAAAATCCTCCTTGCTTTGATTTTTATGTTTTATGTAAACGGCAAAAATCAGGATTTACCGTTTTAGCCTATCTTGCGCTGCGGTTTGCTTTATCCGCCCATACTGCGCCGATGATAATCAAACCCTTTACAACCTGTTGTATATAAGACGATACATTCAAAATATCCAAACCGTTTTGGATAATACCGAAAATCAATACGCCCAGCAGAGTTCCGAATATAGTGCCTTTTCCTCCGGACGGGGAAGTTCCTCCGATGATGGCGGCCGCTATCGCGTCAAGTTCGTATCCGGTACCGGCATTGGGGGCGCCCGCGTTTGTTTTTGCCGTCATTAAAATACCGGCCAAACCGCAGCAAAAACCGGTAAAGGTATAGGCAAACAGCTTTATTCCGGCTGTGTTGATACCCGATGTTTTGGCGGCATCTTCATTTCCGCCTACTGCAAGCGTATAGCGGCCCAGTTTTGTCGTATGTAAAATAATAAAGCCGACTATAAGCATGCCGATAAAAATCCATATCGGAATGCCCAAGCCTAAAAAAGAAGACTGTCCTATGGCCGTAAAACGCTTATCCAGCTTTATGATGGGGCTGCCGCGCGTGTATACGTTTGTTATTCCGCGGGCAATCGACAGCATTCCGAGGGTAACGATAAACGGTACTATCTTGGCATACGAAATCAATAAACCGTTTATAAAGCCGAATATAAGACCGGCTGTAATGCCGGCCAATACTGCCCATAAGGGATTGCCGCCGCCGCTGACCAAACTTGCGGCGATTACACCCGAAAATCCCAATAAAGAACCGACCGATAAATCTATTCCGCCGGTTATGATGACAAAGGTCATACCCACTGCAAGAATACCGTTTATCGAGATTTGCTGAAAAATATTTTTTATATTTTGTACGGATAAAAAATTGTTGTTGGCAATAGAAACCGCCACCATAAGTACAAAAAGCAATAAGTACAAACTGTAAGCGGAAAATCCTTTTTTTAAATCCGCTAAAGTTACCGTTTTTTTCATTCATCCTCCATAAAAACCGCATTAAAATATGTAAAGCGGCCTTACCGTCGTTTTAGGCCGCTTCTTTTATTAGGTTAAAACATAAGTGCGTGCGCAAGTATTTCTTCTTTATTGATATTGTCGCCTTCCAAAATTCCGCGGACCTTACCGCTGTTCATTACAAGAATGCGGTCGCTTAAAGCAAGAATTTCCGGCATTTCGGACGATATAACGATAACGGCCTTACCCGCGTTTGCCAGACTGTCTATAAGCACGTATATTTCCTGTTTTGCTTTAACGTCGATACCGCGCGTCGGTTCGTCAAGTATCAGTATTTCGGGAACTGTGGAAAGCCACTTTGCCAATACGACCTTTTGCTGGTTACCGCCCGATAAGGATGAAACGGGAATTGTAAAGCCGGACGCTTTTACACACAGCTTTTTTAAAACGGCTTCGCATTCCTTTTTTTCGATTTTTTTATTGATAAAGGGGCCGAAAAACATATTAATAAGATTCGCAATCGACGTATTGAATGTTACGGACTTGTCCAAAAACAGTCCTTGCCGCTTTCTGTCTTCGGTTACCAATGCAATACGTTTTTTAATCGCATCGCAGGGCTTTTTTATGCGTACTTCGTTACCGTCGATAAATATTTTTCCCGCAGTTACGGGCCGCAAGCCGAAAATCGATTCTACAAGCTCGGTCCGCTTTGAACCGATTAAGCCCGTAATGCCCAATATTTCTCCTTTATGAAGCTCAAACGAAACATCTTCAAAACAATTTTCGGAACACAGTCCCTGCACGGACATTTTTACATCTCCGATTTGTTTTGCATTTCTTTTAAACAAATGACACACATCGCGGCCGACCATCATGCCGATGAGCCGGGACGAATCCAATTGCGTACTTATTTCGGTTCCTATCATTTTTCCGTCGCGCATAACGGAAATTCTGTCCGAAATACGGAATATCTCGTCCATCTTATGCGAAATATAAATAATCGAAATGCCGTTTGCGGTTAAACGTTTGATTATATCGAACAGCATTTCCACTTCGGCATCCGCTATTGCCGAGGTAGGCTCGTCCATAACTATGATTTGAGAGTTATATGAAATGGCTTTTACGATTTCCACCATTTGGATTTGCGCGATACTCAGCGTGTTCATACGCAAATGCGGCGGAATAACGGGTAAAGACAATTTTTCAAAAAGCGCCTTTGTTTGTTCGTTCAGCTTTTTTTTATGCACAAAGATTTTGCCGGGTAAGTGCCCCAAAAAGATATTCTCGGCAACCGTCATATCGGGAATGGGACTCAATTCTTGATGAATCATTGATACTCCCAGCTTTAAGGCGGCATGAGAATTTTGCGGCTGTACCGTTTTGCCGTTAATTTCTATTGAACCGCTGTCGGCTTTATGCATGCCGTTTAAGATTTTCATTAATGTCGATTTTCCGGCTCCGTTTTCTCCCATCAGAGCATGTACTTCTCCCTTGTACAGCTCAAAATCGACGGCTTCCAATGCTTGGACTCCGGGAAAGGCTTTGGAAATACGATTCATCTTTAAAACGGCGGTATGCATTATTGTTCCTCAAATATTTGTAAGTTTTCGAATAAAAGCTTTTTGTATTCAAATAAAAGAAAAATGGCTTTGATACTATATGCTAACACGTGTTTATCTATCTGTCAAGTTTTTTTTATAATTATTTATCTTTCGAATAAAACTTGTTTTATTGCCGTTCAAAGATGTTCAATAAGTATTGCTGCCGTCTTTTGAAAAATACTCGGTTGACAAGGAGTAAGCCTATTCTATAGAATAAAGCATTATGGGAACGGATATCATACAGCGGCAGTTGACAATCGTAAATTTATTAAACGAACATGATAAATTGAATGTAAAGCAAATAGCCGACCGCATCAAAGTTTCTACCGTTACTATACGGAAGGACTTGCAAATATTGGAAGACAAGGGGCTTTTGCGCCGCTTTCACGGTTATGCACTGCGGGTTTCTCATGACGATATAAATTCGCGGCTGTCTTATGCATATGAAATAAAGCAAAAAATTGCAAAAAAAGCCTTGTCCTTTTTAACTCCCGGCGAAACCGTTATGATTGAATCGGGAAGCACCTGTGCCTTGTTGGCGATGGAGATAGCAACGGCGGCAAAGGACATTACCATCATCACCAATTCGGCTTTTATAGCCGGCTACATACGGCACATTCCCAGTGCAAAAACCGTTTTATTGGGCGGAGATTATCAAAATGATGCACAGGTTATGGTCGGTTCGATAACGGAAATGTGCGCAAAAGAATATCATGTGGATAAATTGTTTACGGGTATTGACGGCTATACGGCCGAACACGGTTTTTCTCAGGAAAACCACACACGGGCGGGAACGGTTAAAACAATCAGTAAAAATGCCGATAAAATCTTTGTTCTTTCCGATTCGTCAAAATTCGGAGCGCGCAGTGTTGCCCGCCTGTTTTCGGCAAAAGAAGTGCATACGGTTATTACCGATGACGGAATCCCTCCGGAATTAAAAGCGGACTTGGAAAAGAAAAACGTCCGCGTTGTCTGTGCGTAAAAGTTTGAATTATCGAAATCGTTCTCATTCGAGCTCATCGCTACTTCACATACACCATTAAAAGCATAATGTCCGAATTGCGGATGCCGGAAATGCGGGCGGCTTGTCCGAGTGTGCGCGGGCGGACGGTTTCAAGTTTTTGGCGCGTTTCCGCAGAGAGGGCGGGAATCGAAGCGTAATCGAAATCGGCGGGAATGAGGGCGCCTTCCATGCGGTGCATTTTTTCGACGCGCCTGTCCTGTTTTTCGATATAGTACTTGTACTTATAGTCTATGCACGCATTTTTCCACGCCGTTTTGTCAAAGCCGTTTTCAGGCTCTTCTTTTGCGGCGGATGCGGGATTCTTTTCCAAATAGGCTAAAATTTCGTTGCGCATACGCACTTTGTCGCGCACCCGCTGCATTTGCGCTTCGCTTTTAAGACCGGCTTTAAAACCCTTTTCGGTTAAGCGCTCGTCCGCCGTATCGTGGCGCAGTTTTAAGCGGTATTCGGCGCGTGCGGTAAACATGCGGTAAGGCTCCTTTGTGCCCAAGGTTACCAAGTCGTCGATAAGAACGCCGATGTATGCTTCATCGCGGCGCAAAACAAGGCTTTCGTATTCGGGTATATCGCGCCTTCGGTCGGCGTGTCCTTCAACTTTTTCGCCGCAGAGTTTTTTATGGGCGGCGGCATAGCTTCCCGCATTGATTCCGGCGATAAGCCCCTGTCCCGCCGCCTCTTCGTAGCCGGAAGTTCCGTTTATCTGTCCTGCGGTAAAAAGGCCTGCGACGCGCTTTGTTTCAAGGCCCGCACTTAATTGGGTGGGGTCTATAAAGTCATATTCAACCGCGTAGCCGGGGCGCGTCATGACGGCATGCTCAAAGCCGGCAATTGTCCGTAAATAAGCATCCTGCACCGATTCGGGAAGCGACGAAGAAAGGCCGTTCAAATACATTTCGTCGGTGTCGAGTCCTTCGGGTTCGACAAAAAGCTGGTGGCGCTGCCGGTCGGCAAAGCGCATAACCTTATCCTCTATGGACGGACAATAGCGCGGTCCTATGCCGTTTATTTTTCCGCTGTACAGGGGCGAAAGGCCTATGTTTTCGCGGATCATAGCGTGCGTTTTTTCATTCGTATACGCAAGATAGCAGGGAACCATGGGGCGCTCTATTTTTTCGGTATCGAAAGAAAAGGGCAAAACTTCATCGTCGCCGTGCTGAATTTCCAAGCGCGAAAAATCGATTGAAGAGCGCAAAAGGCGCGGGGGCGTTCCCGTTTTTAAGCGTCCGACGCTAAAGCCCAAAGACACAAGGGATTCGGTAAGACCGAAGGCGCCCGTTTCTCCCAAGCGGCCGCAAGGCTCATCGTAATCGCCGATAAAGATTTTGCCGCCTAAAAAAGTTCCGGTGGTAAGAACGGCCGTGCGCACGGGAATATGCCTTCCGCGCTCCGTAACAAGGCCGGTAAGTTTTCGGCGGTTGGGGGAAACGTCAACCGTTTCCAAAGCGGTTACCGTATCCTGCAACAGGTAGAGATTCGGTTCGCTTTCCAAAAGGCGGCGGGCTAAAGAAGCGTAGAGCTGTTTGTCGGCTTGAGAGCGCGGCGCTTGCACGGCAGGCCCCTTGCTGCGGTTTAAAAGCCGGTATTGAATCATGCTTTTATCGATAAGGTGTGCCATTTCGCCGCCGAGTGCGTCTATTTCTTTAACGATGTTCCCTTTGGAAATACCGCCGATAGAAGGATTGCACGAAAGGCGGCAAATTGCATCTATGGACTGGGTTATGATAATCGTTTGGAAACCGCGCCGCGCCAAAGCAAGGGCGGCTTCAAGGCCTGCATGCCCAGCACCGACGACGGCCGCGTCAAAAGAGGATGTGTAACCCGTATAAGAAAAATTCACCATATTCACCATAATGATTATATTGATTTTATAAAAATCGTAAAGCGGTTATATTTAAAAGCGGGTATCAAAGACTTTTAGGGCCGCCTCTTTCCCGCGGTTCTTTTCTGCGTACCGTAAACAAGCGCGGAATTTCTTTGTTGGCGGTTTCGGCCCTTTGTTTGTATTTATTGTACAAACTTTCCTGTGCACGTACGGGAATTTCACCCGAGCGGGGCTTTTTAAGCGACCACGTACCGTCGGCGTTCAATTCATGCGCATGGGTATTATCCGAAAAATACAAGTGTAAAATATCCTTTAATTCTTGAAACAAATCTTTTTGCGTTACGGGGAACATAAGCTCAACACGGCGGTCCAAATTGCGGCTCATCCAATCGGCGCTTGAAAGATATGCCTCTTCTGCACCTCCGTTTTGGAAGTAAAAAATACGCGAATGTTCCAAAAAACGGTCTACAATGCTTATAACGCTGATGTTTTCGCTTTGTTTTCGTATTCCCGGCACCAGGGTACAAATACCGCGCACGTTTAACATAATCCGTACATGAGCATTGTTCGCGTCATACAAAGCTTTGATGATATCCGGGTCGGCAAGACTGTTCATCTTTGCCATAATAAGCCCCGGCGTTTCGCGGGTGGAATGCATTTTTTCCCGTTCTATCATGTACAAAAGGCGCGATTTTAAATTGACGGGTGCCATATAAAGACGGCGCATGGTTTGAATTGCCGAATAGCCGGAAATCATGTTAAAAAAAACGGTTGCATCGTTTGCAATTTCGGGATTTGAGGTAAATAACGATATATCGGAATACAACCGTGCCGTTTTTTCGTTGTAATTTCCGGTTGCCATATGAACATAGCGGACAATGCCGTCGCTTTCCCGGCGCACGACAAGCAGCATTTTTGCATGAACTTTAAGGTTTGCAATACCGTGAACAACGATAACACCGAAATGCATTAATTGCTGTGCCCAGGAAATATTGCGTTTTTCGTCAAAGCGGGCTTTTAACTCTACAAAGACGGTTACCTGCTTTCCTTTTCGCGCGGCGCGTTCAAGGGTTTTTATAATCGGTGATTTTCCGCTGGTACGGTATAAGGTCATTTTTATAGCCAAAACATCCGGATCGTCGGCGGCATCGTTAATAAACCGTAAAACCGGATCGTAAGACTCATAAGGAACATGAAGCAGTATATCCCGTTGTTTTAAAATATCCCACATCGCTTCGTTTTGCATAAGAGAAGGCGGATACAAAGGTTTCCATGCCGGATACCGATGTTTTGAAAACCCGCTTTTTTCGGCAAGATTGCTTAAAGAAGACAGATCGATTATTTTACCGGCTTTGTAAACGTCTTGACTGCTTAAGCCTGTTTTTTCTACCAATATTTTTGTAATTTCGGAACTTGTGTCCGTACAGGTAAGGCGTATGGGCACCGAAGCGCGCCGGGCGGCAAGGATTTCTTCCATAGCTTCCATAAAATCTTCATGTCTTTCTTCATCGACAGTAAAGGCGGCATCGCATACGGCTTTAAAAACAAGGCTTTGGTCTACCGAATACCCCTCAAATAAGCGGGTTCCGAATGCAAGAATAATATCGTCAAGAAGGGTAAAGCGCTGTTTTTTGCTTTCACTCGGAAGCCAAATAATACGCTGAACCGCCGGAGGAATTTGTACAAAGGCTAAGGCTTTTTCTTCTGCGGCAGGGCAAAAGGCGGGGTGGATATTCTTTGTGTCTATGATGGGTTTGAGTAAAAAGGCTGCATAGAGGCGCAAATTTGCTATATAAGGAAGCTCGCCGTTTTTTCCGCTTTTTAACGGCGTTAAAAGAGGAAAAATGTGCTTTTGGAAAAAGTTACCGGCAAACTGCCGCTCGGCTTCGGTAAAATCTTCAGGAGGAATATAGGAGAGTCCTTTTTTTCCTAAAAGAGGAAATATGTGCTCACGGAGCATCATATGCTGATGTGAAAAAATCTCATGTACCCGTTCGGATATAAGAGTAAGCTGCTTTAGGGGCGTTAAGCCGGAGCTGTCGGCTTCGTTAGGATTAATCTTTGCTTGGTGTTTTAATCCCGCAACACGGACCATAAAAAATTCGTCAAAATTGGATGAAACGATGGAAAGAAATTTTAGCCGCTCCAAAAGCGGATTTTCTTTTCGGTTCGCTTCAGTAAGAACACGCGCATTAAATTCGATCCATGACAATTCTCTGTTAAAAAAATGTGTTTTTTTATTTCCCATATCTTTTTCCGATTTAATCGTTTTTACGTAATAATAATAGTATACCCGAAAACGGATTCAAACAAATCGCCCTTTTCCGCTATTGCGGTTTTTTCAAGGTTTGTGTTATAGGTATGTTTTGTTTTAAAAATAAGCGTATCTTCTTTTTGCAGTATTGTAATATCGGTTATGTGCTGGGAATGACTCCTGTCCAGAGCGTCGGCAACGCGCAGTATGGCGGCAAGCTTTAACACAAGGGTACGATCGTTGCGCGCTAAGGTGAAAAAAGTTTCTTCCGGCAAAAGAGATAAAGATCCTTTATGGTAGCGGGCAACAAGGGCTACGATTTGAATGCGGTCTTTTGTCAGTCCGAAGATATCGGAATGTGAAATAATGTATTGACTGTGGAGTTGATGGTCGCTTCCGCGTATAAACATTCCTATATCATGGAGGATGGCGGCAACCTCAAGCAGTAAACGCGCTTCTTTATCCAAACCCAACTCACTTTCCATACTGTCATAAATATGAAGAGCGGTTTTACGCACATATTGTGCATGTTTTTCATCTATGCGGTATTTTTTACCGATATTCACCGCCGATGCGATGATTTGGGATGCAAAGTCCTGCTGCAGCGTGCTTTGTCCGGGAAGTTTGCTTAACAGTAACCCTTCCCGAATTGTCGTATCAAAAACAATTACTTTTTTTACATTCGTCAATTCGATAAACAACTTATATGTCAGCAAACCGACGGGAAGCGATTTTGCATCGCTGTAACCGATTTTGAATCGGGCCATGCACTCGTCGGGGGAATATTGTTGAATTTCGTCCACAAAGGCGGTGAATTTTTCACGGTCGATGGTTCGGGTGCGTTTTCCGATTTGTTGACCGGCTTCTTTTGCCGCAATTTGCATTTCGCTTCCGATGGTAATAAATTGGCGAATTTTTTTTAAGTTTGCTTCGGTATTTAAGTTTCCGCCGGCGTTTTTTATAAAATCTTCCAAAAAGCGGCGCGTATCGTGCCGGGAGCCTGTCATAGACTTTATATATTGTTCGATAATAACCGTTCCCAAGCGCAAACTGTGTACTGCCGCTACCTTTCCCTGGTCGAAGAGCATTATTTCCGTCGAACCGCCCCCGATTTCCAAAATAAGCGAATTTTGTCCCTGTATACCCGGTGCGTCTTGGCGCAGTACTTCCAATACCGCCAAATATATCAAGCGGTTTTCTTCAATACCGTTTATTACATCTATATGAAAACCCGTTTTTACCTGTATGCGGTCCACTATGGTGTCCCGGTTGCGGGCTTCCCGTAAAGCGCTGGTTGCAATTACCGTTATATGTGAATCTTCTATTTTCCAGCCGGCAAGCTGTTCGCGAAAACGATTTAAAATACGCAAACACTGTAAAAGACTTTCGCGGCTGACACTGCCGGCGGTAAATACATCCCGTCCCAAAGAAACCGGCTGTTCGGAACGGTCTACGGTTGTCCATGAATTTCGGGAAGAAAGCTCGCATACCATGAGCCTTATGCCGGTGGAACCTATTTCTATAACGGCTTCCAGTGTTTTCATAGGGTTTCGGTTTTTAGAGTTTGTCTATAAGCATAGAACATTTTCCCGACGGGATGGGAAGGGTTTTTTTCTTTTGTCCGAGAATGTTTATCGTAAAATAATACAGCTTTTCACTTTCCATTTGGATTTCCCAGCCGCGCAAACTTTTATTTGATAAAATGGTAATCATGTTCCGCTTTAGCGACAAGTTTTCAATTCCCATAATTTCAAGGTTGGGAATAATCCAATCGACCGTTTTGCGGGGCAAGCTGATTGACAAACCGATGACATTTTCGATCATTAATGCAATGGTTGAAAGTCCGGATGAATGCAAATGCCGTTTTCGCGGGAATTTGTCGTTTCCCGAAAGTTTTGCAAAACCTTCTTTTCCGGGCAAATACGCTTCCCATAAATCGCCTATTTCCGTTTTTTCATTTCCGTGCGGGAAAAGGGCGTCCAAAATATAATACAGGTGGCGGATTGCCGTTTCCCGTGCCAAATCGTAACGCTGATATTTTTCCAAACCTTTTATAACCATAAAATTAAAGGTGGGGAATACGCTTCCGCGGAATCCTTCTCCGTGTTGGCTGAATTTTTTTTCATCGGCTGAAAGGCTCGGAAAGGGATGGTCGGTTCCGAAAGTTTTCGGGTTTGTTAAGTGCGAAATAAGCATTTCGGCCTTATCTTCGTTCGGAATTTCGGCTAAAAGCGGCCAAAACCCTGCAATTGTTTTGTGGGTTAATTGGTCTCCTTTTTCATTTAAGTCATGATAAAAACCCGTGTCTTGATTCCACATAAGCGAATTGATACGGGTTTTAAGCGAAAAATACAAGCGTTTGTATTGAAAATTTAAATCTTTTTCATTTAAAATATCGCCTAAGGCCGCCATGTATAAGGCGCCGATGGCCATTGCACTGTTAAAATCCACCGGATAAAAGGTTTTATCGCGCGGGGCATTAAACATAGTACTTGCTTGATGCGGTACGGCGTATAAACCGTTTTCTTTTTTAAAATTGGTTTCAATCCATGTCATATATTTTTGTAAAACGGGCATAATTTCTTTTATACGCCGTTTGTTTGCCGATTTATGATACAGATTGAATTCCGCCCATGAAAACAAGGGCAATCCTATTCCCTCAGGATTTTCCGTGCTTACAATCGGAGATTTATCCGCGCTGTTATATCTCCAACGTATAGCGCCGTTTGTTTCCTGACATTGATACAGATAATCCAGATTTTGGTGCGCCGGAAAATTGCGATTCGAGTATACTAAAAAAAACGAAGCGAAAATCGACTCAAGCTGGTCTATCGTCGCAGGCAAATCCTCATGTTGGTATATAAAATACCCGTCGTCATTTTGGCTGCCCGTTTCGAGATCCTTCCAAAAATTTTGAACCCAAGACCATGTTTTATCGTATATGTCTACAAAATCCTGATCGTAAAAATGGATTTTAGGAAAATCGCGTTTATTCACTTATACTCCTTACGCTTGACACTTATGCGATTTTCGGCAATGCCGTATACTAATCAGTATATCACAATTTTCGAAAAAAGGATATAATTTTAAAAAATTTTTTAAACCGATTTATACCGCTAATTTTCGGCCGATTCCGAACTTTCTTCTTCCTGTATCGGCTTATCCGCTTTGTCGGTTTCACTTTCGGAAACGGCGGGCCTCTGTCGATAAAATAAACGGACCGTTTCGACCGGTGTTTTTTGCCGGTATTTTAAAAACAATGTTTTAGTTTTTGCATCATATACATAACCGGAAGAATTATACGTTTCAAAACGCGGATCCGTACGATATTGTAAACCGTAAATTTCAATTGAAACAAAGGGGTCAATGCCGTTAAGAATCATGTAATGGGTTTCATCGACCGGAAAGGCTGTTTTAAATACGATTGTGTCATTTTCATCTTTTGTATAATCAATCTTTGAAGCAACTGTCCATGCCCATATCGGGCGGTTGTTTTCAAACCCGATCACATCTATATGCGGATAAAAGGTATTGTCGCCGGCTATATAGGGGTATATTTCCGCCAGTGTGCGCAAATCCAAAGAAGAAAGGTTTTCCAACACGGATGCTAAAAGCATAATGCCTCCGGCTTTTGTGTTTTTGTCGGCTATCATAGTTCCGTATTCTTGTAGTGCTTTTGCCGCCCTTGCCGATAATATCGAATTGATGCGGTTTCCTTTATCTTCCGCATAAAGACTGCCGGAATCCGACAAAACACAGGATTGTTCTAAAAAATCGGCACATTGTTTTAATACCGGAGAAAGAAGGGCTGCACTTACGGGATTTACCTTATATAAAGTTGTATACACGTCTAAAATGCCCGCCGCTTGTGCCGGAGTCGGCGAAAAATCGGGTAATGCAGCCGGTAAGGCCAATAAGGGTGATGTTTCTTCCGGCGGGCGCTGGAGTAAAACAAGGGGAAGATGGTCAAGTTCAAATACGTCCAAATTGTTTTTTTCAAGCGAATATTGTATGCGGTAGGATATATTTTCCTGTTCCATAACAAGCGTTTGATTCATTTTAATTAATTTGTTAAAATAAGGTGCGCTGAAATAAGTCCGCTTGGTACTGTCGGTAAAAGCGGGCGGAACGGAATTCACGCCGTTATGGTAAACTCCGCGGGCGGCGCTTTCGGCCACATAGGCGGAAACCAGTTTTTCGCTCATGTTTTCCTGATTTACCGAAGGGAAACTTTCAAACAGTTTGTCGCGTGCCTGTTCCGTCAGTTTTTTTAAAGTTTCCGCTTGTGCTTTTTCAAAGCTTGCGATTGATGCAAAGCTGAAGGATGCTTTTTCTTCATAGATACCGATACGGGCCGCCGGAGAAGAAGCGCTTAAACGAACGTACTCGTTTGTTATAAGCTGTGCTTGCAGGAGGCGCGATTCGGCCTTTGATTTTATTAAAGCCCGCGTTTGATTTATATCCGTAACGCTGTAGCTTTCGGTTGTTTTATATGGTATAGTCAGCGAAACGGCTTTTTTCGGAAGCTGTGCGCTTAGGGCAAGCTGTTCCGAACTGCCGTCAAAAAGCAGTGAAACGTTTTCCGAAAAGGAAAGGACAAAACTTGTTTTATCTTTTTCTTCCCAGTTTTGTAAAACCAGGGGAATTTGTTTTTTGTCGGAAGTGTGCAGGATAAGCGGATTTGATTCTCCTGCAAAAAAAACGATACCCTTGTCCGAAACGTAAAAACCGTTTTTTAAGGACTGGGAGAGTTCGGTATCGGCTTGCGGCGTTTTTTTTGCTCTTATATACGATAAGCGCAGCTGTATGCCGCCGAAAGATTTGGAAACGGATAATTCATTTCTAAATTGGAGCATAAAAATGCCGAAAATAATAATACCGTAAAGAAAAGCTAAACCTATAAATTTACGAACGGGATTATGTGCCATTTGCTTTAGTGTACTCAATGATGGCCTTAAAATCAACTCCCCGTAAAACAGCAAAGGAAAAAATAATGATTAAACACGTTCAAAAGATACGCATTTTATTATTTTGCTTACATCTTATTGTCTTTGTTTTTGCCGCTTGTAAAACAACCGATGTCGTCTCCTCTCAAGCGGAGGAACCCGTTCTGCAAAGGCCCGTGCAGGAAATGCCCGCACAAACAATTCCGCCTAAAACACAAGGTGTAAAAGAAGATACAAAGGCCGGCGAAACGAAGGATAAAACCGCCTTTTCTCCGGAGGCTTTTACCGGCGATCTGCAAAAAATGCTTGCGCAGGGCAATATAAAAAAAGCCCTTGCCGCCTTCGAAAATCTGCCGGCAGAACATAAAAACAGCCCCGATTTGAATTATTTGCACGCATCTTTACTGCTTTCGGCCGGTGAAATTCGGCAAGCCGAACAAAAAGCGGCCGCATTATTGGCGAAAAATCCCGGCAATGAAGAACTTTTGCTTTTAAACGCAATGATTGCAAAAGCCGCAGGCAACAAAACAAAAAGCACCGATATTATAAAAACCGTACTTAAAAAAAATCCGAATAATGCCGATGCAAATGCGGCAATGGCCGATACCTTTATGCTTACACGTAATTTTGTACAGGCAAACCGCTACTTTAAAAAAGGTTTGGATGCCGATCCGAAACACGAAGCGTCTTTGTTCGGCTTTGCGCAAACCAGCTGGTATTTGGATAAGGTTGACAAAGCTAAAGAAGGTTTTACTAAGCTGACCGAGATAAATCCGCAAAACAGTATGGCGTGGTCGTATCTTGCAAAACTTGCTTCGGAAAAAAACGATTATTCTCAAGCGCTTGAATATATACAAAAAGCGCTTACATATGACGCCGATTATTATTATCACTGGCTTGATGCAGGTTCGTACTATATCGGCTTAAATAATTATGCCGAAGCCGAAAAAGCATGGACGCGGGCCATTGCTATCGAACCCGATTATTTTTTAGCCTATACGTATCGCGGCGGCCTTTTTGACGAGCAGGGAAAATACGAACAAGCGCTTAATGATTATCGGGACGTTATCCGATGCAATCCCAAATATTATTATGCGTATGAATCGATAGCAATGCTTGCGTGGCGGGTTGAAAATTGGGAAGAAGCTTTGGCGGGATTTTTAAAAGCATGGGAAACAAATCCTTCCAATGTATCCTATCAGCTTATGATATCCGCCGTTTATCAAAAGATGGGCAATATCAAAGTAAATAAGGAATTTTTGTCAAAGGTTATGAAAAATATGGACAAACAAAGCCTTGACTACCTTATGCTCAGATTATATTATGACGGGTTGGGGGACAGTGCTGTTTTGAATAAGGTGGTAAATCATAACAGCAGAACGACAAAGGGTAAGATGTTATTTTACATGGCATTGTTTTATGAGTTAAAAGGTAAACAAGAGCTGGCGAATAAAATCTACCTTGAAGTAGCCGATATGGAAGCTCCTTTATTTTTCGAATACAGGCTTACGCAATGGGCTGTCGAAAAAATGTCGCCCGGCCACAAAAATGCGGCTGAAAAAGAAAAAGCATTGAATGCAAAGCCGAAAAATTAAACGGGAAAGACGGCAGTCCGGCGTTTCCGATACCTTATATTGTAGGAATATATATGCAAACCGTAAAAAATCTTTTATTTAAAGACCGGGAAATAATACTGGTAGGAACGGCACATATTTCAAAAGAAAGCATAAAAGACGTTGAGAGCAGTATACGCGAAATGTCCCCCGATTGTGTCGCCGTAGAATTGGACGAACAGCGTTATGAATCCGTAAAAAATCCGGAGTCTTGGAAAAATCTTGATATCGTAAAGGTATTAAAAGAAAAACGCGGCTTTATTATGATGGCGAATCTGGTTCTCAGTTCTTTTCAACGGCGTATGGGGGCGGATGTGGGAGTAAAACCCGGCGATGAAATGCGTTCCGCTTTAAATATCGCCGAAGAATTGGACATCCCCGTCGTTATGGCGGACAGACCCGTTCAAACAACATTACGCCGCGCATGGGCAAAAAATTCATTGTGGGGAAAAGTAAAGCTTTTATCGGCTTTGTTGGCATCGGCTTTCGAAAAAGAGGAAATTTCGGCTGAAGACATAGAAAATCTTAAAAGTTCCAACGAAATGGATTCTATGATGGCGGAATTGGCACAATATTTGCCTGCGGTAAAAGAAGTGTTGATCGATGAGCGCGACCGTTACCTTGCTTCGCGCATATGGGAATGCAGGGGTAATAAAACCCTTGCCGTTTTGGGCGCAGGACACCTTCCCGGCGTAGAAAAACATCTTAACGCTCTTGCTGCGGGAACGGAACAAAGTAATACCGCCGATATAGAAAACGTACCGCCTGCCGGTATCGGCGGAAAAATTGCCGGCTGGATATTTCCCGTTTTGTTAGCTGCGCTGATAATTGCAGGTTTTTTTACCGGCGGGGCGGCAACTTCCGTAGACATGCTTGTTTCGTGGATTTTATGGAACGGCTCTTTAGCCGCACTGGGAACGCTTTTAGCGTGCGGACATCCGCTTGCAATTATAACCGGTTTTGTCGGTGCGCCGCTGGGAACGCTCAATCCTTTTCTTGCCGTCGGTATTTTTACCGGCCTTGTACAAGCGTGGATGTGTAAACCGAAGGTTGAAGATATGGAATTTCTTGCCGAAGACGCTTTAACGCTCAAGGGTTTTTATAAAAACCGCATAGGCCGCGTTCTGCTGGTGTTTTTTTTGTCAAGTCTAGGCGGCGCAATCGGAAACTTTATTGCGGTTCCTGCCTTGATAAGTTCTTTGCTGCACTAAAGAGGTATCGAAAACCGGATTTTACGGGAGATGCGAGTGAAAGGGAAAAATGCGGTTAAAAAAAACCTGTGTATTGTAAGTTTTGTACTGCTTTTTTTATGCATGCCGCCCGTGCTCCTTGCCGCTTTTTCTTTAGAGGACCTTTTAACCGGATATGCCGAGCGGGATATAGGTTTAAAAGAACTGCATATACAATTTATGCAAAGCCTTTTGGAAGAAAAAAAAGTATTTACGGATAACGGCATAAATGTAACACTTTCCACCGGCACTATGCATTTTGTTCCTTCCGGGAACGGCTTTACCTATTCCGTTGCGCCGGAAATTACATTTGCTTTTCCTTATTTGAATAATACGCGGATACAAGCCGCTTTGCCCCTGCGATCAAGCAGTGTGTCTGCCGGTACGGGAAAATCTGCTTTAAAGCTTACTTCCGACGCATCTTTAAGCGTAAAAACCGATATTATTTCTTATAAAAATAAAGAACGCAAACTTTTTCTTGAAAAAGCGGCCCGCCAAACCGAACTTGCACGCCGCGCTTGTGCCGAACGCGCGCTTGAAACCGAAAAAAACTTTTGGACGGAATTGCGCTCTTTATATACGGCTGCGGCTGCGGCGGCAAAGGCGCAAGACAGCCTTATTGCATCTGAAAACAATTTCAAAACGGTAAAAAATCAAGGTTATGCGGCGGTTTCTCCGAAATACCGCAAAGCCGAATTGGCCGTAAAAAGCGATGAATATGCGTTTGAAGAAAAAAAACGTCTTTGTGCCGCCGCTTTGACCGAATTTGCTTTAAACTGCGGAAAAGACGCGGATTTTTTTACCGAAATTCCGTTGTTGCCGGATGATTTGAAAAGCCGCCCCCTGTTATCGTTTAGCGATTTCGATACGGCTTTATACGGTGCTGCCGAACAGGCTTTTTGGAAATATACGTATAACGAAAAAATGCGGTCATCCCAAAAAAACTTTTTTTTGGGGGCAGGCTTTTCCTATACGTATCTTTCCGAAGGTACACCGGGAAAAAAAGATGTTCCCGGTACGGGAACATCCGGACACATTCAGCCGTCGAACGAAATAGGTGCCGAAGTTTCGGCTTCATGGAAAGGGGTATCGGCAGCGGCTGGAGTAAGTATAACAACGGAAAATCCGGCGAGTCCCCGCATTTCGTTTGCACTCGGCTGGGATATGAATGTTTTTAAAAACGCAGATTATACGGCTCAAATAAAGCAATATGACGCCGAATCCGACCTGCTTGCAGTTCAATCGGCACATGAAGATAAAAAAAAGCGCGAAAAAGCCCTTGAAACCAAGGCCGCCGACTTATTGTGGCAGCGCAGTAAAACTGCCGAAGAGGCCGCGTTATACGAGCAATTATATCGGGATATGCAAATATGGTTTAAAGAAGGAATTGTTTCGCCGGCGGATTTGCTTGAAGCAAAAATAAATTTCGAACAAATGTCGTATTATGCAAACGCTGCGGCTTTGGATTGCATAATTTACAACATAGATGTACGCCGTCTTTTTGTACAAAAAGCGGAGCACGACTAAACGGGGGGCCGTGTGAATATTATTCAGCTTTGTGATGTATGGCGTACTTATCATATGGGTGAAGAAGACATTCATGCGCTGCGCGGAATAAGCTTTAGTGTAGAGCGCGGCGAATTTCTTTCGATAATGGGACCTTCCGGTTCGGGAAAATCCACTTGTATGAATATGATCGGCTGTTTGGATAAGCCTACGTGCGGCGACGTACTTATAAACGGCAAAAAAACGTCACAGATGGGCGACAAAGAACTTGCCCGCTTGCGCAACGGAACGATCGGTTTTGTGTTTCAGCAATATCATTTACTCCCAACGATGAATGTTCTTGAAAACGTTATGCTGCCCCTGCGTTATAAAGGCTTGGCTCTCGGCGAGCGCAAGGATAAGGCACGGGCGGCTTTGGAAAAAGTCGGCTTAAGCGACCGCATAAAGCATCGGCCGTCGGAGCTTTCAGGCGGACAAAAACAGCGTACCGCCATTGCCCGCGCCCTTGCCTGCGACCCGTATATCATTTTAGCGGACGAACCGACGGGCGCTTTGGATTCTTCAACGGGCAGGGCTGTTATGGACTTATTCCGTATTATAAACGAAGCGGGAACTACCGTTGTAATCGTTACCCACGATACGGGTATCGGCCGCAGTACCGACCGCTGTATTCATATTTTGGACGGACAAATCGCATCGGATGAAGCACTGGAAGAATATGCGGTGTGATGGAAACATTAAAACTACCGAAAGGTTTTATAAAGATACGTTTTATGGAGGTACCTTATGAAAAGAAAATGTGGTTTTTATTTGTTTTGTGCATTGTTTATTTGTACTGCGTTTTTTGCAACTGCGGAAACAGCGGTTGTTTCGCCTGACGGCACTTCGGAGCAACATGTCGAAAATATTACGAACATGCTTAAATGGCCGGGCTTAAAAAAAAGCTTCGAACAAATCCGTACCGAATCGGCTCACCTTTCTTTTGCCCAAAAAGAACAAATATTTTCTTTGCACAAAAGCGACCCGCTTGCGCCTTTTCTTTTAAACTGTTTTGTGGGTTTCGGCGTCGGTTCTTTTGTGCAAAAAGACTATCTTTCAGGCGGCATTTGTTTAGCGGCGGATATAACATCCTTCGGCTTAGGTTTGACCGGGTTGATACTCTGGCAAAAAGAATTATTTGATGCCTCCCGTAATGCGAATAAAGACGGCGGCGCGCTTTTCCTTATGGTTTTCAACGCTTTCAGCGGGGCAACGGCCTTGCCTTTTTTTGTTGCAGGAGGAATTCTTTCTACGGCTGTGCGCATATACGGAATGATTGCACCCTGGGTGTACGGTGCTTCCTATGACGAGCAATTGCAAAAAGCCCTTCGCGTCGGAGAGGCACAGGTAAGTTTTGCACCGCTTGTGTTAAGCGATGCATCCTGCGGCATTGCCCTTTGCATCCGCTATTAAAGCTCTTTAGCAACCGTAAAGTTTTAAGAAAAAAGCGTTTTTATCAAGTCTTGTATGCCGCATACATGTACGACGTCTTCTTCCTTTTCCGGGCCTAAAAGGCGCGTAAACCCCAGTGTTGCGGCGGCTTTTGCGCGCTGTTTTAATCGGTGTACGGGGCGGATTTCTCCTGCAAGGCTCAATTCTCCCGTTACCGCCGTTTTTTCGGGCGGGGCAATGTCCGTTCGCGCCGAATAAAGAGCCGCCGCCAAAGCCGCATCTATGGCGCTTTCGGTTAAGCGTACCCCGCCTGCAACATTTATGTAAATATCCTGATCGCTGAAACGAAGGCCCGCACGTTTTTCCAAGACGGCTGCGACACGGCTTACCCTTGCATTATCGATTTTTTCCGAATATACGCGAGTTAATGCGGCCTTTGCGGGCACCGTTAAAGCTTGAATTTCAACCAAAAAAACACGGCTTCCTTCAAAAACCGGTACGACAGCCGTACCCGGAGGAACGGTACCGGATCTGCGGACAATAAAAAGGGATGACGGATCTTCTACCGCCGTCAATCCCCGTTCTCCCATCGAAAATATCCCCAATTCGTCAATCGAACCGAATCTGTTTTTCAACGAGCGCAAAAACCGTATATGATCGTCATTCCGCTCAAAAGAAATGACCGTATCGACTAAATGTTCAAGCGCTTTAGGACCTGCAATAGAACCGTCTTTTGTAACATGGGCGCTCATAAAAAGGACGGCATCGCGTTCTTTTACCCATGCCGTTAATTCGGCGGCACAGTATTTTAATTGATTAACCGTTCCCGGTATAGAACCCGCATCCGCGGAAAAAACGGTTTGTATCGAATCGACGATAACGCACAGGGGATTGAGCGCATTCAAAGCATTTTCTATATCCTCCAAGCGATTCGTACACAGTATTTCTATACCGGCGTTTTCCGCCCCGAGCCTGTCGGCCCGCGCTCTTATTTGTGATGCGGCCTCTTCTCCCGAAACGTAGAGGACGCGTCCCCGTGTTCCCGAAACAGCGGACTGCGCATTTTCGGTGTTTTTGCGTATTGCCGCCGCCGTTTGTAAAAGCAGGGTCGATTTGCCTATGCCGGGTTCTCCGCCTATAAGCACCGCAGAGCGCTTAACGGCTCCGCCGCCTAGCACACGGTCGAATTCGCCGATTCCCGTAAAAAAGCGCTCTCCTTCGGCAGGGTTTATTGCCGAAAGCGGAAGCGGTTTTATACGCTCTCTTGTCTGCAAGCCGTGAGAGCCGAAAGGAGCAGGATACGGCGATTCTTCGGCGATACATTCTCTGAGCGTATTCCATTCTCCGCATTCCGGACAGCGTCCCATCCAGCGAGGCTGCGTATAACCGCAGGAAGTGCACTTAAAAAAAGTCGAAACGGATTTTTTTTTAGCCATAAATCGAAAATAAGTATAAAACGGGATGTTTTTACTGTCAAGGCGGCTGCAAGCAGGCCGGTGCACGCCGCCTCCGTTTTTCTAAAAACTTCTTTGCAAAATCAAAAAGATTTTTATCTTGCAATATTTTATAAGAGGATATATTCTTTATATAGTACGCGAACGGTAAAAATTGTTTGCGCTTTGTAATTACAAATAAAAGGAGTGTCGGAATGAGCGAAAAAGAAGACGGCTTTGAACTTGCGGATAAGACAAAAAAACGAAGCTTAACTTTTAAAATAAGCGGTATATTTCTTTGTTCTTTTATACTTTTTATTGCAGTAATTGTACCGCTTGCGTCATATACGATACATTCTGCGGCAAAGGGTGCAGTTGATATTACCGTTATGAATCAATTCGACGGAGATCTTGCAATAATTCAAGATTATCTTAAAATTCTGTACGGACCGTTGAGCGTTACGGACGGAAAGCTTGTAGGTACCGAAAAAACGGTTGATACCGATTTTATAGATATGCTCGGACAAGCACTGGGTATCGAGATAACCGTTTTCGGCGCTGAAGGCTCGGAATTCAAACGAATTTTAACCACTATCAGTAATGATGAGGGAAAAAGAGCCGTCGGAACCTATTTGGCAAAGGGCGATGCATATGACAGTATTTTAAAAGGGGAAACATATATAGGAGAGGCAAGCATATTGCAGCGTGATTTTCTTACCGCATATAAACCCGTACATAGCGGCGGGCGGCTTAACTATATTTTGTTTTGCGGGATTGAAATGACGGAAGTAAATGAAAGTATAGGTGCGAGTTTAAAAAAATCGCTTTTTTCGATGATCGGGGTTTCCTCCGCTATTTTAGTGCTTGTTATAATCATAAGTATCATTATGATAAAAAATATTGTCGTAAAACCGATTGCAAATACCGTAGATGTGTTCTATAAAGTGGGTAACGGTGATTTAACGGTGGATTTGCCGGTTATCGGTAATGATGAAATTACACATATGTCCGTTTATTTTAATCAAACGATATCAAAGATGCGTTCCGCTTTGACTTCAATACATAAGGGAACCGAAGATATGCAAAATATCGGGGGAGAACTTGCAAGCAATATGAGTCAAACTGCCAGTGCAATTCATCAAATAAGTGCGAATATAGACGGCGTAAAACAACAAACCCTTACTCAAGCTGCAAGTGTAACGGAAACCGCGGCTACGGTGGAAGAAATTATCCGTACGATAAAACAGCTTAACGGTAATATTGAAAATCAAGCGGCAAGCGTTGCTGAATCTTCGGCCGCCATTGAACAAATGGCGGCGAATATCGATACGATAACCCAAACCTTGGAGAAAACAAACGGGTCAATACAAACCTTGGCGGATGCCACGGCCGAGGGCAGGGAAACAATATCGACGGCAGGCGGCGTAACGCAAAGGATAGCTGAAGAATCGGGCGGACTTATGGAAGCAAGCGGCGTTATTCAGCATATTGCAAGTCAAACCAATTTATTGGCAATGAATGCGGCGATAGAGGCCGCCCATGCCGGAGAAGCGGGCAAGGGTTTTGCCGTCGTTGCCGATGAAATCAGAAAACTTGCCGAAGAATCGAGTACACAAGGAAAAACCATAACCGAAACCCTTAAAGTTTTAAGCGGAGAAATAGAACAGCTTTCGAGCGCCGCAGGTACTGTCGAAGAAAAATTTAACGCAATATTTAATTTGTCCGAACAGGTAAAGAATATGAGCAATCATCTTATGGCGGCGATGCGCGAACAATCGAATGCAAGCAAAGAAGTTTTAACGGCAATTCGTGATATAAATACGGTAACGGTGCAGGTAAGCGACGGTTCTGCCGAGATGCTGATCGGCGGAGAAAATATAGCCGACGAAATGCGAAAGCTGGATAGCCTTACCCGTGTTATCGGTGAAAGTATGAGTGAAATGGCTTCCGGAGCGGTACAAATAAACAATGCGGTGCAGGAAGTAAACGGTATAACGCAAAAAAATAAGGAAAATATAGAAAATCTTGCAAATGAAGTAAAAAGATTTAAAGTATAAATACCTGCAAAGGAGATGGAATGAACGTTTCGCTGTATTCGCTGGGAGCCGCACAGGAAGTAACCGGTTCAAAGCATATTTTTGAAATCGACGGGCGGTCTTTTATGGTTGACTGCGGCGCTTTTCAGGGTAAGCGAAAAGAAGCCGATGAAAAAAACCGCAGATTCGACATTGCCGCCGATAAACTTGAAGCTCTTATTTTAACGCACGCGCATTTCGATCACTGCGGGCTGGTGCCGCTTTTGGTAAAAAAAGGCTTTCGGGGCAATATTTATTCGACGCCGGCAACCAGAGATTTGGCGAACCTTATTATGATGGACAGCGCCCGCATTCAAGCGCGGGATGCGGAATATTTGCAAAAACAGGCTGCTAAAAAAAAGGAAAGCTTTACGTGGAAACCCCTTTTTAACGAAAAAGACGTTGTGCTTACGGCGAACCAATTTGTCGCGCTTTCGTATAAACGCAAAATGTACATAGCACCCGACGTCGAATTGGAATTCTTTGATGCAGGCCATATCTTAGGTTCGGCGATTGCCATGGTTACGATTAAAAATCAAAAAGGCGGCGATATCCGCATTGCGTACACCGGCGATTTGGGACGTAAAAACAAAGCGATTATACGCGATCCCGATACCGATATACCCGCACCCGACTATGTGTTTTTGGAAAGCACCTACGGAAACCGTTTGCACGAAAATTCGGACATTGCTATGGACGAATTGGAAAAAGTGGTACGCAAAGCGGTCGCTTCAAAGGGGAAGGTTATCATTCCCGCCTTTGCAATAGAACGGACGCAGGAATTGGTGTATTATTTTCATCTGCTCGTCGATAAAAAGCGCATTCCCGAAATTCCGATTTATGTGGATTCTCCGATGGCAACCAATGCCACGAGTATTTTTCAAATTCATCCTGAATGTTACGACGAAGAAACCTTTAACGCTTTTTTAACGCACCACAAAAACCCTTTCGGTTTTAATGCTCTGTCGTTTATTACAAGCGTGGACGAATCCAAGCTTTTAAATAAAAAAAGCGGGCCTATGATTATTATAAGCGCCGACGGTATGTGCGAAGCCGGGCGCGTCGTACACCATTTGGCAAACAATATTTCGCAAAGCGAAAACACCGTTTTAATCGTCGGCTATATGGCCGAAAATACGCTCGGCCGCCGTATTTTGGACGGTGAAAAAGAAGTGCGCATTATGGGCGATTGGTATAAAGTGAATGCCGACATATGCCATATCGACGCATTCAGCGCCCATGCCGATTATGCCGAATGTAAAGAATGGCTGGACAGTATAGACACATCGCGCCTTAAAAAGATTTTTATGGTACACGGCGAAAAGGGCGTACAGGAAACGTTTTTAGGCTATTTAAATGCCAACGGCTACAAAGACGTTCAAATCGTAAAATACGGCGAAACCTATTCGGTTTAGCTTTGACGCAGGCTTCTTTTCCCCGTAGCGGGTCCCTTTTTCCGTATCGGAGCGGCTTATGCCGGGGTTTCAGGCAGGGTTTCCACCTTTTTCAAACTGCGCTCGATAGCCCGCGAACGGGTTCCGGCTTTTTCCAATTCCTTACCGGCCTGCTCTATCTTTTCGCGCGTTTTTTCAAGCATGATGCCGAACGCTTCGAATTCGCCGCGCACCGTGTTTAAAAGCCGCCATACTTCTCCCGTGCGTTTTTCCACCGCGAGGGAATGAAAGCCCATTTGCAGGCTGTTTAAAAAAGCCGATATCGTCGTAGGGCCGGCTATCGTTACGCGGTATTCGCGCTGGATACTTTCAAACAAAGAGGGGATGCGCAGCACTTCGGCATACAAGCCTTCGAAGGGTAAAAACATAACCGCAAATTCGGTGGTGTTCGGCGGGTCGATGTATTTTTCGGCAATGGTTTTTGCAAAAAGTTTTACGCGCTTGGCCAATTCACCCGTATATGTTTCTATCGCCGCGGCATCGCCTTCATCGTAGGCGCTGCGCAGCCGCTGATAGTCCACCGTCGGAAACTTTGCGTCTACGGGCAGCCAGATAAAGTCGTTTTTGCCGCCTGCTGCAGCATCCTTTGTTTTTGCGGGAATTTTGATTGCAAACTCTACCATGTCGGCACTGCCGCGCTTTGTTTTAACGTTGCGCCCGTATTGGGCTTCGGTTAAAAGCTGCTGCAAAATATTTTCAAGCTGAAACTCGCCGAGCACACCTTTTGTTTTTACATTCGACAATACTTTTTGTAAATCGCCGACACCCGCTGCAAGGGCGTTCATTTCGCCCAAACCCTTTTGAACCTGTTCGAGCCTGTCGCTTACCAATTTAAAAGACTGTCCCAAACGGGTTTCCAACGTATGTTGAAGTTTTTCGTCGACGGTAGAGCGCATTTTTTCCAATTGAGCGGTATTATCCGCGCGGATTGCCTGCAAAGCTCCGTTTAATTCCAGACGGCTTGCGGCAAACTCTTGACGGCTGTCGCTTGTTATTTTGAGAACCGAATCCTGTAAAGCTTTTAAACGCGTATCGAACACCGACGAAAAAGCCTGTATCGTGCGCGAAAGTTCTTCCCTGTTTTCGCGGGCGGTTTTTGCAACTGCATCGGAAGGATTGCGCAGTAAAAGCACAAGTATGATAAAAAGCTGCAATATAATGATTGCAACGCACAATATTTCGGTTAAATAAATCATAAATCGATTGTACCGTACTTTTCGGAATGCCGTCAATCCGCCGGGAAAAGCGGCGCAAGGCGGTAAAATGCTGTAATAGGGTAAATCGAAAACCGCCGGCAGCAAAGATTATGCCGCCGGCAGGGTACTATTTTGTGTCGGTTTTTTGTGCTTCCATCATTTTGCGCGCGGCGTATACAAAGGGCGTATCGGCTACACTCGTAATTATATAGATAACATAGGTTGAAAGCGTAATCGATACAAGCGTAGCTATCGGGTACAAATTAAAAAAAGCGCCCCAAGTAAAAATCAGCGTATTGATTAACTGAGAAATAAGGGTAGAACCGTTATTGCGCAGCCACAAAAACTTTCTTTTTGCGCCGCACAGCTTATTCGTAAAATCCCACCATTTATGATACAGCCATACATCGAAAAACTGCGAAATAACGTAACCTGCGATTCCGGCAATCATAATGCGCGGTGTATTTGAAAAAACGGTTTTCATACTTTCCATTGCCCAATCGTTTTCGCTCGGTAAAAACAACAGCCAATACTGCGAACACATTATAAAAAGAACCGAAGTTATGCTTCCGTACACAACCGCTTTTTTCGCAGCTTTTTTGCCGTACAATTCGCTTAAAATATCGGTAACGAGAAAGGTCGAAGCAAAAAGCACATTGCCCAGCGTTTGCTCCATACCGAAAGCGCGTATTAAAATCAGCACTTCAATATTCGCCGTAATCGTTGCGATAACCGTCCATAAAAACATACCCTGTTCTTTGAACAAACGCAAAAGAACGAGTACGGTTCCGAAATATAAAAACACAGAACCGATAAGCAGCAGTTCGTTATACATACACATCTCCGAAAATTAAAATAAAAATACGGCAGGACGGGTTCCTGCCGAAAAACGTAAAACTTCGCAAACGATATCAGAGAAAAGAAAAAAAAACAAGGCACTGCCGATTTTCGCATACCGGTAAAATGAAAATGACGTATGAAAAATTAATGTTGACAATTCAAACAGGCGGAGTGATAATATATTGATTGCTGCAAGAAATTTCGAAATACGGCATCAGGATAAAGCAAAAGGGATGATTTCTTGTGACACAGCGATATCTGACCTTAACACACGGCACAATCTGTACATAAGGAGGTAATAGTTTTTTTAAGGCATTCTTAGGTTTAAAAATTTGCAATGTGTTTATTAAAGGTAGATATATTGTAACTAAGGGGGGTCTTATGTTAAAAAAGCTTCATGTTGATTCTGCTACGCTAAAAAAATTCTTGGTTGTTTGTATCAGTTCGGAGTTTATCTACTATGTGTATGCTATCAGAAATACTTTGTACACGCCTTACAGAGAAATGCTCGGTCTTTCAAACACACAGCTTGGTATGGTTCTTACAATTATGGGATGGGTTGCCTTTTTTGGAGGAATCCCCAGTGCATGGGTATTAAACAGGTTTTCTGCACGTAAATTGCAAGCGATTAATCTATCCCTTTCAGGCTTAACTTGTTTTTATATGATTTCCGGAAAAGTAACCTACGCAGGCATGCTTGTTGTCGGTGTTATTTGGGGCTTTACTTTGGAAGCTTTCTATTGGGGAGCGGTTACAAAGAGTGTGCGGTGTATGTTTGCCGACGATCGTCAAGGAATTGCTTTCGGCAGCATGGAAATGACGCGCGGCCTTACAAATGTCATTGAAAATATGATATTCGTTTCGGTTTTTGCATGGATGGGCGAAACCCTTTTCGGTATGCGCGTAATCATGGGTATCGTTGGGATACTTTTGATTTTAATGGCTGTCGGTGTGTGGGTTTTGTTGCCGGAAGAAGAATATTTGCATTCGGTGACTAATGCCGGAAAAAACAAAGAGTCGTTAAAAGGCGCTATAGCATGTCTTAAGATTCCTCAATTATGGCTTGCAGGTTTTATGGGTATGGGAGTATATGCAGTGTATATTGGGACTTCATACTTTCAACCTTTTTTGGAAGATATTTTTAGCGTGCCTACGATACTCGTTTCAATCTTTGCTATTGTATCAACAAGCTATGTAAGAATGTTTGCCGGACCTGTAAGCGGTGTTATCGGTAATAAAGTATTTAAATCAACCGCATACTGGATGAGAATTCTTTTTGCTGTCGGTGTTCTTATGCTTGTGGGAATCGTCGCATCTCCTAAAACCGCCGGTATGGTTTGGCCGGTAACTATTTTGCTTGTTGTTCTTCAGATTGTTGTTTTTATGCTGCGCGGCGTGTATTATGCTCCTATCGGAGAATCCGGCATTCCCCGCGAAGTGTCGGGTTCTGCAATGGCAATCGCAATTCTTTTAATTCAATCTCCCATGTGTTGGGCCTATGTTGTCTATGCGGCGCTTATTGATCGATATAACAGTACTATTACAGGTTATAAATGGATGTTTATTGTGATGGCCTGTTTATACGGTATCGGTTTTATTGCATCAAGCATCCTCATCGCTGTTATCAAAAAACGCGGATTAAAGGTCAATGTTGCGGTAAAAGCGGAAGATAAAAAGCCGTCGTCACAAACGGATTAATTAGGCTGTACCGATGCAAAAAGGAGGCGGTATGGAAATTGCATTAGCGACTGATTTCGGAATTTACGAACTTTCTCCCGAATCTATGGATTGTCAAATGAAAAAACTGGCTGATGCCGGTATTTCTCATGTTCATTGGGCGCATGATTGGGATTTTGAATATTTGTATTCACAATGGGAAATTTTACAAATTAAAGAGCTGCTTGAAAAATACGGACTGAAATGCAAGGGCGTTCATGCTTCGGAGGGCAATACTCGATGCCGTGTTATTGACGGAAAACCTCGATTTTTAAATCGAAACCGTTTGCGGGATTGCAGAAAAGATTTTACTTCGCCGTATGAATACAACCGTTTGTCCGGTGTTGAACTTGTTTTAAATAGGGTCGATTTGGCATGTATGCTTGGAGCCGAAGAAATTGTTTTGCACATGGTGCTTCCCTATGAAGATTTCGAAGCAAGTAAAGACTTTAAAGATTTATATTGGAAACAGGCATTCAAATCTTTTGACGAAATGGAGTCATATTGCAGAGCAAAAAAAGTACGGATTGCTATTGAAAATATGATATGTACGCCGAAAGAATATCAATTTGAACAATTCGACAAGCTGTTTGAAAGATATTCACCCGAGTATATGGGAATATGTTTTGATTCGGGACACTCCGCTTTAGTATGTACGGATTGTACATATGAATTTGCGCAGAGGTACCAAAGCCGGTTAATTGCCATACATTTGGATGATAATAATTCTATCGATTTTTCTCTTTCAACGGATGTAGACGGCGCTGTCCAAAAATCGGACAAACATATGCTTCCTTTTACCGGAGTCGTTAATTGGGAAAAAATATGTCAGCTGATTGCAGGTTCGCCGTATAAGCTTCCTTTAACTTTAGAAGTGGTTGTTCCTCATAATACGGCGGAAGAAGAAATGGCCGGGCTGAAAAAAGCAAAGGAGGTTGGGGAAAAGCTTACACAGATGGTTCTTTCTTATCGTAGCTAACACTTCTTTATAAATCTTTGTATAAAAGCCCTTTTATCTTCATAGTTCGCTCTGCAAAGATAAGAGGGCTTCCGCAACGGCAGAGAAGGGGAAGAGTTCTATGCACAACAATAAAGTAAAAATCACTTTACAAAAAAAATTAAATCCGTTAAATGTATGGGCTCTTGCCTTTGGGTGTATTATCGGCTGGGGAGCCTTTGTGATGCCGGGTAATACCTTTTTACCCTCTGCAGGACCGGGCGGGACGGCTATAGCGCTTATCATCGGTATGTTCATAATGATTATAATTTCGTTTAATTATAGTTATATGATTCCTAAATACCCGATAGCAGGCGGAGAATTTTCTTTTACAAAAGAAACGCTGGGAACAAAAAATGCATTTATATGTGCATGGTTTCTTGTGCTTGCTTACATTGCAAATGTTCCGATGAATTCAAGCGCACTTGGATTAGTGGGGCGTTATTTGTTTCCCGGACTTTTACAAAAAAAACATCTTTATACTGTTGCCGGATATGATATTTATTTGGGAGAAGTAATCTTTTCAGTAAGTACTCTTATCATCTTAGCCCTATTTAGTATATGCGGGATAAGTGTTTCCGGCTGGCTACAGACAATTTTGGCTATGTCTTTATTTTTATGTATAATGGTTTTAGTGTTATATGCCCTTTGCAGTTCTGCAGCTTCGATTCGGAATTTGTATCCGCTTTTTGTCCGTAATAAAGAAACTATGCACATTTCTTGGAAGGGTATTATAAGCGTTTTGGCAGTGTCGCCTTGGGCCTTTGTCGGGTTCGATACAATCCCGCAAGCAAGTGAAGAATTTAATTTTCCTATGAAAAAGGTAAATTTTATCATGATAATTGCCATGCTATTCGGTGCCTTTGTGTATATCGCTATGAATACGATAACTGCAAGCGTTTTTCCTTGGGAAAATTTCTTAAAAGAAAACTATGCATGGGCGACCGGTGCGGCTATAAAAACTTTAATGGGAATACCGGGTTTAATTATTTTAGGCTGTGCAATTATCAGTGCAATTTTAACCGGTATTCTCGGTTTTTTAATGGCGTCAAGCAGGCTGATTTATTCTCTTGCGTGTTCGGATTATTTACCCGAATGGTTTGCAAAACTTCATCCTAAGTATAAGACACCTGTGCACGCCATATTTTTTTGTCTGTTGGTATCTGTTTGGGGACCGTGGCTGGGTAGACAGGCGCTTAGCTGGTTTGTAGACATGTCGGCTGTCGGAGCAGCAATAGGGTACGGCTACACGTGTATTGACAGTTTTATTCAGCAAAAAAAAGACAAAACTCAAAAATTATGGCTAAAAGCTTCTGCGGTTTTAGGAACGGGTTTTTCTTTTTTATTTATTATAATGCTTGTTTTTCCCGGGTTGCCGGCATATTTGGCCTTCCCTTCCCGGATAATGCTGTTTTGCTGGATTATATTAGGCGTCCTTTTTTATAGATTTCGTTTAATGTAATTACCGGTAACCGGATTTTTTGCGTGTTGTATGGTTCTTTAAAACATCAAAACCTCTTGACTTTATATATGAGAATGATTATCATTTTCATATATGGTGAAAAGAAGTAAAGAATCATACAACACCAAACAACGCGAACACATTATACACTTTCTCAAAGATGCTCAAAACCGCCATTTTACGGCCGAAGAAATTCATTATGCCTTGAGTAATGCGGGCAGTACGGCCGTAAAATCACCGGCGCTTGCAACCGTATACCGTACCTTGGATAAGCTTGTAAAGGACGGGTGTTTGAGAAAATATATCGGCGGTGAAGGCGGTAAAGCTTGTTATCAATATATAAGCGAAGATGCCGAATGTGCTGAACATTACCACTTAAAGTGTACGAATTGCGGAATATTGATTCATCTTAATTGCGATAAAATCGGAACTTTGGTTTCGCATATACGCCGGAAACATAGTTTTGTTTTGGATACAAGCAGAACTGTGTTGTACGGTTTGTGTGCGGACTGCAGTAAAAATATATAATAAATTTTATGGAGAGAATTTATCATGAAAAAAGGAATTGCCTTTTTATGTGCGGCCGCCTTATGCGCCGCTTCTTTAACGGCGTCGGGTGCTGCGGAAAAAAACGCACAAACCGGCGAAAAAAAAGATAAGCCGTCGGTTGTTACAACAATATTTCCGGTTTTTGATTTTAGCCGCGCCCTTATGTTCGGCGCGCCCGATGCCGCTACGGGAAAAAGTAGGGTTGAAACGGACGGAGCGAATTTAAAGTTGTTGGTTAAACCGGGGATGGAGATTCATTCCTTTGACCCTTCTCCTGCAGATATTGCAGCGATTGAAAAAGCCGATGTTTTTATCTATATCGGCGGAGAAAGCGATGAATGGGTACACGACATTTTGGAATCGATGGATGTAAGCGGTAAAACAATTGTCCGCTTAATCGATTATGTTGACCTTGTCGAAGAGATTATCGTTGAAGGAATGGAGCACGAGCACGACGAAGGGCATGAGGAACATGAGCATCATACACATGATCATGATGCAGGACACGAAGTTGATGAGCATGCCCATGAACACGATGAGCACGAGCACGAACACGAACACGAACATGAGCATGAACACGAAGTCGACGAACATATATGGACATCGCCGGTAAACGCTATAAAAATGGTCGAGGCGATAAAAGACGCT
Source organism: Treponema sp. OMZ 840 (assembly GCF_050937815.1). Taxonomy (NCBI): domain Bacteria; kingdom Pseudomonadati; phylum Spirochaetota; class Spirochaetia; order Treponematales; family Treponemataceae; genus Treponema; species Treponema sp. OMZ 840. The sequence continues at coordinate 284,692 of NZ_JACDIJ010000002.1, forward strand.
TTAATAAAAGCCGACACGGTAAAATACGGCGGAAAAAACGTTCGCTTTTTCTCGGATAATGCCGAATCGTATGTGCATCAGATAAAAGACGTTGAATCGCAGATTCAAAAAGCGGTTCACGGCGCATCCGACAAATTCATATTGATGGGCGACCGATTTCCGCTTCGTTATTTTGCCGATTATTACGGCTTGGAATACCGTGCGGCTTTCAGCGGATGCAGTGCTGCCGTTGAAGCAAGCGTCGCGACGATGGCTTTCCTCATAGATACGGCGGCGCAAAAAAGGGTTCCGGCTGTGTTCAGCATTGAGTTAAGCAATCAAAAAATTGCAAAAGCGATTTCCGAAGGAGTTTATCAAAAAACAAACCGTTCGGTGATGCCGGAAGTTTTGGAATTGCATGCCGTTCACAATGTGACGAAAAATGACTTTAAAGCCGGAGAAACATGGGTGTCCCTCATGCGCCGCAATGCGGAAAATCTTAAAAAGGGTTTAAAGTGAGCGGCTAAAATATCGCCGCTCACTTTACTTTGAGTTTTGCCTGTGCCTTTCAAACTGATTGAATAATGCTTTTTGCACGTTTGTGTGCAAAATATAAAAGAAAGCCGGATTTATTTGTGGCGGCAAAACTCCGATATTGACTGCCGTTTTGCTTGAAGCTTGCGCTGCGGGGGGCACTGCGTTGCAAAACGGCGGAATTGAACAATTTTCGGAAATTGACATTTCCTCAATTGTTCAATTTAAGAGGGGTTTAAAGTGAACGGCTAAAATATCGCCGCTCACTTTACTTTTTGAGGCCGGGAAAAGCTTTGCGGTAAAAGGAAAATAAAAAGAATGACCATACTTTCAGCTCGAAATATAAATGTGTCGTACGGTGCCCGAAAAGCGGTTGAAAACGTTTCGTTCGATATAAAAAAAGGCGATTATCTGTGTGTCGTCGGTGCTAACGGATCGGGGAAAACAACCTTGGTAAAAACTTTGCTGGGCATTATTCAGCCCGATTCGGGTTATGTAAACCGTAAAGATTGCGCAATCGGTTATTTAAGCCAGCAAAATGCCGTACAAAGGGATTTCCCGGCTTCGGTACGGGAAGTTGTACTGTCGGGCCGTATAAAACAAAGCATACGGCATCCGTTTTATTCTAGGTCCGATAAACAAATCGTAATGCGGCGTTTGGAGCAATTGGGAATTCTTTCTCTTGCCCGGCTGCCGTATAAACATCTTTCCGGCGGACAGCAGCAGCGAGTTCTTTTAGCCCGTGCTTTATGCGCAGGCAGCGATATGTTGGTTTTGGACGAGCCGCTTACCGGCTTGGACCCCGCCGTTACCGATGAATTGTACGGATTGATCCGCAGCTTAAATAAAAAAGAAGGGATAGCCGTTTTAATGGTTTCCCACGATGTCCGCCGGGCTATTGCAAACGCATCTCATATTTTGCATATGAACACAAAAGCTTTGTTTTACGGATCCGTTGAAGATTATAAAGCAACGGATTTATACCGCGCTATGACCTTTGTAGAGGTGTGCTGCCGATGATTCAATTATTGCGTGATTTATTTTCTTATTCGTTTATTATCAGAGCGCTTATAGGAGGAAGCTTAATCGCTTTATGTGCGGCATTGCTCGGGGTAAATCTTGTTTTAAAACGTTTTTCCATGATAGGCGACGGATTGTCCCATGTAGGCTTCGGTACCTTAGCTATTGCCATGGCGCTTAATTTATCGCCGCTTATCGTTTCGATTCCCGTAGTGGTTATTGCGGCCTTTTTACTTTTGAGGATGAGTTCCGAGTCGGATATAAAAGGCGATGCCGCCGTTGCGCTTTTTTCCAGCAGTGCCCTTGCCTTGGGAATTCTCATTACATCGCTGACTTCTGGTTTAAATACTGACGTAACCGCTTATATGTTCGGCAGTATTTTGGCTATGAGCAAAACGGATGTATATATAAGCATAGGATTAGGTGTCGTTGTAATAAGTTTATATATATTTTTGTACAACAGAATCTTTGCAATTACATTTGACGAATCTTTTTCCTTTGCGGCGGGACTTCATACAAGGCGATATAATTCCTTGCTTGCCGTTCTTACCGCTCTTACCGTTGTTGCAGGTATGCGTTTTGTAGGGGTTATGATGATTTCGAGTCTTATCATTTTTCCCGCCCTGAGTTCAATGCGGATTTTTAAAACCTACCGTCCCGTTGTTATCTTTTCCGCCGTTTTTTCCCTTGTATGTTTTTTTATAGGAATCATTGCAAGTTTTGTGTGGTCGGCTCCTGCCGGCGCAAGTATCGTAACTGCGAATCTTATCGGTTTCGGTATGTGCGCTTTGATCGGATTTATAAAAAATAAAAATTTCGGAACCTGATATTATTCTTTGTTATCGAGATTTTGTATAACCCTATGTATTTCTTTGTGCAATGCTTCGGCGTGCCCCTTGTCGGGCAATTTTTTTACAAGCGAATTCATATAAGACAGCGTTTTCTTTAAAAAATGCTTTTTTTTAGAATCTTTATGCGGTTTTACCAAACCGTTTGCATGTAAAGCTTGCGCCGCCGCCAAAAGACCGGGTTTACCTTCTAAGCGATCGATTACATAATCCAATTTAACTCTGTTTAAATCCGAGAAAAATTCGGTTTTTTTCTTTTCGGGCAAATATGTACATAGGTTGCGTAAAGAGTTAAACATTTCAAATGTACGCGAAAATTCTTCTATCGGAGATGTGTCGAAAACCTTATCCAGAACGGTTCGAACTTGTTCCATTAATTGTTCATCAAAATCGTCTTCGAGTTCTTCATTTTCTTCGATTTCATCGAGAGGAATCTCTTCTTCCGGTTCGGGCGGCATTTCCGGAGATTCAGGGCTTTTTTCCGGTGTTTCAGATTCTTCCGGTATATCGAAATCAAAATCTTCTTCAGGCTCGGATATTTCTTCGGGAATGTCAAAGGGAAAATCGGCATCGGATTCCGGCAATTCTTCGGGAATATCGAGAGAAAAATCTTCCTCCGGTTCGGACAGTTGTTCGGGCGGATCAAAGGCAAACTCGTCGTCCGCTTCGCCGATTTCTCCGGGCATATCGAAAAGAATATCGTCGTCGGTTTCGGGCTGTTCTTCCGGTATGTCTAAAGAAAACTCATCGTCGGGTTCTATGTTTTCCCAGTTTTCAGTAAGCGGTTTTTCCTTTGCAGACGGTACGGAGCTGTCCGGTTCGGGGGGAAGCGGCTGTGACGGGGAAGGCGCATTGTTTTGCTGCGGATTTTCCGGTTGCTGCGGCAATGTTTGCGCTGAAGATACAATGGGCTGCTCCGGAGTTTCGGAGGATTCTTCTATATCTTCAGGTTCAAAGCCGGTTCCGTCAACGGTTAAAAATTCTTCTTCTTCAACCGGATCATAGCGCTGGGAATTTTTAGTTTCAAAAAATTCGTCAAAGATGTCGTCTTTTACATTGGGGTCGAATTCCAAAGGACTGTCTGCCGGCAGCAGAGCCGAAAAATCAAACGGCTCATCCTTCGCTTTTTTAGGCTGCTTTTCAATTTCTTCTTCGGGCGCTTCGGCAAGGGTAAGCGGTTCGTATTCGTCTTTGAAATTTTCAATGTCCATCGGTATGTCTAATTTAATTATTTCGTCTTCGTCCTCATCTTCGCCGTACAGACTTTCATAGGTAGCAGTGGAATTTAAAAAGCTGAAATCGTCGTCTTCATCATCCGGTTGTTCCGCCGCCGCAGTCGGTTGTATAAGGTTTTCTTTTTTGTTTTTTCCGATGGCGTCAAAAGCGGTTTCTCGTGCTTTTATCGAACTGCGTAATGTATCCAAATCGGAATCGGAATCGCTGTTTTTATTGAGCAGTTCGGCAATAAGAGTCATAGCTTTTTCGTCTTGGCCCAAATATTGACTTAAACTTCCCAATTGTTCTATGGCATTAAAATTGCTGCTGTCGATATCCAAGCTGCGGCCGAGCGCTTTAAGCGCTTTTTTATATTCTCCGAGCGCTTTATAGCACTTTGCCAATTCCGCCCACATGTCGGCATCTTCGGGCTGCCGCCGTAAATATTCTTGCAGCAATTGTTCGGCATTTTCAAACCTGCCTGTATACATAAATTGCCGTGCATTATCTTTTAGGAAAACGTATTCGTCCGGTGCGACTCGGAAAATGCGTTTGTAGCAAATATATGCTTTTTTTATGTTTTGTTTGCGGGCAAAATACTGTCCCAAAACGTTTAATACTTTTGTATTATAGGGGTCCGTATCGTAAATCTTTTTCAGCAGGATGCTGGCATCCCTGAATCGGTTTAATTCAATTAAAATTTTTACATAATGCAGCGTCGTTTCCGGATCGTTTGCTTTCAGTTTGCCTAATCGCTCCAAAATGGCAGCCGCGTCGAAATACTTTTTTTGTTTATCGTAGATTTGTCCCAATCCGCTGAGCGCCGTCATGTTTTCGCTGTCTAAGGTTAAAACTTTTAGAAAAGCGTCTTCGGCTTCTTTGAATTTGTTTTGACTGCCGTACAACTGCCCGAGTTTATTATATGCGGTTATATTTGCCGGATTCAGTTGTATATTTTGCAGCAAAACTTCTTCGGCGCGGCTGCTTTGGTTTATATTTATCAATAAATCGGAATAACGATTTAAAGCTTCTTCCCATCCCGGTCTTACGCGCAAAGCATATTCGAAATGACGTATCGCTTTGTCCGTTTTGTTTTGTGCCGAAAAATGCAGAGCAAGATTATAGTGCAAAATAGGATGGTTGGGATCGATTTGAAGACCGCGGGAAAAGGCGGCAAGAGCTTTGTCGGGTTTTCCCCGTAAATCTTCTATCGTTCCAAGGTGATTATAGGCAAGAACATCGTTCGGATTTATTTCAATCGCGTTAAGAAAGCAGCTGACGGCTTCATCATATTTTCCCATCAATTTATACGTATAGCCCTCGTTGTAAGCGACTTCATCCGGATCTATGCCCAGTTGTCTTACTTTTTCGATAAATTTGATGGATTTATCGTAGGAACCCAACCGGCGGTATATACCTCCCAAATTATTTAATGCGGATATGTTTGAAGGATCGTTTTGAATAACTGTAGTATAGATTTTCAAAGCGTTTTCATCGTCGCCTGCCGAAACATATATCGAACCGAGTTTTGACAGCATATCGATATTATTGGGATCCGATTTTAAAAGACGGACATAAAGTCGAATAGCGGATATGTAATCCCGTGCAAGAATAGCTTTTTCGGCACGCTGCATAATTAAAAATTCTTTTGTAAATTTATTATCTTTGTTGCTCATGGGATTCCTTTTAAAGGCCGTGCATATATTTCATCCGATAAGGGCCCCTCCAGGCGAATGCCCGCATCTTCATATGCCGCTACCGCAAAATAATATATTTTTCCGTTTTTTAAACCTGAAATGCGAAAAGAACGTTTGTTTCCCGTGTCGATCGGAGATCGGCCTTCGACGGCGGTTTGTCCCAAATATTCGCCGGGGCTTTCTCCGTAATAAAGGATGTATCCTGAAATGTCCGTTCCCGTAGATGCATGCCAAAAAAGATCCACACATGAATCTCCCGGATTTGCAAAAACCTGCACGGGGGGCAGGGGAGGAGCTTTTTCTTCGTATGCGAAAGTAAGTTCGGTAAGGGTCGGTGTTTTTGTTCCGGAGCCGTCGGTATAGAGAGAAGCGGCTATTTGAAACCATCTTCCGCTGACGTTTGGTATCTTTTCGCCCGTTTTTACGGGAACCCACTCCGGAAAAGAGGATGTCCATGTATGATAATTATTCCCGGAGCGTATAAAAAACTGCACATCCGTTTCGCTCGGCGTATCGGTAATAGCTGAAATGCGGCGTACGACAGTTCCGGGAAGAAAAGGGCCTATGGGCTTTGTTTCAAAGTATCCGCCCTCTTTTTTAAATAAAGGCTGTGCGTAATCAAAGCGCACGGACGATTTTTGTATACAAAAATCGTCGATTTTACCGGTAAAAGCCGGACAGATTTCTATTTCCGCCGGAACACCTAAAATAGGCAAAAAGACGGTACCTGAAGCGCGGGATGTTGACGTTGCATGAATAATACTTTCGGTTTTGCCGTTCACACAATACTCTAAAAGACCCGTTTCTTCATCAAAACTGAGGCTGTGAAAAGCCCATGTATTCGGAATAATAATGTTTTGAGCCGAAAGCGTAATATTTTTTACCGTATGCGAAGAGGCAAATACATTATTAAATGACCATTCTATTTTATTGTTAAAAAAAGCGGCGGCAATCATTTGATAAACGGGAACGCCTTCTATATTGCGCGAAGAACGCCACGAAAAAACCGTTTCGCCGTTTTCGGCAAGAGAAGGATTAAGCCAAAAAGAAACGGTAAACGACCCCATCGAGCCGCTTCGTCCGAATATACTTTGAGGAGAACCTTTTAACTCAAGTCCCTTGTTTGCCCCCTTGCCAAGTGCGGCATATTTGCCCATAATACTGTCAGGCCAAGAAACAAGGGCGCAAGACAATAGTTTATAATTTCCCGCCCTGTCGGAAAAATCGGCGTTTTCAAAATTCAGTAAAAGGTCGGTATCCGGCTCCAAAGCGGCGGCGGCATTTGCGATGCTGACTGCCTCTTTGCCGAAACGGCCCTTTGTTTTTGTAATGTTTTGGGTTCGCAAAAACTCCGGCCACCCCTTATCGCCGCCGAAAATTATTTTTTTTTCGGCGCAATGTATGCTTAAGGACAGAAAAAAAAGGAAAAAAAGGGCAGCACTATGTTTTTGTATCATAAGCGGTTCTTAAATAACGGTACAGAATGAAGACAAAAAACGCACAATACGAAATATTACACCAAACCGCGCTTTCGGCACCGCATTCCAGCGGCGTTTATTTATGGAAAGACGCATCGGCCGATATTTTGTATGTGGGTAAGGCAAAAAATCTGAAAAACCGTCTGTCCTCCTATTTTTCCGGTCACAAGGATGTAAAAACCCGTATTTTAGTGTCCAAGGCATCTTCAATAGAATATATTACTACGGATAATGAGTATGAAGCCCTGATATTGGAAAACACACTCATAAAACAGCACCGCCCCCGTTACAATATAGACTTGAAAGACGACAAATCCTACCCTGTGGCACGTATTACCAATGAAGTATTTCCGCGGATTATAAAAACCCGCAGAATTATACAGGACGGCTCTCTGTATTACGGCCCTTTTCCCAACGCAGGGGCTGTCAGTACTTTTATAGATACCTTATCCGGCATATATCCTCTGCGTCGATGTAAAAAGATGCCCCACAGGCGCAATCCCTGTATGTACTATCATATAGGCCGCTGTGCTGCTCCATGCTGCGGAAAAATCAGCAGACAAACCTATATGTCTATTATCGATGAAATTAAAACTTTTCTTGAAGAAAATGTGGAAAAAGCGGCGGAAAAATTGGAAAACAAAATGGCCGCTGCGGCAAAGAATCTTGAATTTGAAAAAGCCGGACGTTGCCGCGATTGTCTTGCCGCTTTACGGACGCTGCGTATGCAAAATGCGGTTGTCGATTTTAATCCGGAAAGCAGGGATTATATCGGCTTTTATGCGGAAGGAACCCTCGTCAGCTTTGCGGTACTGAAAATGCGGGCCGGAAAACTTATTATGCGGGATTTATACCGCACGCGCAGTTTAAAAGAAAATGAAGAATTAACGGGTGAATTTATTGCCGCATACTATACCGAACCTGCGATGATACCGCCGAGAATCTTTGTACAAAGTAAAAAGAATTTGGAATTGACGGAAAAATGGCTTAAGGACAATCTCGGTGTACAAACACACATATGCGTCCCGGAGGATACGGATGAATTGGCGCGGCACACGGCTTCTTTAAACATGGCAATTCATAATGCAAAAGAAGATATTATCCGCCGAATGCGCGAAAGAGGAGATACGCCGGCTTTGGAGGAATTGCAAAAGCTTTTGAATTTGGATGCACTTCCGATGCGTATAGAAGGTTTCGATATAGCTCATTTGGAAGGAAAGTTTCCCGTTGCAAGTCTTGTAAGCTTTTATAACGGCAATCCCGACAAAAAAAATTATAGGATATTCCGTTTAAAAACATTGGACGGCCGTATTGACGATTTTGAATCGATGCGTGAAGCGACAAGCCGGCGCTATACCCGGCTTTTAAATGAACAGGCACAGATGCCGGATCTTATTATGATAGACGGCGGTATCGGACAAATAAATGCGGTAAAAGGCGTACTTGACGCATTGGGCTTGCATATTCCCCTTGTAGGCTTGGCGGAAAAAAATGAGGACATCTATGTGCCTAAAAACAACTCTCCCATACGGCTTCCGAAAAGAAGCGATGCATTGCGCCTTTTACAGCGCGTAAGAGATGAAGCGCATCGTTTTGCAACCAGCCGTAATTTGCATTTGCGGGTAAAAGAAAATACCGTAAATCCCTTTACCCTTCTTCCCCATATCGGAGAAAAACGTGCGCTCCTCATTACCGAAAAATGGGATGATTTTGCCCGGCTCGCCGCCGCATCGGTCGATGACATTGCCGCCGCCTTAACCCTCAGTTTTGACCGTGCAAGCGATGTTAAAAAAGCGGCGCTGATAATTGCCGAAAAGCAAAAAGAAAGCAAACGCAAGGATATATATACGGAACCCTTTGCAAACGGCGTTTCGGCAAGCGGGGCTTCGACAAACGGCGAAACCGCTTCCGTTGCGGCGCAAAAAGATTCCGGATATATGCCTTATGCACCCGATAAGTAAGCAAAAAAATCCCGCTCATACCAATCCGCCGTTTGTTCCGCTTGCTCGCGTGTATCGTCGGCCGACCGGTCGTATACGGCCGCTACGGGATACCCGGCTTTTTTTGCCGTACACACCGCCGCAAAAGCGTCTTCAAAAACAACCGTTTTATGCACTGCGGAACCGATAATATGCCGGGCGAGGTGGAAAATCTGCGCAGATTGAGCCTTTGAACTGCCGGCTTCGGTTGAAGTAACAATACCTTTAAAAAAGTCCGCAATGTTTAAATGACGTAAAACGGATTCGGCTAAATGACGATCGGTTGCGGTTGCAATTACGGCCGGAATGTTTTGCTTTTTTATAAGTGCCAAAAACTCGCGCACGCCGGGTTTTAAAACGGCATTGTCGGCATACAGCTTTTCCATAACGGCATTACATTCATTTATTACCGTTTGCCGATCCGCGGTCAATTTATAACGGGTGCAAAGATATTCGGCGGCTTCGATTAGGCTAAGCGGATACAAAATCTTATCCAGGTTTTTTTCCGGTCTAAGCCCCTTGCTGCGTATGTAAAGACTTCCCATTCGGTCCCAAAGCGGCATTGAATCCACAAGGGTTCCGTCAAGATCGAAGATTGCACCCTCAAATGCATTTAAATGAAAGCGGTGCATTGTTTTTCTCAATCGGTTACGCTTTGCTCAAATACCATGAAAGACCGCGGTTACCGAGTTTTACGATTCCCCGTTTTTCCGCATCTAAGGCAAGTTGTTTAAAACGGCCGTACCCGTAACTGCGGTAGTCGATTTTTTTAGCCGCTTCATTAAAAAAGGTTTCTTTGTTGTCTTCCAAGATCGATAAAAGCTTATTAAACACTTCGGGCAATCCTTTTTGTGCGCTTTCGGTTGTTTCGAGTATGTTTCCGTCTTCATCGGCATACCGCAAGCCCTTTACCGTAATGGCATCGTTTATAAAGGCTTTCCATGTGCGGTAGCCGAGTTTTTTTTCATCAAAACCGGATTTAAGCAGTTTCATTCGTATTTTTACCGCACCGAGGTGGGGAACCTTGTCTTCTTTTTGCATAATATCGACGGTATCTTCAAGCAGTTCGAATGCCTGTTCTTTAGTGATTTTTTTATTGCGATCGCTTCCGTTTTCTTCATCGGTACTGTTGTCGGCCGAATCGGCATCGTCGATAATATCTCGGTAGTCTTTAAAATCGTCCGCCATTTTTAACAAATCTTCCGAAGCGTTTTTTGTAACGTCGCAGATAATTTGCGTTTGTTTGCCGTATTTTCGTAAGCTGAGTAAAAGCGGCCGAAAATCCGCATCGCCGGTAATAAGGACGAACTTTTCGATGTGCGGGTATTGAAAAATCAATTCGACCCCGTGCGCTACCATAGACATGTCGGAACTGTCTTTGCGCGAAGCCGGCACATGAATCAATTCGAAACTGTTTGCCGCCAGCTCTGCGGCTATATTTTTAATATTGTTGCGGTTCCAATCTCCGAAAGCCATGGCATACGAGATTTTTCCTTCTTCCGAAATCGTGTCTACAATGAGTTGAATATAATTTGTTCCGCGCGGCGGTGTAACGTTTTCTATATCCCATAAAATTGCGGTATTCATAAAAACAGTATATACGCAAATCGAATAAAAAAAAAGCCGTAAAAGCGGAATTCCGGTTATCTGCGGCGTCTTTTGAGCGCGTATGTAATCGTTTTATCCTTTGTTACAATAAGTAAACATATGCCGCATAGGGCAAAAATAAGGGCGGCAATGCAAAGCGGTATGCCTTGCGCAAAAAAACGGTGTAAGTGTGCAAAAGGCATAAAAAGGCGTTCTTTAAAAAAATAGAGGGGCCAAATACATATAAGCGAAAACAAAACAAGTTTTGCCGCATATAAAACATATGATGGCAATAAGCTGCCCGTATGCAATGTTTTTGACTTGTTTAAAAAGATAAATAAAAACACCGTATTTGCAAAACTTGCGAGCGAAAGCGCAAGGGCGATGCCGCCGCCTTTCATCGGTTTTATAAGAATAAGCGCAAGCAGGATATTTACCCCAAAACCGCCGATACCTGCAAAGGTCGGCGATTTTGTATCGCTTTGTGCATAAAAAGCCGGCGCAATAATACGGTTTAAAGCTATAAAAAATAAGCCTGCTATATGAAAACGGAATGCGTGCAGAGTAAGCGTAACCGAACGGTCCGAAAAACGCTGTGTTTTATACACTAAAATAATCAAGTTTTCGCCGAATACAAATAAAAAAAAACTTATAGGAATCGTAATCAGCGCAATAATGTGCATGGCTTGCGAAAGCATACGCTCAAAGGCTTCGTATTCTTTGCGCTTTGCCAGAGATGAAAGATCGGGTAAAATAACGGTGCCGACGGAAACGGCGAAAATGCCTAAAATCAATTCCTGTAATCGCAGCGAATACTGTAAACTCGATACAATACCCGTTCCCGCATTTCCCGCCAGGGCGGTAGATACAACATCGTTTAACTGATATGCGGCCATTCCGACAATGGTCGGTCCGATAAGCTTTAGTACCCGCTTTGTTCCCGCGTTGCCGAATGCGCGTTTTAATCCGGTAAATGCGGGTTTAAAACCTTGTTTTATTACGAAGGGAAGCTGAAATAACGCTTGAATCGTTCCGCCTGCAATAACACCGTATGCCATTGCGCGGGCAGGATTTGCGGTATGCGGCGACAACAAATGGGCGGCCGAAATAACCGCAATGTTAAATAAAACCGGCGTAAAACCCGAAGGTGTAAATACGTTTACGCTGTTTAATATACCCTGAAAAAAAGCCGCAACGGATATGACAAACAGATAGGGAAACATTACCCGCGTTAAAAAAATCAATTCGGGTATAATCTCCGTATCGGAACTTTTTAAAAAACAGGGAGCTATAAAAGGCGCTGCGGCTATACCTAAAATTACGGTGATTGCCGTTGCAAAGCTTACAAGGGTACATACGGCATTTAAAAAATCTTTAAGCTCCGCCTGTGCCGCCGGTTTTGTGCGGCTGTCTTCGAGATAAGCTTTGAATACGGGAATAAAGGCGACGGATATACTGTTTTCGGCAAAGAGGCGGCGGAACAGATTCGGTATCATAAAGGCAATGCCGAAGGCGTCGGCAAGAGCGGAAGTTCCTAAAAAAGCGGCCTTTGTCGTTTCCCGTATTAAACCTAATATACGCGACAAAAAGGTTAAAAATGACAGTTTTATACCGGAAGAAAGTAAAGAACGCTTCATCGTCTAAGCATACCGCTATTGCTACTTTATGACAATCCCTGTAAAATGCTATACAAGGGTAAAGCAGGAATACTGTGGAAAAGATTTTATTCAAACCGGCTGCGCCGCCGGTACGCATGGGTATTGACGTCGGTTCTACAACGGTAAAAGTTGTTGTTTTGGATGCCGAATCGCAGCTTATATTCAGTAAATACGAGCGGCACAGAGCGGATATTCGTTCTACTATTATTTCCGTAGTCGGGAATGCGCTTGATTGTATTGAAAAGCGCTTTTCCGCAGGAAGCGATCAACGCATAAGCGTCAGAGTAACCGGCTCCGGCGGGCTTGCGGTATCTCATTGGCTTGATATTCCGTTTATACAGGAAGTCGTCGCTTCCACGACTGCGGTAAAAAAACGCATTCCCCATGCCGATGTCGTTATCGAATTGGGCGGGGAAGACGCAAAAATCACCTATATAACCGGCGGTATGGAGCAGCGCATGAACGGCACCTGTGCCGGCGGTACCGGCGCTTTTATAGACCAAATGGCGGCTTTGCTTGAAACCGACGCTCCCGGTTTAAATGAACTTGCCCGCAATTTTACGACAATTTATCCCATTGCCGCCCGCTGCGGTGTTTTTGCGAAAACCGATATTCAACCCCTTATTAACGAAGGTGCGCGCCGCGAAGATATCGCGGCAAGCATATTTCAAGCGGTTGTCAGTCAAACCATATCCGGCCTTGCTTGCGGAAAACCCATACGCGGCAATGTCGCTTTTTTGGGCGGCCCTCTGCACTTTTTGGATCAGCTTCGCCAGCGGTTTATCGTTACCTTAAAACTTGAACAAAAAGCCGCCGTCGTCCCCGAAAATTCTCAGCTTTTTGTCGCCGAAGGTGCGGCTTTATCGGCCGAACTTGCTTATAAATGCGTACAAAACGCCGATATGCCGAATTCCCCCTCGGTACGGGAATTACGCGAAGCGCTTAAAAGCCTTGTCGGTGCGGAAATGAAAGAAGTTCAGCGGTTGGAACCTCTGTTTAAAAACGAAAAAGAACTGGAAGAATTCCACAAACGCCATGCATCTGAAATGGCTTTAACGGCAAATTTGGCGCATACAAGCGGCCCTGTTTTTTTGGGCCTGGATTCCGGCTCTACGACGACAAAGGCGGTTTTAACCGACAAAGACGGAAAAATCTTATGGCGCTTTTATGACGTAAACGCGGGAAATCCCGTGGAACTTGCAGTGCGCGTTTTAAAAGATTTATACAAACGCTTGCCCGAATCGGTGTATATTGCACGTGCTGTGTCCACCGGCTATGGAGAAGCTTTATTCCAAGCGGCTTTGAACGTGGACTCCGGAGAAGTCGAAACCATCGCCCATTACCGCGCCGCCGATTTTTTTGTGCCGGGCGTCGAATTCCTTTTAGATATAGGCGGCCAGGACATGAAGTGCCTGCGCATGAAAAACGGTGCGATTACATCGATTCAATTGAACGAAGCATGTTCTTCCGGCTGCGGAAGCTTTTTGGATAATTTTGCCCGTTCTTTGGGAATGGATGTGCGGACATTCAGTCAAAAAGCTTTACTTGCCGAAAACCCGATCGATTTGGGCAGCCGCTGTACGGTATTTATGAACAGCCGCGTCAAACAGGCGCAAAAAGAAGGGGCAACCGTCGCCGATATTTCCGCAGGTCTTTCGTATTCGGTTATAAAAAACGCTTTATTTAAAGTCATTAAACTGCGTAAAGCAAGCGATATCGGCACAAAGGTTGTTGTGCAGGGCGGAACCTTTAATAACGATGCGGTTTTGCGCGCCTTTGAAAAAATAGCCGGCGTAAACGTATTCCGCCCCGATGTAGCAGGTCTTATGGGCGCTTACGGCGCAGCTTTAATTGCCCTTGACCAATGGAAAGATTTGACGGCGCTGCCCGTCGGCGCTTCGGCCGAAGATGCCGAAAAACACGCTCAAAAAATCGCGGCAGGTCAAGTGCGTTCCGGTATTGCCGGCCTTAAAGAACTTGAAGCTTTTAAAGTAGACTTGGATTTACGCCGCTGCGGAAAATGTTCGAATAACTGCCTTTTGACAATCAATACGTTCCGCTCGCTCGGCGCGCCCAGAACCTTTATAACGGGCAACCGCTGCGAGCGCGGCGCGGAAATAGAAGGCGTTCACAGTATTGTGGATGCTTCGAATGCACGCAATACCGATACGGGCACAAACGAAAACGACGGACCTCTTCCGAATCTGTTTGCATGGAAATATAAACGGCTTTTTTCGTATGTGCCCTTAAAACCGCAGGATGCGCCGCGCGGCGATGTGGGGCTTTTGCGCGTTTTAAATATGTACGAAAACTATCCTTTGTGGTTTACCGTTTTTACAAAGCTGGGGTTCCGCGTTCGCTTATCGCCGCGTTCCACCCGCTCCGTATATGAAATGGGACTTGAAACGATTCCCTCAGAATCGGTATGTTATCCCGGAAAAATAAGCCACGGTCATATCACCTCCCTTTTAAAAGCCGGAGTAAAATTCATTTTTTATCCGTGTGCGCCCTACGAACAGCAGGAAGATCCGCTTGCGGGAAATCATTACAACTGTCCGATTGTTACCAGTTATCCGGAAGTGCTTCGGAACAATGTCGATGAATTGCGGCACGACGATTCGGTCGTATTTATGAATCCCTTTTTGCCCATATATGACGAAAAACGTTTGGCCGAACGCTTGTTTGAAGAATTGAGCCCGAAAATCACCGATTTAAGCTTGGAAGAAGTACAAAAAGCCGTTCGCGCCGGTTGGGACGAACAGGAAAAATTCCGTAAAGAAGTTCATGAGCAGGGCGAACATGCCCTTGAACATCTTATACGGCGCGGTGCGGGCGCTATTGTGCTTGCCGGCCGGCCCTATCACTTAGACCCGGAAATCAATCACGGTATTCCCGAATTGATTACGGGTTTGGGCTTGGGGGTTTTAACCGAAGACAGTATCGCTCATTTAGGTTCGATAGAGCGCCCCTTGCGCGTTGTAGACCAATGGACGTATCACAACCGTTTATACCGTGCGGCATCTTTTGCGGCGGGAATGCCCAATCTGGAACTCGTACAGCTTACGAGCTTCGGCTGCGGCTTGGATGCGGTAACCGCCGATCAGGTTGAAGAAATTTTGGCGGCAAAAAACCGTATGTTTACCCTCATTAAAATAGACGAGGGTTCCAATTTGGGCGCAGTGCGCATACGCATACGCAGCCTTATTGCGGCGGTAAAAGAAAGAGAGCGCAGGCATGCCGAACCGGTTGTAAGGCAAGCATCGTATCGGCGGCGGATTTTTACAAAAAAAATGAAAATTACGCATACGATTCTTGCCCCGCAAATGTCGCCGATACACTTCCGTTTGGTACAAACCGCTTTCCGGTATTCCGGGTTTAATTTTGTTATTTTACCCGAAGTGGACGCTGCAGCGGTAGATACGGGCTTGCAGTATGTAAACAACGATGCGTGTTATCCTTCCATATTGGTTGCGGGGCAAATGATTACCGCGCTAAAATCGGGGTTATACGATTTGGACCGCGTAAGTTTGCTTATATCGCAAACGGGAGGAGGCTGCCGTGCGACAAACTATATCGGTTTTATCCGCCGTGCTCTTAACGATGCGGGCTGGTCCCATATTCCCGTTATATCCTTAAGCGCTCAAGGCTTTGAACAAAATCCCGGCTTTAAGATAACGCTTCCCCTGCTGATACGGGCGCTGCGTTCGGTTATGATTGGCGATTTGCTTATGCGCGTTTTGTACAGGACACGTCCCTATGAAGCGGTGCGCGGTTCCGCCGATGCTCTGTATGAAAAATGGAATACCGAAGCTCAAAAAATGCTGCAATCGCTTTCACCGTTTAAATACAAGCGGCTTATCAAAAACATTATACACGATTTTGACAATTTAGCCTTATTGCCGCAAAAAAAACCGCGTATCGGCGTAGTCGGCGAAATTCTGGTAAAATTTCATCCGACGGCAAACAACGATATATTTTCGACCATCGAGCGCGAAGGAGCCGAATGCGTAGTCCCCGATTTGGCGGATTTTTTGTTTTATTCGTTTTCCAACGGTATATTCCGTCACAGAGAGCTTGCTTTTCCGAAAAAAACGGAGCGGAATGCGCGCTTGGCCGTATGGCTTTTGGAATTGTTCCGCAAAACAATCAAAAAAGAATTGAAAAAAAGCCGGCGCTTCGAACCTCCCGCATTAATATACGATTTGATGCGCGGAGTTGACGATATCGTTCAGTTGGGAAACATTACCGGCGAAGGATGGTTTTTAACGGCGGAAATGGTCGAGTTGATTCACGAAGGAGTTCCGAACATAGCCTGTGTACAGCCCTTTGCCTGTTTGCCCAATCATGTGACCGGAAAGGGAATGATAAAAGAATTGCGAAGCCGTTATCCGAATGCGAACATTGCGGCTATAGATTATGATCCGGGATCAAGCGAAGTTAATCAGCTGAACCGTTTAAAGCTGCTTTTGGCTAATGCTCCCGAAGGAAGGCACCCCGATGAAAAAAAATCACCGCACCGATAAAAAATTTTGTTTGTTTTGTATTATTTTTTTTGTCGCCGGTATTGTTTTTCTAAACGCACAAGCATCCCGGAAAAAAAAAGTATCGGCCGAACCTGAAATACCCGAATCGGCTTTTTGCCGAAAAGAACTTATAGAAAAATGGTTTTTACAAAGCCCCGAAATCCTTAGACAAAGCGAACCGGAATCGGTACAAAATGCCGTCGGAGATTATTTTCTTGTTCGGCAGGAAGAAAAAGACGGACAAATGGAAATTATTGTCGCGCCCCTTGTGATGCAAAGTGTTATGTTGACGGAAAGTGAAGGGGGAGAAGCTGAGGGACAGGAAGGTTCCCGAAACCTTGCAAGCGGCGGCACAAAAACATCAGAAATACGGATAGAAACATGGCCAAAGGACAGTCCCGGAAGCTGGATTTTATATAAAGACAGTTTAAGCGGGAAAAACCTGCGTATTCGGTACTATTTTGTTCCGGACAGCGGGGTATATGTCGATTTTTTTCCGGGAAAAGAAAAGTGTTTTGCGGATTTTGTAATTTTCGGCGCAACTGCTGCCGGCCGCGTTTCCGTACCCGTTTCGTTTAATTGGTTTTATACCGCATCGTTTGAAGATGTATCCCGATTAACTCGTTATACGCTTCCGTGGAATTATGCAAAGGTTTTTTCTTATTCCTATGATGATGTAAAACAAATGACCGGTTTAATTCGTTCTCTTGTTCCTGCATTACATAAGGCACCGTGGTTTGCAACGGAAAACGCTTCGCTCGATTTTTTAAAATGGATTATAGACGGATTGGTAAAGCCGCTTACCGGGGGAATAACCTTATACGAACCGCTTGTCGGCAGTACAATTAAAAAAAATGACGGCGGCGACACAAAACTGAAGGGTTCGTTGCGGACTATTCCCGATACACATTACGGTCCGCTTAACTATATACGCAATTTGGCGGCGGCCGCAATTTCCGCCCGTACCGATATTGTGTATTATTACGATACTTCCGGTGCGGATGTAAAAACGGAGGCTTTTTCCTATTACACGGACGCTTCGGGAATACCGCGAAGTACCGGTTATGCTGCGGATTCCGGATATCCTGCGGAACTTTTAAAGCCCCTGTTTTATGTTTTGGCGGTTACCGAAGCCGACCGGTTTTTTTTGGGTGCGGTACGGCAAAGCATACCGGCTTCATCTGCAAACGGACAGCCGATCGAGCATCAAGTTTTTACTGCGGCCGCCGCATTTTTCCCGTGGTTTGATACTTCCGGTGTTTTTCATGTTTCGGTATTTGAAAGCGGCATAGAATATACGCTTGATGAATTTGCGGATAAATACAGGGGGTGCTTTGTATCTTTGGTGCGGGTAAAGGCTTCAAAAGAATTCTATCCGGACAAATTCGAATAGTGTTTACGGTAAAAATCGTTTTGATTTCGGTAATGGACACGGATTGTTTTTTTGTAGTATAAATAAGAGATGATATGTGACATAGAAGCGGTTGCTTTTGATATTGACGGAACCTTATATCCTGACTGGCGGCTTTTTATAAGAATTGCACCGTATTTTTTTAAGAATCTTTCGTTTTTTCTCACCTTTAAAAAGGTGCGCTATTTGTTACACAGAACCGCCCCCCTTCCCGATTTTTTTGAATACCAAGCGCGGCTTTTGGCCGCATATATGGAGATATCTCCGGAACAAGCGCATGAACTTATACGCGAAAAAATATATGACGGCTTAGTCCGATTTTTTCCTCATGTAAAGCCTTTTAAACATATGCGCAGCACACTCCAAAGCTTTAAAGAGGCGGGGCTTAAACTGGCCGTTTTATCCGATTTTCCGCCCGAACAAAAAGGCGATATGTGGGGGTGTAAACCTTTTTTTGACTGTATTTTAGGATCCGAAGAATGCGGGGCCTTAAAGCCCTCGGCTTATCCCTTCGGTATTTTACGCCAATCTTTAAATGTTTCGGCGGAACGGATTTTATATGTAGGCAACAGTATCAGAAGCGATATTCAAGGAGCTCATAATGCCGGCATGAAAACGGCTTATTTAATTCCCTTTTGGCGCAGAATATTGCATAAAAAGCCGCGTGAAGCCGATATTTGCTTTAAAAACTATCGCCAATTGTGTAAAATTGTGTTACAGTTAAAGTAATATTATTACCGGGTGGGAAGCGATGATACTAATAAATATTATTACGGCGGCAGTTTGTTTTGCCATGCTGCTGGTATTCAGGCAGCTCGATAAAAACAACCGGTCGATTGAAAAGGTTAAAAAATTTACGGACAAGGTCCTTGCGGATTTTGACGCTTATTTTAAAGACAAAGCGATTCAAATAAAAAATGCGGGGGTCGAACTTGACGTAAAACAAAGTCAAGCCGTTGCCGCCATAAAAAGATTTGAGCAAAACACGGCGCAGTTTGAAAGCCGTTCGGCGGAATTCGGCTCCCATATACAAGTAATCGAAGACGTAAAAAAACGTATTTTTTCTTATGAAACGTTAATAAAAGACTTGTTTGACATGACAGCCAAAGTAGAGGAAAATCTTGAAAAAATACATAAACACTCGAATTTTATCGATAAAACATTTAAAATATTGAACGATCAAAAAAACCGTTTGGACGAAATAGAAAAAAGAATACCGCATTTGCTTCTTGATTTTGAAAAACAAAATGCGGATCATATAGGCCGTTTGGAAGCCGAATATACGGCGGCGCTTGACCGCCGCTTTTCCGAACTTGAAACTCTTGCGGACGCCGCGATCGATAAAAATCGGGAATTGCTGGAAGAAATAAATACGGTATTCGATTCATCTCTTAACCGCGCGGTTCAAAAAGCCGACTCTTTGGAGGACGACGTTTTTGCACAGCTTCAGGAAGGCATCCGGCAGCGGGAGGAAGAATTCGAAACTCTTTTAAACCGCAATACACGGGATTTAACCGAATATGCCGACCGCGAAAAAACGGAAATTGAAAATACTTTTGCCGAAAAAATTAAAAACGCCCAAGATGAAATTGCCGACTTATACGAGCGGTTTAAAGCCGATTCAAATGCGGCATTGGATGAACTTAAAGCGGATTTGTCCAAAGCCGTTTCGGATCAAAAAGAGAATGTGTATTCCGAACTTAAAAATCAGCAAGCGGAAGTTGCCCGCCTTGCCGAAGAAACCGAACGGATTTTATCCGAAGCGGACAGCGGTCAGGGAGCAAAGATACGGACTGCATTGGACGAGCAGGAACGCCGTTTTGACGAGGCGGTTAATGAAATAAACGAAAAAGCAAAAACGGCGCTGGAAAACGTGTCGGATTATGTACATACGGAACTTTCGCGCGGGCAGGAAGAGTTGGCTTCATCGCTTGCGGAAACCCGCCGGCTTTTGGAAATAATCGGCAGCGGACAGGAAAAAAAAGTGCAATCGGTTATCGAGCGGCAGGACGAACGTGTGCGCGATGCTATGGAAGCGCAGGACGAAAAACTTACCCGCGCTTTGGACGATATGTCAGCCGCAGCCTCCGATTTATACGAGCGGTTTAAAGCCGATTCGAATGCGGCATTGGATGAACTTAAAGCGGATTTGTCCAAAGCTGTTTCGGATCAAAAAGAGAATGTGTATTCCGAACTTAAAAATCAGCAAGCGGAAGTTGCCCGCCTTGCCGAAGAAACCGAACGGATTTTATCCGAAGCGGACAGCGGTCAGGGAGCAAAGATACGGACTGCATTGGACGAACAGGAACGCCGTTTTGACGAGGCGGTTAATGAAATAAACGAAAAAGCAAAAACGGCGCTGGAAAACGTGTCGGATTATGTGCATACGGAACTTTCGCGCGGGCAGGAAGAGTTGGCTTCATCGCTTGCGGAAACCCGCCGGCTTTTGGAAATAATCGGCAGCGGACAGGAAAAAAAAGTGCAATCGGTTATCGAGCGGCAGGACGAACGTGTGCGCGATGCTATGGAAGCGCAGGATGAAAAACTTACCCGCGCTTTGGACGATATGTCAGCTTCGGTTCTTGCTTTACTGGATCGCCGGCGCAAAGAAATAGCCGATGCGATTGAAAACCAGCGCAGCGTTTTGTCCGATGAACTGACACAGCTTGCCGAGCGCAGTTCGGCGGAAATAAGCCGGCAAAAAGAAGAATTGACGGAATTCAATGCAAATTTCGGCAGGGCGGAACAAATGCTTCGGCATATGGACGAAACGGTAAACAAGCGTCAACAAGAAGGCATAGATATTCTTGAACGCTTAAAAAATCATTTGGAATCCGATTCGGCCCTTCTTGCCGAACAAGCGGATACGCATATCAATCAAGTAAAAGAAATGTTCAGCCGCTCCTATGAAGATGCTGTAAAAGCCAATACGAAAAATTTACAGCTTTTTTTTGAAGATACGGAAAAACAAATGTCCGATACTCAAAAAGATATCGAATACCGCTTAAAAAAACTGGAAGCTTTGGGAACGGATATCGACAGCCTTGATAACAGTTTTCACAAGCTTATGGAAGGTGCCGAGCAGCGTATATTGACCGAGTTCGATTCATTTAAAACCGACAGGGGCAGCGCACAGCAGGATTTTGAAGCGGCAATCAATTCTTCATATGAACAAATGAAAACCGTTATTGACGGCTTGGATCAGGAATTGAACGAATTAAAAACCAAAGCCTATGATAACGTATCTCAAAAGCTTAAAGTTTTTGAAGACGATTTTTTCAAAGACCTTAATGAACGCGGCGACAACTTAAATGCTTCGCTGGAACAATGGAAAGAAGGTTTTGACGTTCGGCTGGAGGATGTATCGCAGCATTTTGAAAGCGAACGCCGGAATCTCGAAGTGCAATACGGCGAAGAAATAAAAGAAAAGCTGCTGAGCTTACAGGAAAAATATCGTCAGCAGTTTTCTTCTTTGGAAGATACGATAAAACAAACCGACAGCGACTTTAAAGAGCGTATGACCGGTATCGAATCTTCGCTGCGCAGTTTTATGGATTCCCGTCACGACGATATGGAAAAAGCCCGCGAAGCTGTGGAAGAGTATTTAAAGACGGAATTGGAACGTCAACAGCAAAAAGCATCGGAACAGTTAAGCCGGTATGAGCAGGAAATCAATACGCAGCTAAACCAAATAACGCAGTCGGTTTCGCTTACACAGGAAGAAACAAAAGGGTCTTTGGAAGGAATTTTGGGAGACCTTGCCTCATGGCGTGAGCGGCTGAATACTCAATTTGAAGAAAATCGTTCGCTGTACAGTGAAAAACTGGCGGATTTACAGCAAACATCGGAAGAACAAATCGATCAGGTTCAGCACATCTTTAACTCCGACATTGCCCGTTTTACAAATATTGCAAAAGATGAAAGCAATAAAATATCCGCCGAGTTGGATTCTTTAAAAGAGCAAAGTAAAAAATCTTTGGCGGACTACGAAGAACGAACCGAACAAATGCTTGAAGAATTCAAAAAAGCGTATGAAACCATGCTTGACGATACGCAGCGCAGAATCCGCGATGAAAACACCGATGCCGAACAAAAGCTGCGGTTATTAAAAAATCTTGTGCAGGACGCGCAGAAAAAAACCGAGAGCATACATGAAAAAACGCTTTTGGAAATTCAAACCGAAGCAAACCTGCTAAAAATGAACATCAATGAAACGGATAAACAATTAAAGCAGTTTTTGGCACAAACACAATTGGTTGAAAAAACAGAAGATATGAAAAACCAATTGGAAAATCAAATGAAAGAACTGCGCGATCATATATCGCGATTCGATTCGTTCAAGCAGGTAACCGACAGTATCGAACAGCAGTTCGGAAAAATGCGGAAAATAGATGAAGAAATATCCGTAAAATTGCAGCAGTTTGCTTCCGGTAAAAATAAAATAGATGCCATCGAAGCGAATTTCAGCCGCCTTATGGGCTTGTCGTCTTCAATGGATCAAAAAATTCTTGAATTAAAAAATACAAGCGACGACTTGCAAATTATTCAAGGTGAAGTGCGCCGATTTCAGGAAACTCTCGGCGATATTTCCGTTCGTTACGACAGGCTGGAAAAGAAAAATATCGTACTCGACCAAACAATGGACGGGGTTGACCGTACCTTTGAGGAATTACGAAACCTTGAACAACGTTTAAGCGAATGTTCGCAGCAGACAATACAAATGCCCGCCGTCGTCGATACGCTGCGTACCGATTTAAATGCTTTGATGGAACAGTCGGGACGTATAAACGATCTTGTCGATAAGCTGAACGATTTGGACGCCGTTTTGGCGGAAACGGACCGCCGTATCGAAAAAGTGGATACGGCCTGCGGCTGGATAAATAAAACCGAAGCCCGTTTGGATGAAATGAAAAAAGAAGCGTTGGAGCAAGTCAATCTTCTCGGCGCCCTTATTAAAGACGGCGGTAAAGCAAAAAAGAAAGAGGCCGGCGCTCCGCCGATCGGTGTGCGCGAAAACGTTCTCAATTTGAAGCGTCAGGGATGGACAGTCGAGCAAATTGCCGCAGGATTGAGTTTAACCATCGGTGAAGTTGAGCTTATTTTGGATTTTTACGGAAGAGAACGGCGATAAGTTTGCGTGTGCGGCCGGCTTACGGCAGTATAGCCCGCCTTATGTACCGGAATTAAGGTAAAAATCCCGCTCGGCTTCTTTTCGGGCAAGATGCAGCAGTTCTTTATCCCGTATAGGATCGGCTAAGCCGAGCGTTAAATATCCCGACTGCTGAATACCTTCGGCTTCGCCGGGGCCGCGCAAACGTAAATCTTCTTCCGCAATAAAAAAGCCGTCCGTACTTTTGTGCATAACTTTGAGCCGCTTTGTTCCCGTTTCGCTTAAATTTGTACCGTAAATTAAAAAACATGCAGACTGGGCGCTGCCCCGTCCTACACGGCCGCGCAATTGATGTAAGGCGGCAAGACCGAAGCGTTCCGCATGTTCGATTACCATACAGGTTGCATTGGGTACATCGACCCCCACTTCAACGACGCTTGTCGCGACAAGAATTTGAATTTTATTTGTATAAAAAAGCCGCAAAATATCGTTTTGTTCGTCTTCATTTGTTTTTGAATGAATGAGCGCACAGGAAAATTCGGGATAAACGTGTTGCGATAAAAAAGCGTACATTTGTTCGGCGGATTTTAAAGTATTTTTTCTTTGTATGCCGCCGATATCTTTTGCGGGGCTGCCGCCTTCATTGTGCGGCGTTTCTTCCGGAACATCGGGCGTATCTATGCGCGGATATACAAAATATGCTTGATGACCTTTTTGTAATTCCGCCCGTACCGTTTCATATACGTGTTTTTCATTTCCCGCCCGTGTTAAATGCGTGCGCACCGGCTTTCGGCCCTCCGGTACGCTTTTTATTACGGAAACATCCAAATCGCCGTATACGGTATGGGCAAGCGTTTGCGGAATCGGAGTTGCGCTCATCATTAAAAGGGCCGGATTTTCCAAAATATTTTGTGTTTTCAGTTTTTGTGCGGCGACAACAGAAGAGCGCCCCTTGTGTATAATGGTATTGCGTTGTACAACACCGAAACGATGCTGTTCGTCTATGATAACCAGTTTTAAATTATAATATAAAACGTTTTTTGAAAATAAAGCGTGGGTACCGATAACAATATCGATGTCGCCGCTTTGAAGGGCTTGCAGCAGGGGAATCCTTCCCTTGTTTTTAACATTGCCCGTTAAAAAAGCCGTTCTCACGCCTTTTTCCGTTCCGCCCGTTAAGGGTTCCATAAGACGCGCCGCATTTTCGGCATGCTGTTTTGCAAGAATTTCGGTCGGTGCCAGTAAAGC
The DNA here is from genome assembly GCF_050937815.1 of Treponema sp. OMZ 840. Taxonomy (NCBI): domain Bacteria; kingdom Pseudomonadati; phylum Spirochaetota; class Spirochaetia; order Treponematales; family Treponemataceae; genus Treponema; species Treponema sp. OMZ 840. The sequence continues at coordinate 308,979 of NZ_JACDIJ010000002.1, forward strand.
GCATTGGGCGCCCCAATCGATTGTGCGCAGAGCGGCAAAAAAGGCGACAAGGGTTTTTCCCGAACCGACATCTCCCTGTAACAGCCTCGCCATATAAAAGGGGCGGTTTTTTTTCTCCGAATTCGAAAAACCTGCGTCTATATCGGCGTTTATGTCGGCAATTACCTGCATTTGGTCCTTTGTAAGTTCAAAGGGCAGGCGCTCAAGCAATTCTTTTTGCCGCGGCGATAAAAGCGGTATCAAATCTTTTTTTAAAGTGACGGTTTTTTGAGCCGGCGCCGTCATTCCGCTTTTTCGTTCCGCAGCCCGCTCGATAATGCTTTTTTGAAATAAGTATAATTCTTCAAATATAATCGAACGTTTTGCCCGTTCCGCTTCCTCGGCACTTTTCGGCATATGTATGGCTTGTATCGCTTTTTGCTTGTTAAAAAAACCGTATTTTTCTAAAAGTTCCGAGGGGATTTCATCTTCGATACCCTTTGTATAATTTAAAATTGCTTTTGCCGTTATTTTGCGTATTTGGCTTTGCGAGAGTCCTGTTGTAAGCGGATATATAGAATATACGGCGCTGTCGGGCAGCGCGGCGTTTTTGAATTCAGCGATGCTGCCTTTTTCACAGAGAAGCAAAAAATCGAAAGATGACGATTGTATTTCGCCGTAACGGAAGCTGAAAGATCCGCTTATGCTTATAACGCATCCGACCGGCAGCATTTTTTGCAAAAAGGGGCGGTTAAAGCAAATAAGGACTGCCCGCTCGGTTCCGTCCGTTATAATTATTTTAAGCGTTTTCATACGGCCGAAACCGAACCATTCATGAGAAACGACGGATGCGGCCGTATGAACTTTGCCGTACGAAAATTCGGCAATCGATCTTCGCTGTGTTCTGTCTTCCCAATCCCGCGGATAATAAGTCAGTAAATCGGATACGGTAAAAATATTCAGGCGGGCAAAAAGCCCTGCAAGGGCCGGCCCTACACCGGAGATATGCGTAATCGGTATCTCCATTTCCCGTATTTTCATAGGCTACAAAGAAAACAAAGCGATGAGCCTGCTTATAAGGATTCCTAATCCGAATTGGACGATTAAACCGCATCCCAAGGTTATAAGCAGGGCATATTTCGGTTGTATAAACCGTCGGCGCGAAAAAAAAGCGGGAATTTTGTAAATGATAGGGTTTAAGACTTGATCAACGGTATACCATATGCGATTTTGTGTTTTATTGAGGAGTTCCGCGATTAAACGTACCGCTAGTAAAATATTAAAAAAGGTTAAAAGCGACGATATAATAGACCAGAGCATTTGCAAAATTACGGAAACGATAATTCCCAATGAAAAACTGCGGTAAAACGCGATTTGTTTTAAAATTGAAGAAATCATAATCAATACGCCTACGGAAATTACCGGCGAAAGATCAAAAGGCGAGTTTTTTAGGAAATTGAATTTACGAAACATATTGAGCCAGGGGTCGCATATGCGGGCAAGAAGCCGGCCGAACGGGCTGTAATTTAAATCCGGAAGCCAAGTAAAAAAAACGCGGATTACACATAAAAGAGAATACAAAGAAACCACACCGCCCAATGCGGCAAATAAGCGAAAGATAATATACATATTTTTAATATAACAAAAAACCGGTACAGAATCAACAAAAGAAAAAGGGCGGTTTATTCACACCATATATTTTCGATAAAACCGTATTCTTCCAATTTTGCAATGAATTCGTCGCTGGCGGGGACGCTTGTTAAGCCGCTTGCTTTTACCGTATACATTTTTTTAGCGGTTTCCAAATGAAAAAAAACCGAACAGGGACCGTCAGAGCCTATAATAAAATCCTGCAATTTATCGAGCTGTTGTCTGGTTGTCAGTATCGGCGACAATTGTATATGAACTTCTTTGAGCGATTTTTCTTTAAGATTTTCTATATCCAAGATGTCGTCGATAAGAAATGAAGGGGTAGAGCGCGAAAAATCGGTTTTTCCGGATATTGCTATAACCGTATCTTCCGTTATTTTTTCGCGTATTTTTTCCCAGGTTTTCGGAAAAAAGGTGATGTCGCATATACCGTCCATATCTTCAAGTTTGCCGAAAGCCATTTCTTTGCCTTTTTTTGTGAGAATACGGCGCAGTTCTTTTATAATGCCGAGCATAATGTAGGTTTTTTCACGCTGTGCGCGTTCTACGGTTTTTGTCGTTAAGGTTACCGATCGGTTTATGACGGCTGCATATTCGTCGAGCGGATGTCCCGAAATATAAAAACCGATAAGCTCTTTTTCGATACGCAGTTTTTCCAAAGGCGGGTAATCTTCTACCTGTTCAAAGGTAAAGGCGATAAATTCCTGTTCGCCCGAGTCCTCAAATAAGCTTACTTGCCCGGCTTTGCTGTCCGATTTTTTATTTTCACAGTATTCGACGGCACGTTCGCAGTTTTGCAGCAGGGTCGGACGGTTGGTTCCCAATTTGTCAAAGCATCCCGTTTGAATTAAAACTTCCAAAGCGCGCTTGTTTACCGTCCGTAAATCGACACGTTCCAAAAAGTCGATAAAATCTTTGTACAGGCCTCCTTCTTTGCGCTTATTTAAAATCTCATCCGCAGCCGCATCGCCCAAGCCTTTTATACCTAAAAGGCCGTAGACAATCCGGCCGTCTACAACGTCAAAAAGTTTGTCGGAACGGTTAACGTCCGGCGGGTCTATGGCAAGCCCCATAGAGCGGCCTTCGGCGATGTATTCGGGGAGCTTGTCGGTACTTGAAATTTCGTTGGTAAGGTTTGCCGCAATAAATTCGGCCGGAAAGTTTGCTTTTAGATAAGCGGTTCGGTAAGCGACAACGGAATAGGCGGCAGCATGACTTTTGTTAAAGCCGTAGCCGGCAAAGGGAACGAGGATATCGAATATTTCCCCTGCATGGGCTTCGGAAAAACCGTTTTTTACTGCCCCCGCGGTAAATTTGCTCCGCTCCTTAACCATAACCTCTTGTTTTTTCTTTCCCATAGCGCGGCGCAAAATATCCGCTTCGCCGAGGCTGTAGCCGGCTATGCGCTGGGCGACTTGCATAACCTGTTCCTGATAAACGATAACGCCGTATGTTTCTTCGAGGATATCTTTTAAGCAGGGGTCCGGATAATGGATTGTCGATGCGTCGAATTTGCCGGCGACATATTGGTCTATGTAGGCCATGGGGCCGGGGCGGTACAGGGCGTTTAATGCGATAAGGTCTTCAAGGCGGCGCGGTTTTGCCTGTTTTAAAACCTTTTGCATACCCGGACTTTCAAATTGGAATACGGCGGCGGTTTGTCCCGCGCAAAAAAGGTCAAAGGTTTTTTCATCCGTTTCGCTTACTTTTTCCGCATCGAATTGTTCGAAGCCCGCGCGCTTTTGTATAAGCCGTTCGGCATATTTTATAAGAGTAAGGGTTTTTAAGCCCAGATAATCCATTTTTACCAAGCCGCAGGGTTCGATTATATCCATCGTATATTGAACGGCGACCTTTCCCGTTTTGCCGTCCTTGTATACGGGCGCCCATTCGGGAAGTTCGCTTTTTCCGATAACGATACCCGATGCGTGTAAGCTTGTGTTGCGGTTAATATCTTCAAGTTTAAAACAAAGGTCGAAAAGCTCTTTATAGCGCACGTCTTCGCGGTATTGACGCAGCTGCCCGAAATCGGGATGTTCGGGAGTCGGTTCTTTAAATCCGTCGGCAAGATGTACTTTTGCGCCTTCGGGAATAAGTTTTGTCAGCATATTCACTTCATTTAAAGGAATATTTAAAACGCGCCCGACATCTTTTATAACCGCCTTTGCTTTTAAAGTTCCGAAAGTTGCAATGTGGGCGACTTGAGGGTCTCCGTATTTTTCTCTCGTATATTCGATAACGTCTTGGCGGCCTTCGAAGCAAAGGTCTATATCGAAGTCGGGCATACTGACACGTTCCGGATTTAAAAAGCGTTCGAACAGCAAATTAAAACGGAAGGGGTCTATGTCGGTAATGCTCATTGCGTAAGCAACAAGGGAACCGGCGCCCGAACCTCGTCCGGGACCCACGGGAATACGGTGTTTTTTTGCCCACGCAATAAAATCCCAAACGATTAAAAAATAGCCGGCAAAGCCCATTTCGAAGATAACCTTCAGCTCATGCTCGGCGCGCTCGGTAATTGCATCCGTAAGACTGCCGTAGCGTTTTTTTAACCCCTCGTATACAAGGTGGCGCACGTAATCTTCCTGTGTTTTAAATCCTTCGGGGATTTGATATATCGGAAGGCAGTCTTTAAGTTGTTCCGTTTGATACTGCGGAATAGTCAAATCGACCATATCCGCTATACGCTTTGTGTTTGCAATCATTTCAGGATGCGAAGGAAACAGTTTGCGCATTTCTTCTTCGCTTTTCATATAAAACTGCTGACCGTCATAGCGCATACGGTTTGCATCGCTTCTGAGTTTTTTTGTTCCGATGCATAACAGTACGTCTTGGGCAACCCAATCTTCCGGGTAGACGTAGTGAATGTCGTTTGTTACGACCATAGGAACGTTCATGCGCTCTGCAATGTTTATAAGAAGCGGTGCGGCGCGCCTTTGTTCTTCAAGGCCGTGATCCTGCAATTCGACATAAAAGTTATCTTTGCCGAAAATACCCTGATAAAGGTTTATCATGTCTTCGGCTTCTTTTTGCTGCCCTGCAAGCAAAAGGCGCGGCAATTGACCTGCCAAACAAGCTGTGGTGCACACTAAGCCGCCCGAATACATTTTAAGCAGTTCGACGTCGATGCGGGGTTTATAATAAAAGCCTTCGGTAAAGGCGCGCGAATTGAGCATACAAAGGTTTTTATAGCCTTCAATGTTTTTTGCGATTAAAATAAGATGATAGTATTTATTACCCTGTTCGGTTCCCGTCCGTTCATGGCGGCTTGCGCCGGCAACGTAAAATTCGCAGCCGACAAGGGGTTTAATGCCTGCGGCATGGCATTGCTGTTCAAAGCGAAGGGCGCCGAACATATTGCCGTGATCGGTGAGCGCGAGGGCTTGAAATCCCAATTCTTTTGCCCGCTTAATTAAAACGGGAATTCGGGACGCCGCATCCAAAAGCGAATAGTCGGAATGTACGTGTAAATGTACAAATTCGGCTTTGGGCGCATCGTTTTCGGCTTGTTCGGCTGCGCTGCCGCTTAGCTCGGCCGCACTTTGTTCACGTTCTTCCGCTTCTTCAAATACGTCCGTTTCCCGTTCTTCTATACCGTCGATTACATCAGCTTCTTCCACCGTATACTCCGCTTTGACAGTATAGACTAAAAAGAAAAGGCGGGCAAGCGGTGTAAATATAAAACTGCCGCCGTTTATGTATTACGGCTGCGAATACAGGTTCTCCAACGCGGCAATTACCGTTTTTTCTATATCAGGTTTATATGTACCGCACAATGCAAAAAACGGAGCGGATCCGCACGGCTCGTAGCCGCCTTCTTTTATTTGTTTTTCGGTACACACATAACCGATCATACCGTTTGCATAAGCGACACATACGGCATGAGGATTCTTTTTTCGCATTAATTCCGCATAATATTGCGACATTTCCGCATTAAAAAAGAACAAAGGGACAGAGCCGAAATCGACACGTGTTATTTCAAGGATTTCGTAATTCCGATAGTTCTTTTCAACGGCTTTTTGCGCCCATTGGCGGGTGACAATGTCTTTTCCGTTTATGATAAGCTGTTTTACTTCTTCTTTGGAAAGTTTTTGTACCAGCGGAAGTTTTATCGTTTTTTTATGCACGGATATGCCGTTTTCTACGGGAAAAGCCTCCGTTTTTAACGTTTTTTCACAGCAACAAAAAAAACGTTCCGCAAAAGTTACGACATTGGAAAATTCGCAGGAAATAAAATGTTCTCCCAAAACACTGTTCGGGCGTAAATCCGCAGTACAGCCCTGCAAAAAAATCGATACGCAATTCGAATATTTTTCATCGAACATACGCAGTACGACGCCGGTATAATCGGGATGTACGGTATTGCCGTTGGAAAGGTTTGCATGGCAGGGGTAATGAACTGCAAAACCCTTCGGGCTGCCGTTGCTTTTTTTGTAATAGCCGAATATCGTTAAATTCGAATCGGCAGGAACAGTGTAGTTCGGCTGCATTTGAATACCCGTGTCGGTTTGTACCCTGCGGTACACATTCATTTTACAAGTGCCGTTGTAGCGTTTTATGCAAACTTCTTCCAAATCCTCTTCGGCTTTTATAATTCCTTCCGTAACTTTTCGGCTTAAAAAATCCGTATATTCCGGAATGCTTGTTTCAAGCAAAGGGGTAAACGTATTTCCCGTTCCGGGACCCGAATGATTATGCGAAGCGATGAATATAATGTGCTCTTCCGGTATACCCAAATTTTGAAATAAGGTTTTTCGGATTGAATATACAAATTCGGGGTTCCACCAAAGCAAATCCGCATACACAAGTATGACACGGTTCTTATCGCTTTTCCAATAGTGAATTCTTAAAAAAATATCTTCAGTTATTTCACTGAAATTTTCGCTCCGGTTTCCGTATCCGCACAAGCGAAGGGGGATGGACGGCGAAATTATTAATTTTGACGTACCGAGTTCCATTACAGTAATTCCGTTATTTTTATGTAGTTGCGTAAAATATGAAAAGGATCTTTTACGGGCAGTGCAACCAGCTTTTCTTCCGGCAAACCGTTGCGCGAACGTATTTGAATCCATTCTCCCAATTCTTTATTCGGAAACGTTTTAAAAATATAGTCGCTGCTTGTTTCATATATTTCTTTAAATTCGCTGTCGCCGGTAAGCTTGTATAATAATATAAAGGTAAAAAGGGTTTCCGAATGCGGCCACCATAACTTCATGTCCCATGTATTAAGAATAAGATTTTCATACGGACTGCCGTATGATGTTCCCTGCGGTTTGCCTCCGGTGTAATCTACAAAGCGCAACAAACCCCCGTATTCTTTATCCCATCCGAGATGCCATGTCCGTTTTGCCGTTTTGCAAATTTGCGCAAGATATTTTTCCGTACAACCGATTTTTTGAAAAAATTCAAGGAGAAACCACAAGTCTTCGATAGTGTGTCCGGGGTTGATATGACGATCCAGCAGGCCGTCTTTTTTGTCGGAACATAGAAATTCCCTTATATATCCGTCCGCGCACATAAGCTTTTCTACGATAAACAATGCGTTTTTTTTACCGAATTCGATTTCATCGCTTACAGGCATGTTGAAGGTTTGTAGCATTGATGTGTATTCATGTATCGTATTAACCAAAATCATAGGAATCCCGTGTATCTTATATCCGTCGGGAATGGGGTAGGGTTCCGTTAAAAAATTGTGCGATTCTATTCTTGTTTTAATGGATTTATAAAGTACTTGTGCCGTTTTGCAAGCTTGTTCGTTTTCAAAGGTTTGTGCGTACTGTGCAATACCGATAAGCGCAAAACAATCCGCATAAATACTTGCGTCAAAACGGCCCGTATTGTCATCTTTGATTTTTACACCGTCACGTGTTAATAAATAACAGCAGGATGTATCATCCATAATGCAGTATGTGCTTATAAACCGCCATGTTTTTTCCGCCCAGTTTTCAATTTGTGCGGCATTGAGCTTGGGCAGCACATTTTTTTTAACCAGTTTGTATAAGCAGCACAAAATCCACAGCCATCGTCCCTGCGACCACGTGAATTTGTTGTCGCTTATTTTTTTATCGCCGTAATTGTTGATGCAGTTTAATATTCCTCCCTTTTCATTGTCTATGAATTTAATCCAATAGGGGAAAAAATCATTTTGTATTTGATTTAGATAAAACTCTTTTATTGACGGGTATTTCATTTTTCAAGTAAGTCCTTGTTTTATTGCAATACCTTGATTTTATCGAATGTAAAATCAAGGAGTGCGGAACTGTCTAAAAGAGCGATTCCTTTTGTGCCGGTTCCGCACCTGTGTTTATTGTGTTATAGCGAAAACATACCGCTTAGTCGTTTTTTCCGAGATTTACCAGCATGTTTTCAACCGCCTCGGGTACTTTTTTCTTTTGCGCATATTTATTAAACAAACCGATAACGCAAAAAACCGTAAAAGCAACCAATGTCGGCATAATCAGGGCAAAGTCCGGCGGTAATTTGAGCATACCGGCTTTTGTAAATACAAAGACGAGGAATCCGCCGAGCGTCGAACAAATTGCGGCTTTTCCGTCACAATCTTTAAATGCGGGAAGCAGACCGAGCAATAAGGGAATGGCTGTCGGTCCGAGCAAGGCGGAAAACCATGCAAGAATCATACCGGCTATTCCGCCGAAGCGCTGATTTAAAAGACCGATAACAACCGTAAACGCCATAAAGATAAAGGTGGTAACACGTGCAAGCCATAAGCCTTCTTTTCCGTCCCTGTTAAGGTCTTTTTTAAAGATAGGAATAATGTCGCGGGTAATGACGGCCGAAATCGTATTACAGTCCGAAGTACACATTGAAAGCGTATTGGCATACATTGCCGCCAATGAAAGACCGATTAAACCGGTCGGCAAGAACTTTTTGCTCAGTTCGGCAAAGAGTTTGCTTGATGCTTCCGCCTGTGTCCATCCGGGGAATACGAGCGGGCCGAGCCACATAGGAGTAAAAACAACGAGCGGCCATACTAAATATAATAAAGCCGAAAGCAATGCGCCCTTGCGCGCATTAGCGTCGTTTTTACTGGAAATAAAACGGGTTGCCAAACTCCATGTACCGCCGTTATAGCTTAAGAATATGACAATTGCAAAAAACAATGTCCATGTAAGAGAACCCTGTCCGCGTCCGGGGTTAAATACGGCAAGATGTCCTGCCGGGAGAGCTGCAAAGGCTTGGAAAAGACCGAGATCCAGCTGTGTTTTAAGGAAAACAAGCGTGCCTATAAAAAGTACGATTCCGCCGACCGTTTGAATAACCCACTGTGTAAAGTCAGTCCAAAGGTCTGCTATCAAACCGCCTACGGACATATAGTACATTGAAACAAGGGCGGAACTCAATACTCCGATATAAAACGGAATACCCGTAAAACCCTGCACCAAAATACCGATAGAAGCCCACTTTGCTCCTACGTCAATCAGTTTGCTGAAAATACCGGCAACTGCAACTACTACTTGCGCTGCCGTTCCGTACCGCATTTTCAAATATTCTGTGGGGGATTGAATGCCCAAGAATTTTCTCAAACGGGGCCAGCGCGGTGCGATAAGCATTGAACCGATTGTAACCATCAATGCGATATTCATACCCCACCAAAAATAGATTGCCGTTCCCGTTGCATATGCAATTCCTGCATAGCCGACAAATACAACGCCGGAATACCCCGTTACGTGGTGGGAAATTCCCGACATCCACCACGGAACTTTTCCGCCGGCAACGTAAAAATCTTCAGCCGTTTTTACGCTTTTTTTTGTGCGCAGTCCGATAAGAACCATACCCACAAGGAATGCGACTACCATAGCATAGTCTAGCCAACTCATATGTGCCTCCTATAAATTCCCGGTTTTCATAACCGGGGAGAATCCGAAAAAAATAAAGCGCATTTTTATCTTTTTATTTTGTGATGAATTTTACGGACGGATTCGCGTTCAATCAACCGCGGGGGTAAAAGAATCCGTTTTATTTCACCGGATTTTCCCTCAATCCGATTAAGTAAAACATCGGTAGCCAATCGTCCCGTTTCAAAGGCGGATTGGTTGATTGTTGTAAGTGCCGGCGCAAACATTTCTCCGAAAGGAATGTTGTCACAACCGATTACGGAAATGTCCCGCGGCACTTGAATGCCCTCTTTTTCAAATTTTTTTATTAAACCGATAGCCATCATGTCATTTACGGCAAAAACGGCATCGGGCAAATACTTCCGCTGCAGCAATAAATCCCCCGCATATTGTCCGCAGTGAAAATCATAATCAAAACCGGTGTTTTTACGATCGGTTTCGGCAATGATAAGATTTTCCGACGGAAATCTTGTGTGTTTTTCTTTAAACGTTTTTTTATATCCTTCAAATAGAAGTTTTCGGCTGAATCTGGTAAAAGGGCCGGAAACAAAAGCAATATCTTTATGGCCGTTGGCAAACAAAAACTGCGCCGCCATGTAACCGGCATTTAAAAAATCAAAACTCACATTATCCGTTTTTGCATAGTTGTACGGCTGATCGAAAAGCACAAGGGGCATTGAAATATTCCGCAGTGTTTTTAAAAAGCTTCCCTGTACATGTATGCTCGATAAAAGAAATCCCGCCACTTGTTTTCTTTGTAAAATATCCAAATGTTTTTCTTCAAGCTGAGATTTATTTTGAGAAGAGCAAATAATAGGCATATAGTCGCGTTTAATACATTCATGTTCGACAACGGATACAAGCTGTGCATAAAAAGGGTTGGAAAGCGAAGGGACGATAACGCCTATTTCCCTGTTTGTTCCGCCTCTCAGCATTTGGCCGAAAATATTGGGCTTGTATTTTATGGAAGAGGCAATATGAAGAATTCTTTTGCGCACGTCTTTTTTTACCGGATAATCGGAGCCGCTTAAAACACGGGATACCGTGGCGGCTGAAACGCCGGCGGCTTTTGCGATGTCCGAAACGGTCGGTTTTTTTCCGTTTTTTGTTTGTACATGAGCTTTCATAATAAAAACCACTTATAGTAAACGTTTGCTATATAGTAAAGCTGTTTTTCAGATCTGTCAAACATTTTTTTGTTTTTTACCGTAAAATGGGAGCTTTTAATTGCAAAAATAACAAAAAATACGCTATGTTTTAATTTTTACTTTGAATTATAGAAAAATATTTCTATAATCGCAGCTTCCGCCCCGTTTTTTCTTCCCTTGTTTTGCCGCAGCACATATGTTATACTGATTTTATGCACAGAACTTTGAAAAACATTTTGGTTACCGGCGGCGCCGGTTTTATCGGAAGCAATTTTATACATTATGTGTTCGATAAAACGCCATTTAAAGGCAAAATAGTCAATTTGGACAGCCTGAGTTATTGCGGCAATCTTGAAAACCTCGCGTCGATAGAAAAGCGTTTCGGAATAAACGGAAACGAAGAAAAAGGCCGCTATATATTTTGTAAAGGCGATATTTGCGATTCTCAAACCGTCGATAAACTGTTTTTTGAGTACGATATAGATACGGTGGTGCATTTTGCCGCCGAAAGTCATGTGGACCGCTCCATTGCGGGGCCAGAAGCCTTTATACGCACAAATATTACCGGAACGTTTAATATGCTCGAATGTGCGCGCCGAAATTGGACGCATAAAAACGCGGACGGCATAAAAAGCGGCGTGCTTTTTCATCATGTAAGTACCGATGAAGTGTTCGGCTCTCTGGGAGCGAATGGTTATTTTACCGAGAACACTCCCTATGCTCCCCGCAGTCCTTATTCGGCAAGCAAAGCCGCATCCGATCACTTAGTGCTGGCATGGCACAGCACCTACGGCTTACCGGTAACGCTTTCAAACTGTTCGAACAATTACGGCCCGTATCAGTTTCCCGAAAAACTTATTCCCTTAATGATTTTAAATATTAAAGAAAAAAAACCGCTTCCCGTATACGGAGACGGAAAAAATATCCGCGATTGGCTTTATGTAGAGGATCACAATAGCGCCGTATGGCTTATCTTAAACAAGGGAAAAGCGGGACAAACCTATAATATAGGCGGCGAAAACGAATGGGAAAATATTCGGCTTTTGCAAAAATTGATTGAATTAACCGTCGAAAAATTGAATGAAGCACAAAGCCCGAGTTGTGCGGACGGAGCGCAGACCGCGGACGGTTTTTACCGTCTTGAAGACGTACAAAAAACGATTCGATTTGTTTCCGACAGACCCGGCCATGACCGCCGTTATGCAATCGACTGTTCAAAAATTAAAAAAGAACTGGGCTGGAAACAGTCGTCGTCCTTTGAAGAAGGATTAAAAAAAACCGTCGGCTGGTATTTGGAAAATCCTTTATGGATAGAGGGCATAAAAACCGGTTCTTACCGCACATGGATTGATCAAAATTACACAAACAGATAACGGCGAGCCGATATCGGCTTTGAATTTACACTATGCTCCGCTTGCCTTTAGACCGTTTTTTTTGTATATTTTGAAGCGCAATAAGTTAGGATTGATTAACAGAAATTGTGAGCGCCGTGCTTTTGTCTAAGCAAAACGCTTTTTTCGGGCAATATAAAAAAGAAATATAAAAATCGGAGATTGTATGAATCAAAAAATAAACCTTGACGATACGGTGTTTGCACTGACCGAACAATACCCGCAAATCGTTTCGTATTTGGTACAAAAAGGGTTTGCGCCCCTTTCAAACCCCGTTATGAGAAAGCTGATGGGAAGCAAAATCAGCTTAAAAAAAGCTTTGTTGTCGAAAAACCTCGATGTCGAATCCTGCGAAGCCGAACTGAACTCATTAATCGCAACCGCGCATCTTACCGAGCAAGCCGACTCTTCTTTAAAAAAACTGAAAAACGACCCGTTTTCCCATCTTAAAGATGAAAGACAGCGCATTAACATACAGGGGATTTTACCCTGTCCGGTGCGCATTCCCCTTTTGGAAGCCTTTGAAGAACTCTACGCCTCTTATACCGAAACTCATGCCGACGAGATGAAAAAGGCGGGTTATACCTTCAGCTACGATTTACGCTCGGCAAACTTGGGTATCGACTGGCTTGCGGACGCCTTTAAAGACGAACAGACCGTACCCGACCTTATGCTTTCCACGGGCTTCGACTTTTTTTTCGATAAAGCGCGTATGGCCCCGTATACGAAAAAAGATATGTTTTACTGTCCCGTTTTGCACATGAACGCCGATTTTTGCAGCGACTCGATCGATTTACGCGACAAGGATAATGTCTATGCGGTAATCGGGGTTGTTCCGGCCCTTATGGTTGTGAACAAAGCTGCTCTAAACGGACGGCCGATGCCCAAGCGCTGGGCCGACTTGTTTACGGATGAATTCGAAAACGCCCTTGCCCTCCCTTTTAAAGACTTGGATTTATTCAACGCCCTTCTTTTGAACGTGTACAAATTGTTCGGTGATGAAGGCATTCAAAAACTTGCGAAAGCCTGCGGTTCTTTTTTACATCCTGCACAGATGGTAAAAGAAAACTATACTTATAAAGAAGGAGATCCCGCAGTCCATATTGCCCCCTACTTTTTTTCGACGATGATTCGCGATGATTCTCAGCTGGAGGTTGTGTGGCCCGAAGACGGTGCGGTACTTGCTCCGATTTTTATGCTCGCCAAAAAAGAAACCTACGAAAAAACACGGGTATTTTCCGATTTTTTTCTTTCAAAGGAAGTCGGTACCCTTTTATCGCAAAACGGCTTTTTCCCCTCAACAAATCCCGATGTGGACAATAAGCTTGACAAGGACAAAAAGTTTTTGTGGATAGGCTGGGATTTTCTTAAACAAAACGATATAGGAGAACTTCTTGAAAAATTGAATGCCGACTTTGAAAAAGCCCTTGGCGCAAAGTCCGAAAGGTTTGCAGTATGAATGCGGTCATAGTATCGGGGCCGCCCTCTTCGGGAAAAACGAGCGTTATTTTAAAAACAATTGAAGCACTTAAAGACCGGGGAATCCGCGCAGGAGTTGTCAAATTCGACTGCCTTTATACGGACGACGACCTTTTATACGAAAAAGCGGGTATTCCCGTACAAAAAGGAATTTCGGGCGCCCTATGCCCCGACCATTTTTTTGTGTCGAATATCGAAGAAACGGTACAGTGGGGTATACAACAAAACCTCGATATGCTGATTACCGAATCGGCGGGTCTGTGTAACCGCTGTTCTCCCTATATAAAAGAGGTGCCGGGAATCTGCGTTATAGATAACCTTTCGGGTATAAATACGCCGAAAAAAATCGGTCCGCTTTTAAAGGCTGCCGACATCGTGGTTATTACAAAGGGAGATATCGTATCGCAAGCCGAGCGCGAAGTGTTTGCGGCAAAGGTACATGCGGTAAATCCTAAAGCCCTTATTATGCATGTAAACGGCTTAAACGGGCAGGGAGCCTTTGAATTGAGCCGCCTTTTAGAAGGAGGCAAAAATATTACGAGCGTGGAAGGAATGGAACTGCGCTTTCCCATGCCGGCGGCATTGTGTTCTTATTGTTTGGGCGAAACGCGTATAGGAGAGCGTTTTCAAAAGGGCAATATACGCAAAATGAAAATTACTGAAAAGGAAACGGACAATGCCGCCTTATACTGACAATACATACACTTTAAATAATTTGCACGCAGTTCCTCTTACCGGACAAAGCATAGCCGAACTTTTAAAAACCTATCCCTTTATAGAAGACTTTTTTACGGAAAACCGCCTGCACGATTTGGGCGTATTCGATAAAAGAAGCCTTACCTTTGCCGGTTTTTTGGATTCGATCCATCCGCAAATTGCCGAAGACGCCGCCCTCGACAAGGCCGAAATGTACAATTCCTTTTTCGACTTTATTGTTCAAATGAAGGAATTTTTGGACTTGGACGATTCGAGCGCGGTACACAGCATTCGTATTTTGCCCGGAACCGATAAGTCCGGCGCTCCGGAAGCTTTTTCGGAAATAACGCTCTACCGTTCCGAAATTATCGCCATTGTCGGGCCTACCGGTTCGGGAAAATCGCGCCTGCTTGCCGATATAGAATGGGCGGCGCGCGGCGACACTCCGACAAGGCGCAGCGTTTTGGTAAACGATAAAATACCGGACAGGGCTTTGCGGTTTTCGGCGAACAATTCTCTGGTTGCCCAATTGTCGCAAAATATGAATTTTGTTATGGATTTGTCGGTGGAAGAATTTATCCGGCTCCATGCCGAAAGCCGCCTTGTCGAAGATAAGGATGAGGCCGTGCGCGCCGTCCTTGAAGCGGCAAACCGTCTGGCGGGGGAAAGCTTTTATGTGCATACGCCCGTTACGGCTTTAAGCGGCGGTCAATCGCGCTCCCTTATGATTGCCGACACGGCGATTTTAAGTTCATCTCCCATTGTGCTTATAGACGAAATAGAAAACGCGGGGATAGACCGCAAAAAGGCGCTGGAACTACTTGTGTCAAAAGAAAAAATCGTTTTGATGGCAACCCACGACCCCGCCCTTGCCCTTTATGCGGACCGGCGCATTGTCATTAAAAACGGGGGGATTGCCGCGGTACTCGAAACTTCCGCCGAAGAAAAAGCCCTGCTTGCCGAACTTGAACGTATGGACGAAAAGGTGTATAAGCTCCGGGCTGCCCTGCGAAACGGAGAGCGGGTGGGGTAAGGATGTAAAAAGGCGGCCGACCTTTTCGCGGCCCCTCTTTCCGAAGTAAATCGTTTCCGGAGAAAAATCACTCCGAGCAAATCATTTCCACGGAAATATAAAGCTTTTAAGATCGCGCGGGCCTAAGGTTTCGCGGTCTTCGGCAAGCAATTCATCCCAAGGAATATGGCGGCGTGCCTGTTTCGGAGAAAATTCCGTTTGTTTTTCAAGCCAATCGTATTTATACATTCTCAACCGAAGCGCGTTGTTATAGCCGAGAATAATACCCGTAATACCGGGAGCCATAAAACCTAAAAATCCGGAAAGCGCAAAAAGAATGCACGAATATATGAACATAAAAAGGGAAAAGCCGGCGTTATCGAAAAACAAAATAAAACTTTTTTTTAGATTTTTGCGGAAACTTCCGCCGAAATAAGATTGAAGCGGCATAAACCATTGCAAAGAAAGGACACTAACGACTAAAACCCAAAAAATTACGGAGCCTAAAACAAGGCCGAGTATATTGCCCATGGCAAAATAAAAGGGAAGCGCTATAAATGCCGCAAAAACAAGGGCTGCAAGAATTAAACCGAACAAAAGCGCTTCGCGCCATACTGAAATAAAGCTTGCAAAAACTTCCTTTACCGAAACCGATTTAAAGTCCGCTAAACGATGAGCGGCGTTGCTGAATCCCAAAAGCGGAATAGTTATTATCCAGATAAAAATAAAACTGCCGGCAAAAGCCGCAGCTACGGAAATATCGGCAAGTGCGGATACGGCAAAAAAGGCACCGGTGAGTAAGGCGAGCATAATCAAATTGAATAAAGCCAAGTGCAACAAGTTGTCCCAGCCGTCGCAAAAATTCTTTTTTATAAAAAACCAAATCATACCGTATAATGTACGCAATAAGCGCTTGCAAGTCAATGCTCGAAAACGGGAGCTTGAAAGAGTTGCGCTCTTATATCCTAGCTGTTATACTGTTTTTTATGGAAGAAGATTTAAACAATGTATCGTCGCTTGTATCGAAGATAGCAGGCGACATTTCCGCTTATTTAAACCGCCGTCTTGCAGAACAGGGGTTTTCGGGAATCGCCTCTTCGCACGGTTATATTTTATACTTGCTTGCAAAAAACGGAAAAATGAAAATGGGAGACCTTGCCCGCCGTATTCATAAAGACAAATCTACCGCAACCGCCCTTATAAAAAAACTTGAGGGCGCAGGCTATATTAAAAAAGAACGCTGCTTACACGACAGCCGTGTTACCTTTATTTTACTAACTGAAAAGGGCAGCGCTTACACGCAGGCAACCGCCGATATTTCGCAAGCGCTTATCGATACCTGCTATAAGGGTTTTTCGGAAAAAGATAAACAAACACTTTTTACTTTACTTTGCCGGATGGAAGCGAATTTTAATCAATAAATGAAACAAACCGTTTTTTTATTTTTCAGTTCTGCGCGGCTATCTGCAAATTGCAAAAACCGCAAACGACAGTACCCGCGCGGGGAAGTTTGTTATTCAGAAAGAAAGGGGATAGGGGGTTATCTTATCCAGTTCTTTACCCTTAGTTCCGGAATTCTTTTAAATTCACCGGAATTATTCGTGATTAAAATGCCGCTATGATATTTGACGATACTTGCAATCAATAAGTCGTTCGGGCCTATTATTTTGCCGCTTTGTTCAAGTTTTGAGCGTATTTCGGCATAGCAATGAGTCATTTCATCTTTAAAGGGTATAATTTCATAAGGGGCAAGAAATGCATCCAACTTTTGCAAAATATCTTTTTTTATTCGGCTTTTATAAGCTCCCGTCAATAATTCGGCCTTTACGATTGATGAAATTTTGATTTTATCGGGACTGACTGCAAGCCAACGCTTGACAACAGAGGGATATTTATTTTTCAAAAAGTATATACACATGTTTGTGTCCGGGAAATACGTCATAAACTTTCCCTCGAAACATCTGCGGAAAATGCAATTTGTTCGGGACGGCAGAAGGAGTCATCCTGTATACAGCCCGCCAATGCTTCATATCCGGGAGGATAAGCCGGTTCAATATGAGTCATAATTCTTGTTATAACCCATTTGGAAACCGATTGACTTTCTTGCGCAGCGGCATTTTGAATTTTAACCAAATCGGGCTGAGAAACATATAGCGATATTTGCGGCATTCTTTACCTCCTGTAATTGAATAATAATACAGGACACTCCTACAGTCAAGTATATTTTAAAGTATATGTGCTATACTTCACTTAAAACAGTTCGCTGTGGCTTCCGAGCCGTAAGGCGGTTAACACAAGTATATCGTCTTCTTTTTTATAGATTAAAACCAAATCGGGACGAATATGACAGTCCCTGCACCCTTTATAGTTTCCGGTTAAGGCATGATCGTGATATTTTTTTTCGAGCTTTTCTCCATCTAAGAGTTTTTTTAATCACAGTATCAACTTCATCAATAATGCTTTGTTTTGAAAGCTTGCGGTAATCTTTTTTAAATTTAGACGTATAATCAAATCTGTATTTCATCTCAAAAGACTGTTTTTTGCTTCCTGCCAGGAAGTAAAAGGCTTCCGCCGCCCCATCCTGATTTCCTCGCTGATAGAGTCGGCTTCATGTATTGCATCTATTGTTTCTTTATTAAAATTATCCAGCCGTACATCAAAAGGGAAGCCTCCTGCTTGAATGGATTTTCTGAGAAACACGTTTATTGCCGTTGTCAAATTTAAGCCAAGGGAGTTATAGACATACTCACTTTGAGCCTTTATATCCGAATCCATTCTGATACTGAAATTTGCCGCCTTTGCCATTCTTTTTACGCCTCTTTAACATGCAATATGTGTATATTATACATCCGATGCACAATATATGCAATGCAATTATGCCGATGTTTTGACAGTATGTGCAAACGGAAAGCGGTTTTACTGCGACATGGATTGGAGGGGCGCCGCAAAGTTCATCATTCAGGAGCTGAGGGGATAGGAGGAACCTTACACGGTTTCGTATGTTTTTTTACGGTATTTGATTTTTTTATCAAGCAGCTTTAATTCATCGTCATCTATTTTATCAGCTTGGATTGCCTCGTATTGTTTACGTTTCGTATCGTAGATTTGATATTCAGCTTCTACTTTCTTTTCCATTTGTTTTTTTGAAACGGAACCAGCTCCTTTTAAAATGCTTTTGTTTTGGAACTGAAGTAATCCGTCAACATTATTTCTCCAAAAGTTCAAGGTTAAATCTTTACGCTCTTTTACCCGCAGCTCGGCAGAATCAAGAAACAGCACGGTAAGTCTGTTAAGCATATCCAGTTCTTCTTCTGAAAGATAGTTTTTTGCAATGTAAATATCTTCTTTGCGAACAATGCTGCCTTTCCACGAGGTAAGAGCCATGTTCGGTTTTGACGCATCGGCTCGGCTTACAATTATTTCGGCTGCCGTTTTTTGAGTTGCTGCATAAAGTAGTTTATTTTGAGTTTCGGCAAAAAACAGATGTGTCTCTTTTTCACATGTTTGATAGTCGCTGCTGAGTGCAAAAAGATCCCGTATTTTTTGATAAAAGCGTTTTTCACTGGCGCGGATGTCTCGGATCCGTTCCAAAAGTTCGTCAAAATAGTCGGGTCTGCCGTCGGGATTTTTCAAGCGTTCATCATCAATTACAAAACCTTTTACTACATATTCTTTTAAGTTGGCATTTGCCCATATTCTGAATTGAGTTCCCCGTTTGCTTCTTACTCTAAACCCGACGGCGAGAATCATGTCCAAAGAATAAAAGGCTACATTATATTGTTTACCGTCAGTGGCAGTTATTAAGTAATACTTAATAACTGATTCTTTGTCTAACTCTTTGTCTTTTAGTACATTTGATATATGCATATTGATATTTGGAACAGAAGTTTCAAAAAGTTCCGCCATTTGTTTTTGGTTCATCCAAATATTTCCGTCTTTGGCAAGCAATATTACGTTTGCCTTACCGTCTTCGGTAGCGTATATAATCATTTCATTATTCATCGGCGTTTATCCTATCCGGTTCTTTATCTTTTATTTTATACGTGCAGAATATTATGTTCAAGTATGCGCATGCCCCTCTTGACAATAGTTTGATATAAAACTATTATGAAGCATAATCCAATTTAAAGATAAAGGGTCAACTATGAAAGCAAACAAACTTCTTTTGGCTGCGGCAGCGATTGCGGCGGTCTTTTTTTTCGCTTCCTGCTCAAAGGCTGAAAAGGCCGAACGGAAAATTGCGGTTTTTGTGCCGGGCGTCGTTTCCGGAAATCCCGTGTACGAAATGCTTAGTGCGGGCGTTACGGAGGCGGTCGCGTCTTACAACGCAGAACACGGCGGCGAGGTAAAACTCAGTGTTATAGAAGCCGGCACGAATCAAGCCGAATGGAGCACAAAGCTGACCGCTCTTGCGGCAACGGGCGAATACGAAGTGATTTTTTCTTCAAATCCGTCTTTGCCGGAATTGGCGGCTCCGCTTACCTCTCAGTTTCCCAAACAAAAGTTTATCATTCTCGACGGCTATCTTAAAGGCAACAAAAATATTGCAACCGTCCGCTACAATCAGCGCGAACAGGCCTATCTTACCGGCTATGCGGCGGGCTTGGTTACAACCGCTTCTTCTTCGGTTATGAAATATGCGAATGCTCAAAAGAAAATCGCCCTTGTTGCGGCGCAAGAATATCCTGTTATGAATAAGATTATTTTCCCTTCCTTTGTAGAGGGGGCAAAGGCCGCCGATCCGGAGATTACGGCGGAGTTCCGCATTGTGGGCAACTGGTACGACGCTTCCAAGGGAGCCGACATTGCCAAAGGTTTGTATGCAGAAGGGGTGGACGTTATCCTTCCGATTGCGGGAGGCGCTTCTCAGGGGGTGATTGCGGCCGCAAAAGAATCGGGATTTTACATCGCCTGGTTCGACAACAACGGATTTTCAAAGGCTCCCGGTTATGTTATTTCCAGCTCGGTTATGGAACAGAAAAAAAACGCTTATGAGCAAACCCTTAAATTCCTGAAAGGCAAAACCGAATTCGGTACGGCGCAAACTCTGGGCATAAAAGACGGTTACGTCGATTTTATTTTGGACGATCCGGCCTTTACCGAAACGGTGAGCGAAGATATACGGGCGCGCTTGGAACAGGTATACGCCGATATTAAAAACGGCAGCCTCGTTTTAAACAGTAAAGACTGACATTCCGCCGGCCGTTGTATGGAAAGGGCTTTGCATTTAAAAGCTGTCGGAAAATCTTTCGGCAGCAAAATTGTACTCGATAATTTGAACTGCGATTTTCCGGCCGGAAAGGTGTACGCCCTTTTGGGTGAAAACGGAGCCGGAAAATCAACCCTTGCCGCCCTTATAAGCGGCGAAAGCAAAGCCGATTCGGGTACAATCGATTTTCAAAACATATACTCCTGCGCCCTCGTTCATCAGCGGCCGCTTTTGGCCGACCGGTTAAATGTACGCGATAATATAATTTTGGGAAGCGAGCCTGCCCGCTTTTCCTGTTCCCGTTTGGAACCGTTCGGTGTTTCACAACGCGGCAAGGGCTTTTTCGGTTTGACCGATTTTTTTGATTTTGTCGATTTTAAAAAAGCGCGCTGTCAAATAGACGCCCTTTTGAAGGAATGGAAACTTCCCGTAAACCCGCTTTCCCGCATTCCGCCTTTAAGCGCGCAGGAACGCTTTTTTACCGCCCTTGCTTCGGCTTTGTATAAAAATCCGGACATTCTTATTTTGGACGAACCGGGTGCGGTTTTAAATATCGAGCAAAAGCAAGCACTCTACCCCGCATTTAAAAACTACGCTTCAAAAGGAAAAATCGTTATACTTATAACGCACAATACCGACGACGCCCTTGAGTACGCCGACGGCATTTTGATTTTACGCGCAGGCCGAAAAGCCGCCTTTCTTGAATGTACGGGAAACACATGTACCGTTTTAAATCGCTCTTATATAGAAAGTCTTGTATTCGCACGCACAACGGATTCCGCAGCTTCCGCAAGGTCCCCTGCATCGCAAACCTCCCCTGATTCGGGGCGGCCGGCGGTGTCGGCAGTATCGGAAGGGGATGAAAACGCAAGCCCGCTTTGCGAAAGTTCCCGGGCACACTGCACTTATAAGGATTCGGGAGCAATGCCCGTCCTCTCCGTTAAAAACCTCAGCTGTGTGCCGAATGAAGGCTCTCCCCTTTACGATATAAGTTTTGAAGTGTATCCGGGAACGATTACCTGCATGTACGGGCACAGGGAAAACGGTCTTGAAACCCTTGAAAATCTGTTAACGGGAATGAAAAAACTTGAATACACCGGAAGCATTCTTATTGAAGGAAAGCGGGAATTACATCCGCAAACAAAACGGCATACGGGAAGCGAAAAGCACACGGACGCTTCCGGGCCCGGCCGCCTTCGCTCTTTCGGTGCGGGCATTGTGCCCTTTAACCGCACCTTCCGCGCATCGAATCCCGCCCTTACGGTCGAACAGATATTAACCGTGTACTTAAAACATGAAGATAAGGTAGACAGTGCTTCCTATGCGCGCAGTTTGATTTTACGTGCGGGCATACATATAGGCATTGAAGAGCGCGCGTCGGCTCTTTCGGGCGGTATGCTTCAGCGCTTGATTATCGAGCGCGAAATCGATGCGTTCAAAAAGCTGTTGATTTTATCGGAGCCGGAGCGCGGCTTGGACGTAAACGCCGCCGCAGCCTTAACCCGGCGCTTACAGCGCGCCGCGGATGAGGGAACGGGCATTTTGCTTTTTGTAAGCTCGGGAAGCTTTGCCCGCTTTGAAAGCTGTTTGCGGTATTCGATAAGAGGAGGCCGCTTGTATGAAACTTAAAGGGGGAGCCTGCATACTGTCGGCTGCGGCGGCGCCTTTTGCAGGCTTATTGACCGCCTTGGCGATTATCCTGTGCACGTCGACACAGCCGCTTGAAGCCGCATTGAGCTTTTTTACCCTGCCTTTGACAAACCTCTATTATGCAGGAACATGGCTTAACGGCGCATCGCTTTTGATTATCGCAGGCTTGGGAGCCGCCCTTGCCATGCAGTCGGGCAATATGAACTTGGGCGGCGAAGGCCAGGTGTATATAGGAGGCTTTTGCGCGGTATTGATTATGAACGCCCTTTTGCCCGAACATGTAATCGGAAGCTCGGCCGAAAACACGGCGCCTGCACAAGCGCTCATGGTTTTTGCCGTGTCGTGCGCCGCCCTTGCAGGTTCCGCCGCAGCGGGAGGAGCTGCTTCATTTATTCCCGCACTTTTAAAACGGCGGCGCGGTATCAGCGAATTGATTTCTTCGTTTTTATTAAGCGCCGCCCTTATACCGCTTATAGACTATGCCGTTTCAGGTCCCCTGCGCGATCAATCGAAAAATCTTCTTGCCATGCCCTTTATACACAAACTTTTGCGGTTTAAACAAATACTTGCGCCGTCACCTCTTAACATAAGTGCCGCAGCCGCCATTCCCCTTGCCCTGCTTTGCGCATATTTTTTGTATAAAACGCGGCGCGGGCAGCGCTTTAGAATATGCGGGAAGGCGCCCGAATTTGCCCTCTACTGCGCTTATCCCCTCGGTACGGTAAGTACGGCCGGAATGATTGTGTCGGGAATGTTTCACGGCATAGCAGGCTATGCGGCGGTTGCGGGAACCTATTACACCTGCCACAGCGGTTTTTATGCGGGAATGGGCTGGAATGCTTTGTCCGCCGCCCTTATTGCCCGCTCAAATCCGATTGCCCTTATTCCCGTAAGCCTGTTTTTATCCTATATCTTTACCGGAACAAGTGCAGCGGCAGTCGCCGCCCATACCTCCTATGACGCGGCCTTTTTAGTGCAGGGGGCCGTTATGCTTTTTATATCGGCACAATTTGTATACAAGTCGGCTCAACGTATATATAAGCCGGCCCGGTTTGTACACAAGCGCCAGGAGCGATTGCATACTGTAAAAGAGGGAGAAAAATCGTGAACGCATTACAGTACATCTTTGTGTCGGCCGCTCCTCTTATGCTTATTTCCATAGGGGTTTTGGTAAGCGAATACGCGGGCGTTACGGCGGTTTTTGCCGACGGTATTATAAACCTTACGGCTTTTTTGTTTTTCGCCTTTGCCGTTTTTACCGAAAACCTTGTCTTGTCGGCCGCCCTCTCTCTTGCTTCGGCGGTGCTGATTATGCACGCGCTTTCGCTCTTTGTACACAAAACGCATTCCAACCCCTTTTTGGCGGGCTTATCGGTAAACCTCTTTGCAGCCGGTTTTTCTTCGCTTTTATCCTATATGTGGTTCGGAACGCGGGGAATTGCCGCCGAATACGTTACGGGAACGGGCGTTTTTTCCGATGTTTCCGTCAGCTTTTCACGCCTTCCGGCCGCAGTTTTCGCGTGGATTGTTTCCGCAGCCCTCGCGTTTATCTTATACAAAACCGTATGGGGGATGAGAATCCGCATAACCGGAGAATCTCCCGAAGTTCTTGCTTCCCGCGGTATCGGGGTGAATGCATATAAAAGTTCGGCGTGGCGCATAAGCGCCCTGTGCGCAGGCGTTTCGGGCATTATCTACTGCTTAAAGCTTTCGGCCTTTGTGCCGAACATCAGTGCGGGCAAGGGCTGGCTTGCCTTAGCTGCCGTCTTTTTGGGACGCAAAACCGTGCGCGGCACCTTTTTGGCGGTTATCGTATTTGCCGCTGCGGAATACGCGGCAAACCGCCTGCAAGTATTTTCAAAAACCTTTCCGCCCTCCGTGCTTATATCGCTTCCCTACATCGCCGCGATTTTACTCTTTGCTCTTTTACCCGCCGGGAAAAAGAAATAGTCGGGCTTTCCTTACAGGACACCCATGGCGGGATATAAAATAATTCCGCACTTTTTTTCGGAGAAAGTCTGTTTTTTTTGCCATTCTCCACCTATATATAGGTGGAGGTGAAAGATATGTCCTATGCTTTTAAGAATGTGGATGAATTGACATTCACCGATGACTTTATGTTCGGTACTATTATGAAAAACCCCGAAATCTGTAAAGGGGTTATTGAACGTCTGTTATACATTAAGGTCGGAAAAATAGAATACCCGTCTTTACAAAAAACAATCGCGCCCTTTTATGAAAGTAAGGGAATCCGCCTTGATGTCTATGCCGCCGATGATGAACGCACCTTTGACATTGAAATGCAAACTTCAATGCCGCCCGCCCTTGCCAAACGCACTCGCTATTATCAAAGTCTTATGGATGTGGACAATTTGCTGGCAGGACACGGCTATGATGAGCTTAAAGAAAGCTATGTTATGTTTATCTGTCTTACAGACCCGTTTAAACAAGGATTACCCGTGTACACATTCCGTAATACCTGTAGTGAACAAGAAGGACTGTTTTTGGATGACAAATCCTATAAAGTGTTTTATAATGCAAGTGCATACGACAGGGAAGAAAACACGGAACTGCATGCTTTTTTAGAGTACCTGTGTCAAAAGCGGGCAACAAGCGATTTTACCAAAAACATTGACGAGCTTGTTGAAACGGCAAAGTTAAACGAACAGTTCAGGAGTACCTATATGTCATTGAATATCCGTGAATATGATTTACGCAGAGAGGGCCGTATTGAAGGCGAAGCTATCGGTTTTGATAGAGGTCGAAAGGACGGCTTTACTCAGGGCGCCCGTCAAACCAAACTGGAAACGGCAAAGTTAATGAAGGGTATGAATTACCCGATTAGCGATATTTGCACAATATCGGGCTTAAGCAAAGAAGAAATAGAAAAACTGTAACAAAGTGCGAAGTGCAAATGCCGAAGTGCAAAGTGCGAATGTCGAAGTACGAATGTCAAAGTTCAAAGTTCGCCCCTCGCACTTTCCCCGTTCGCCACTCGACACTCGCACTTTGTACTTTCTTAAAACAAATTACAAAAAACTTTTCCAAAAAGTTGTTATTCTCAAAAACTTGAACTATAATGTATAGTATGAACGGCAAAATAAACCGCTTAAACAGTATAACAAAAAGTTCTCAAAAAACCGTCAAAGTACTTGACAAAGCCGAACGCGCCCCCATAATTACTCAGCACTCAGCACTCAGCACTCAGCACTCAGCACTCAGCACTCAGCACTCAGCACTCAGCACCGGCATAAAAGCTCTCTGCAGGGCAGCTCGCTTTTATGCAACGAGTTTCGGCGGCGCAGCCGGCGAAACTCGCGGATAGCCGGCTGTAAATTTACATTTTCGAAAAATCACACAAACAAGCATTCTCATATCAACGGCAATAGAAAAACGCTTCTGTTGTCTTTTTTTAGACACAAACCCCCGTAATCGGTTTAAAAACCGCACGTCCTGTGCGGTTTTTAAACCGAGTTTTGCTTGCGCAAAACTCATTACTAACGGCTTTTCTGCACATCCGTGTGCAGGATTTAAAACAGGATGTTTTATGTGCGGCATTCGGCACGTCCTGTGCGGTTTTGAACTCGGGTTTTGGGCTTTGCCCAAAACTCATTATCTATAGCTTTTCTGCACGTCCGTGTGCAGATAAGAATTATGAATTATTTATTAAGGAGAAAAACAATGAAAAACACAAAACAAAGAACTACATTTTTAGGAAATCGGGCGGCAGTCCTCACACTTGCCGCATCGTTAGTGATTATGGGGCTCTTTACCGCCTGCCCCAACGCCGCAGGAGGAGGCGGAACAAGTTCAGTCGGTAACACGGGCGGGGGTAGCAGCACCTCGCAATCCAAGTACGCCGTAACCTTCGGAGTGGACGGTGCAAACGGCACACTTACGGCAAAGGTCGGCGACACGATAATAGACAGCGGCGCTCAAGTAGAAAAAGATACAACAGTAATCTTTACCGCAAAACCCGCAGAAGACTACAGGGTATATGGCTGGACTCTTAACGGTACTGTGGTAAACGATACGGCAGAAACCTATTCGCTTACAATCGATAAGGATGTAACGGTAAAGGTAAGTTTTGAAGACGCCGGCTCCCCGCCTAAGCCCAGATACAATGTATACTTTCAGAAATTCAACAAAGGCAGCATTAGCGCACAGGTAGACGGTAATACAATAACCCCGGACACCAAAGTACAAAAAGATAAAACCGTGCTCTTTACCGCAACACCCGCCCCGGGTTACAAAGTACAGAAGTGGACGCTTAACGGGACGCCAGTAAACGGCACGGCAGAAACCTATTCGCTTATCCTTACAAACTCTGTATCGGTATGTGTATACTTTGAGCGGAATGCACCCAAATACCCCGTAAATTTTAGTGTGGATGGCGGCAACGGCACCCTTAAGGCAAGCTTTGCCGGATTTGTACAGCTTGATACCGGTGACACAATATATGAGGGCGACGAAGTACGCTTTACCGCAGTGCCCGCAGAAGGCTATGAGGTCGACATTTGGACAATCGAAGGCGGCACCTTTGAATCCGGCTCAGGCACACCCGGATACTCTTATGCACTCGTAAAGGTAACCTCCCCCCTTACGGTAAAGGTGCGCTTTAAGCTGGTAGGCTCCATATCGCTATCAAAATTGGACATCGAAGGCACCGTGCTTAAAGGCTTTAAGGAAGGAGAAAACCCCGTAGGCATATTGCGCGTACCCGCGCACATTACCGAAATTGCCGACTACGCTTTTAAGGAGTGTACCGGCATAACGGAAGTACACCTTCCCGAAAGCCTTATCAAAATCGGCAAGTATGCTTTTAGTAACTGCACGGGTATGAGGAAGCTCACCTTAAGCAAAAACCTTACGCATATTGGAGAGTTTGTTTTTTGGAACTGTAACAACCTTGAAGGAAGGCTCGAATTCCCCGAAAACCTTAGCCTAATTGATAAAGGGGCTTTTAAGGACTGCGATAAACTAACTGCTCTCGATTTTTCCAAGTGCACACAGCCGCTTACAATAGGCGACCTTGTGTTTACAAGCTGCTATAAAATATCGGGAAGCATAAAATTTCCTGCAAAACTTACCTCGCTGGGGAAAGATGCGTTTGAATTCTGCCGCAAGGTAGAATACTTTGATTTCCGTTTATGCAGCAACCCGCCCCTTACGGCAATCGGCACCAACGCCTTTAACTCTACAAACGGCAGGTTTAAAGTTAAAACCGGCTCGAGGATAAAAGCCCTGCTCACCGGCTCAGGCGTAGCCGCAAGCAAAATAGACGAGGAAAGTTAATTGTTTCAAAACCGAGCCTCCTGCTCGGTTTTGAATCCCGGTTTCAGGCAAGCCCGAAACCGATTACTAACGGCTTTCCCGTACCTCCGTGCACGGGATTGTAGAAATTAAATTGAACATACAGCTGTCAGCTGTATAGGCCGGGTTCTTAGGGGCGGTGCATACAATCGGACGTCCTGTCCGATTGTATGCTTCAAGATTGCCTACGGCAAACGGTTTGCCGCAGGCAATCTTGTTTATATGGAACTGTTCCGGCATCCGTGCCGGGACTGTGAAAAGAAATTTCCCGCTTTTCCTACGGAACAGCGGGAACGGCGGGTACAGGGGCGGTGCTATGGTCGTACCGTACAAATATACTGTGGTGTGCGACGGGGTTTCGCGCCCGCAAAATAATCTGCACAAGTGAGGGCGTGCGCGCCCGAACGCGGAAGCCTTTTTGCGGGTCGAGTTCACGTCGCACACATTCAGTATTGTTTATACAACCTTTTGCACCCGCCCCGATGTACCCGCCGATTATCGGTATTTTGGAGGTATGTTATGGCAAAAAAGAAAAGCGTTTGGGAAGTGTACTTACGTCCCAACACCTTAACCAAAGAAAACGACCGCGACTGTATTGCGGACGTTCATGCTCACGCCGCAACTCAGCGTAACGAGGACATTGCGGAAATCATCACAAAGGAGCGCACCGAGTTCCGAAAAGAAACCATCATCAACATCCTCAACATGCGCGACAAGGCGGTTAAAGACCTTATCCAAGAGGGCATCAGCTTTATGGACGGACTTGTCCAGATAAGCCCGCGCGTGTCGGGTGTGTGGGCTACGGAAAACGCCCCCTACGACGAAAAGATTCACAAACGTACGGTAGACCTCATCCCCACCGCCGACTTACGCACCGCTTTGGACGCAATCGGCGTAAAGGTAATGGGTGCAAAAGAAGAAAGCGCCCGCATTACGGCAATCACCGACACCGCAACAGGCTTAAACGACGGTACGCTCACCATAGGAGATGACATCATCATCGAAGGCAACAAGCTTAAAATCGACGAAACCGACGCGGCTCAGGGAGTCTTTTTCCGCCTTGCGGACGGCACGGAGCACAAGGTTACACGAAGGCTTTCGGTAAACCAGCCGAGCCAAATAATCGCCCGCGTACCGTCGGCGGTACCCGAAGGGAAGGTTACGGTAATAATACGGACAAAGTTCAGCGGAGCAAAACCGCTTAAAGAAATGCGGGAAATAACCTACGGCTACCCGTGTACGGCAAAGGCATAGCACTTATGTTCCCTAGTGCTGTGCCCAATCGCCCTGTTGGGACATACCCAATAGCACTGTTGGAGCATACCCGATCGCCGTATTGTGCCCGGCCCAATCGCCTTATTGGGATATACCCGAACGTCCTGTTCGGGACTGCGAATGAGGGGAGAGAATACAGCGGCATTAGATGAAACAGGCGGTGAGGCATGGGCACCGCGCAAAAAATCTGCACAAGCGAAGCGCGGAAGCCTTTTTGCGTGTGCCCAATGCCTCGATACTATTCATCTTTATGAACGGGATGTAGTCTCCCCTTATATTTTTAGTACGTTTTTACTCTGCGTTCAAAATAGCCCTGCGGATGGTCGCAGACGGGGCATTTTTGCGGCGCTTTATCGCCGAAGTGAATGTGGCCGCAGTTTGTACAAATCCAAAATACTTTTTCGCCGTCTTTGTATAAGGAACCGTCCTTTAAGCGCGCAAGCAGGGCCATGTAGCGCTCTTCGTGTTCTTTTTCGATTTTGGCGACCATTTCAAAAAGGGCGGCAATGCGCGTAAAGCCTTCTTCTTTTGCGGTTTTTGCAAAATCGGCGTACATTTCCGTCCATTCATAGTGTTCGCCTTCGGCGGCCGCCAAAAGGTTTTCGGTTGTCGTCGGGATATCGCCGCCGTGCAGTTCTTTGAACCATATTTCGGCGTGTTCTTTTTCGTTACCTGCGGTTTCTTCAAAAAAACGGGCAATTTGGTTGTAACCTTCTTTTTTTGCCTTCGACGCAAAATAGGTGTACTTGTTGCGTGCCTGACTTTCGCCTGCAAAAGCGGCCATCAAATTTTGTTCGGTTTTTGAACCTTTTAATTCAGCCATACTGAGCCTCCGTTGATGTGATATGTGTGTAAGATGCCGAAAAGCCTCGTCCGCTTACAACCGGCATGTTTTGTGTTTACTATTTTAGCGCCGCACGTGCCTTGCGTCAAGAACAATCAGCGGTAGGGACTTAACAACGCTTCAAGTTTTTCCCTGCCGATAAGCTTTATAAAGCCTGCAAGCCGCGGCCCCTGCGTTTTTCCGATAAGCACGCGGTACACCGCTTCGAACATCGCCTTAGGCTCAATGCCCGTTTCTTCGGCAACCGCATACAGCGCCTGCGACAAGGGCTTTTCTTCAAGACCGTCCAGCTTGGGAAGAATATCGGTAAGGATTTTGCGGATACACAAGGTTTCCGCCTCGTTCAAATCTTCCTTTGTACAATCGCCGGGATTTTTCAGCGTAAAGCGGAACTCTTCGGGAGCGCATTCGCTTATCCAATACCGGGCGCATTCGCATCTCTTGCGGAAGCGTTCAACCTGTTCGGCCTTTATATCGGGGCATGAAGCGAGCACCGCCTCTATATCGCCGGATGCCGTTTGCAGCATATTGCACAAATGACGGAACGGAACCTGATACGACATGCAGGAAGGCATACCGTCTTTAACCTGCGACAATTCGTAAATGCGCTTTTCTTTTTCGAACACTTCGTCATTTTTCGCCTTATCGACACCCCAGGCAATGCGTTCGGTTTTATCGTAATCTTCGTAGGTTTTAATAACGTCCAAGTCGAAACTGATGGAAAACTCCGTATTCGGCCGCGTACCCGCAAAAAGATAGCGCGCAATTTCAGGTTGATACACCCGCAACACGTCGTCCAAGCTGATAACCTTCCCCTTCGACGAGGACATTTTTCCGGGCAAGCCCTTTATGCCGATAAAGTCGTAGCGGAAACTCACCGGAGCGGGCCAGTTGTAAATCTCCTGAGAAACCAAGCGCGCCGTGTCGAAAGAGCCGCCCTGACTGTGGTGGTCTTTTCCCGCAGGCTCGAACACCGTTTTTTCAAACTGCCAGCGCATCGGCCAGTCTACGCGCCAGCCCAGCTTTAATTCTTTGGACGAACGCAAATCCGCCTTTTCGCTGTGGCCGCAGCTTGTGCAGCGGTATTCCACACCGTACTCCCCGTCATAAGACAAAATCTCGGTCGTGTCCTTATTGCACTTACAGCAAAAGGCCGCCGCAGGCCAGTACTCCTCGCTTTCGGGAATCTTGTGAGCATCGTCGCGGTAACGGTTCAAACAAT
This sequence comes from Treponema sp. OMZ 840, assembly GCF_050937815.1. Classification (NCBI taxonomy): domain Bacteria; kingdom Pseudomonadati; phylum Spirochaetota; class Spirochaetia; order Treponematales; family Treponemataceae; genus Treponema; species Treponema sp. OMZ 840. The sequence continues at coordinate 339,703 of NZ_JACDIJ010000002.1, forward strand.
CTTTGATTTTTTCGCGGTTTTGTAAAGCGGTTTTCATACCCTCGGCATACATACCCGAACGGTAACGCTCCGCCTGATATAAAAATTCGGGCTCAATCCCCACGAGGGGCAGCACTTGTTCAACATCAACCTCGTGATGTCGCGCATACGAAGCATCGCGCCCGGTCGTGTCCGGCACCATCGTAATCGGAAACCGCAAATGAGCTTCGAGTGTTTTTTTGTCCGGCATATTTTCCGGCACTTTGCGGAATACATCGTAATCGTCCCACGAATAGATAAAGCGCACGGTTTTTCCCAACCGCCTCAGCGCGCGCACCACCAAATCCACCGATATAATTTCGCGGAAGTTCCCGATATGAACGGTCCCCGACGGCGTAATCCCCGACGCACAGGTGTATGAATCCAAATCCCCGCGTTCACGGATTATCTTTTGTGCACACTGATCCGCCCAGTGAACCGCCTGCACCGCATTCTTTTTTTCAGTATTACTCATTTGTTCAGTATAACAAAAAAAGCGCCCCTGTACAACACGGAAGGGAAAAGACTTGTTCAAAGTATATGTATTATATATACTTTGAGCGATAGGAGGCGGAAAATGCAGGCAAGGGTTCAAAAACGATGATTCGCTTTGACTTGATTTTGCCCGGGAACTTAAACACGGAAGACGACATCAATACGGTTACGGGAAACATAAAACTTATATTTGAATAAAAACAAGGAAGCCGACCATGCAGCCGATTATCGACCATATTCATATTACCGTAGAAAATTTGGAAAGGGCGGAAAAGTTCTATGACAGCTTTTTACCGCTTCTCGGTTTTGACCTTTCTTTAAAAGAACACGATTGTGTTGACGAACACGATTATCACATTGTAGAGTATCACAGCAGCAGCATCTCCATCGGTTTGATAAATTGCAGGACGTCATTCAAAGAAGGAAAGATCAATAGAAGAAAACCCGGCTCCTTGCACCATATGGCGTTTCGGGTAAACAGCCCTGCAAAAGTCGATGCTTTGTACGAACAAATCAAAGCCCTAGGCGCACCTATTGTTCATGCCCCGCAATTGTATCCTGAATATTGCTGCGACTACTATGCCTTTTTTTTCAAGGACTCCGAAGGGATTGAATACGAAATCGTCAGCTTTGCACGCGAACAGTATTTTCCGAAAGATTTATGAAAATTAAAAAAATACAAACTGAAATTGACGAAATAAAAACGAACGCCGCCCTTATGCAACCAACCTTTGAGAAGCCGGTTACGGTATTCGCATAATCCGGGAACTTTTCGGTTACAACGATGTTGAGACTACTATGTTTTACACACAGGTTCTAAACTGAGGCAGTTTGGGTGTGCAAAGTCCTATAGACAGGATGTGACTTTGTATCGTTATCCGATTTAATGAAGATAGGCCTAATCTGCCTGTTATTGATTTCCTTATTATATAATATAGTAGAGAGGTTTACTGTTTTGTTTTCCGGCAGTTTAGATTGCAAATTGCCGTTTACCGTGATATAGTGAGGAAGGCGCGAGGGGGTGTTAGATGGACGGCGCAAAATAGCATTTGTAATATAGAATTTTTTGCTAAAATTTATTATCATTATACCAATGACAAAAGAACACATTCGACAGTTACGAATAAAAAATGATACTTCCCTTGCAAGTTTGGTGAATGCAAACTTATCACATACTGGAAATCTTATGTTCATTTTAGAAAATCTCGGACATATACAAAAAGATTTTAATTATTCATGGCTTTTGGAGTTATTAGATCATGATAATGAAGCAATACGGGTATTGGTTTTAAAAAATTTAGGAAAAGTAAAATCTACGAATTTAATTCATGTTTTTTTCAATGTTGTAAATTCGGATGAAAGTACTCTTGTAAAACGAGAAGCCGTTTCTGCTTTGGGACGCTTGAGGAACAATCAGACAAAAGACATTCTACTTAAACTTTTAGATAATTCGGATCCTAAAATAGTTTGTCAGGCTATTCGGGGATTATTGGTTTTTAAAGGTGAAAGTAAAATTGACGAAGTTTTAAAGAAATTAATCAATCACAAAAATGAAATGGTCAAAGCAGTTATAAAAAAAGAGTATTTTTCAATTAAAAAAAAAGCTGTCGATATATTAAAACATCCTGAAACCTATTCTTTTCTCAAGAATGTTATCGTAAATGCTGATGTTTTGGAAACGGTAAAATATGTGCCTGATGAGAGTATTCATCTAACCTTTACATCTCCGCCATATTACAATGCTCGTGATTATTCTATTTATCCAAGTTATGAGGCTTATTTACAATTTTTAGGAAATGTTTTTAAAGAGACACATCGTCTCACAAAAGAAGGACGCTTTTTAATTGTTAATACTTCTCCGGTCATTATACCAAGGATCAGTCGTGCCCATTCTAGTAAACGGTATCCTATTCCCTTTGATTTACATGGAATTTTAGTAAAACAAGGATGGGAATTTATAGATGACATTGTTTGGGAAAAACCGGAATATAGTGTAAAAAATCGAGTCGGTGGTTTTCAACAACACCGTAAACCTTTGGGTTACAAGCCTAACTCTATAACAGAATATGTAATGGTATATCGTAAACAAACGGATAGATTATTGGATTGGAATATTCATCAATATGATTATGAAACCGTTGAAAAAAGCAAAGTAAAAGGAGAATTTGAAACAAATAATATATGGAAAATTTGCCCAAAATCGGACAAGATCCATCCCGCTGTATTTCCTACAGAATTATGTAAACGTGTGATAGAATATTATTCTTATGTCGGTGATTTAATTTTTGACCCCTTTGCCGGTAGCGGGACATTGGGATATACTGCCAAAAAAATGAATAGAATTTTTTTTCTAACTGAAAAAGATGAAAAGTATTTTGAATATATGAAATCATACAAAAGAGATGTTTCCAATAATGAAATTGAGGATACAAAATTTTTTAGTTTGGAACAATTTAAGGAGACAATAGAATGACAGTTAAAGACTATGTTGTAAAAAATATTATAACTCGTGTCATAAAATCCCAAGATTATAGAATAGAGGTCGTAAATCTGTTAAATGCAGAATTTCTTCAATTCACAATTGATTTTTTCAAGAAGGTTGTTGAAGCAAAATTGGCGTCAAAAGATATAACCATAGATTGGTATAGAAGTGCATTTCTATCTGAAGATTTACCATCAGATGAAATATGTATAAATTCAGGTTTAAATAAAAAAACAATCAGTAATATGTATCGTTCTGCTACAAAACAAATTGTTATTGAGGCTTCTACAGAACATTTTGAATCTTTGTATAAGTCAATTCAAGCATTGGTTGATAATGAGGATGAAATAGATTTAACCCTTACAATTAAATTTAAAGGAGTAAGTGTTGATCTAAATGTTAATGAAAGTTTGATTGTAATAAACACTCTTGCAGTGAAACGTGCAGCAATTAGAGGCGGATTATGGAGTACGGCAGGAAAGAGAGCTGAAAAATATTTAATGCTTACACTTTGTAAATTATATAAAGTATCTCCGGAAAATTATAATGCTGAGCATTTCGTAAAGAATAAAAGTTTGGATGTAGATAGAGAAATTGATTTTTATCTAAAAAATAATGAAAAACAATATAAATGTGAAGTTAAACTTATGGGACAGGGCAATCCTGAAAGTGCAGACGTAATTATTGCAAGAGATAGTAATGTATTTGTTGCTGATACTCTTTCTCAGCAGAATAAAAATCAATGCGATCAGCTTGATATATGCTGGATTGCATGTCGTGATAGTAATGGGTATAAAAGATTTAAATTAGCATTAGATAAGTTTAGAATTCCCTATGTAGACTATAAAGGTAATTTAGATACAGATTTGCCTAAAATTTTAGATAAATTGTTATAATTAACGCCTAACACCCGCTTCAACTTGACATTGCGGGGAAGCCGCAAATGCAGGTTAAGCGAATGTTATACGGACTGCCCGTTGGGCATCTTAAAAGGAAACGACTATAAAGGTAACTTATGGAGAATTCAAAAAACATTACAGTAAGGGTTCCTTGGCATGATAATGGTTGGAAAGGAACAGTATGCAATAATCCGCAGAATAACTTTTCCTGCAAATATTTAAAAGGCATAGCAGAAAATAAAAATTGTGATTTTGAATGCCCTCTTGCTTCTAAAAAATTTATAGATCTTACTGAAAAAGATACAGAAAAAATTCCATGTATTAAGGAAAATGCAGCCTTTTTATCAGAAGTTACTTTATCTTTTATGGCTGAATACCCATATTCATCATATTCAGACCTTGGACATATTAAACCTACAAAAGTTGATATTTCACCTAATTCATTAATTTCTCGTCCTTACCGTTGGCTTAGAACAGAAGATTCACCTGCTTCCTATATTATTAATTACAGTAAAAAGCGTGAGGAAGAGTATAAACTTTCCCATAAAAGTTCTAGTAATTATCCAATAAATAAAATTTGGATAAATGAACCACAAAATCAAAAAGCTGTACTGGAATATTACTATGACGGTCTTAATGATAACTCTTTGATTGTACCTTATTTAAAGAATGTTCCTTTTACAGAAGATAATCGTCGTGTTGTTTTGGGTATTGGATTTGTAAAAAGCGTACACGATACACAAGTTTATAATTCATTTGATGTTACAAAGAAGATAACGCCTTATTTATGGGACAAAATCATTGAACATGATATTGTTAACAATGGCTTTGTATTTCCTTATAAGGAATTGTATGATTATTGGCAATCAAACAGCCAGTCTAACATTGATAAATATATTATATTTGCAGATGACGATTATCGTGACCAATTTAGTAACGGGTCAGAATTAATATCATACGATGCGTTAATCAGTATTTTAAAACAAGCTAAAAAATGTTATAAAGAAATTTCAACAGATATTCCTGCTATTATTTTTGATTACAATAAAATCTCTAATTGGATAGACACACAAATTGAACGCTTACAAAATGAACGCGGGATATATCCGGCTCTTGGAACGCTTCTTCTTTCCTCAGAAAAATTTACTATTAAAGTTGATGATGAAAATAAAAACATTGCTCTTGATATTATTAAAAACATTTCATTTGACGGAACTCAGGATTCTGTGAGTGAATTAAATAAGGCAATTGATAATTACAATGGTGATTTTTCCACAACACAAAAAGCTATAGCAAAAAGATATATTCAGGAAAAAGTAAAAATAATTAAAAATCTTTCTCGTTTTATTTGTACCGAAAAACAATTTAAAGATATTTTAAAAAATGAATCAAAATACGGTGATTACATAGATAATCCATATTTACTATTTGAAAACTCTTTACAAAATGAGTTTGATTTACAGATTCCATTAACAATTCTTGATAATGGAATGTTTTTTAATTTAAAAAAACAAAAAAATGATAATGATTTAGTTATAATTGAGGCAGATTCTAAAGAAAGACTTAGGGCTTTTTTAATACGTGAACTTGATGAGCAAGCACAAAACTATGGTCATACGACATTGCCGGTTACACGTTTAGTTGAGTTAATAAATGCAAGAAACTTGACACAAGATTTGCATTTTGACAGTGACAGCATAGAACTCTTTGAAGATTTTTTAAAAGAAAAAATAATCATCAAAGAAATTGAAGGAACAACTTATTTAAAATTAAAGAGCATAGAACAATTTGATGAAGTTGCTCGTGAGGAGATAGAAGAAAGAGTAAAATCTGGAAAAATCACTTTAGATATAGATTGCTTTAAGAATATTCTAAAGGATAAAATTTCAAAATTTGAAGGTAATGATACCGAAAAAGGCAAATTAGCAGAAAAAGAAAAACTAGAGTCATTAACAAAGCTTGCCCGGAACAGAATTTCTGTATTAATTGGAGATGCAGGAACTGGTAAAACAACAGTACTTTCTGCTTTATGTGCACACTCAGAAATAAGTACAAAAGTATTATTACTTGCACCTACAGGTAAAGCTAGAGTTAGAATGTGGAATGCGACCGGCAAACAATATGAATCAAAGACCATTGCTGGATTTTTAATTGCAGATAAAAATTATAACTGGAATACGGGACGATATCTGCTTCCCAAAACTTCAAAAGTAGAATTATCGGATAGTACAGTAATTATAGATGAAAGTTCAATGCTTACAACCGAAATGTTTGCAGCTGTTTTAAAAGCTTCATCATGTGCAAAAAGAATTATCTTTGTAGGCGATCCAAACCAGCTTCCCCCAATAGGTTGTGGTAAACCATTTTCTGATTTAGTTGATTATTTTACAAAGGAATATCCTTCCCATATAGCTAAACTTACTCAGACCATGCGAAGTAATATTTCAGAAACTAATGATTTTGCTTCTTGGTTTAAAAGTAATAGTAATCCAGATGAAAGTGTTTTGGATTCCATTGAGAAAAAAGAAAACAATACATTAGGTATTTGTTTTAGAAAATATGAAGATGAGGAACTAAATGATGCGATTATTGATGAAATTGTAAAAGTTACAGGTATGATAGATAAAGATGACGTTAAAAACTTTGACAAAAGTTTAGGTGCTGTTATCAATGGACAATATACAAATTTTAACTGTGGTGGATTCTTTGGTGTCCCGATAGATAAAGGTGCAGGTTCTAAAGCAGAAGCTTGGCAAATTCTAACGCCTGTAAAAAACTCCCCTGATGGTATTTATAATATAAATGAAATAATCCACGAAAAATATCGTCCAACACATTATTATAAATTTAAAGAAGTTAACAACTACAATTCTGAAGTATGTGGTCTTCAAAAAATTGGAGTTGGGGATAAGGTGATTTGTACAAAAAATGGAGACTCTATAGCCTATCCCAATAGTAATTTTAATTATGTAGCAAACGGGGAAATTGGTATAAGAGTTGGCATTAAAAAAGGAACGTATTATCAAAATGTGGAATTTTCTACTCAACTTGGAGTAACTTATTATGGAAAAACTTATCGTGGTAAAACATATGATTGGCAATATTATGGTGATGATGCAGACGGAGATTTGGAACTTGCTTATGCCATTACCGTTCATAAAGCACAAGGAAGTCAATTTAACAATGTGATTCTTGTGTTAAACAGAAACAACAGAATGTTATCGCGAGAGCTTCTGTATACAGCAATAACTCGTCAACAAAACGGGCTTGTAATTTTGTATAACGATGAATTTAGAAATCTCTTGCGTTTTTCTTCGGATGAGCATTCAGATTTAGCTAGACGGTGTACCGATTTGTTTACGCCACCAAAGTTCATCAATATAGAAAATAAGGGATGGTATGAAGAAGGCAAAATTCATAGAACAAAAACGGGTGTAATGGTTCGTTCTAAATCAGAGGTAATAATAGCAAATGAATTAGAAAATGCAGGACTTGATTGGCATTATGAAAATGATGGAAATTATATAGAAATTAATGGCAACAAGTACTTACCGGATTTTGTTATATTTCATAATGGTAAAACATATTACTGGGAGCATCTAGGTCTTCGTAATGATGAAGACTACGAAAAACGATGGGAAAAGAAAGAGAAAGATTATTTAAGTGATAAAAAAATTATCTTGAAAACTACACAAGATCAAAAAAATGGCGGTATTGATAGTGAAGATATTTTATCTATTATTCAAGAAATTAAACTCTCTGTTGAATAGAGCTAATTGTCGTTATTTACGTAAAATCAAAAAAACGTATAACATACAGTTCAAATCCGACAAACCAGTCAAACTGGTTTGCGGTTTAAAACAATGTTAGATTGACCTGCCTAAAGGCGAGCGGGTATGGAACCAGTCGAAACGGAATAAAAAATAAAATAATTGCAATGAAAAAAAACATTGCGAAAGGAAAGTCGAAATGAAAAATATAAAAATACCTTTAAGGATATTGTTTGTATTCAGTATGTTATTTATTTTTTATATAGCAACACTACTCGCAGGGTGTGCCGAGCCTGTCGGCTTCCCGCAATCTTTTCGGGTATATTATAGTGATAATTATTCACAGCTCATCGCAGATGCAAATTATTCAGGAGAAGTAAAAGTTGAAGGTATTCAGGTAATTACGCAACAGGTAAGTTGCGGATATGCTGTAATAGAAATGCTTGCAAAATGGAAAAATAAAAGTATTAGCGAACAATCATTGTTATCCCAAAATAATGGTAAGATTTCCACATCTCTCGGATCGGGCTTTTTGAATGAGATGACCAAGCAGTTTCCGGAATGGAAAATAATTAGGTGTGTAAATCTTCCCAATACCGAATTACTAAGGCAAATATATTCGTCAGTCAAGAAAGGATTTCCCGTCCCGATTGAATTTGCCGCGAAAAATACAGATGGTAAATGGACACTTCATTTTGCTCTTGTTAATGGCGTTGATTTTCCTAACAATCGGATTTTTGTATTAAACCCGTATGGGTATGAGGAAACATACACCATAGATAATTTCATCAAAGCGACACGGTATGAGTGTTATGAAAATATGGAGTGGTATTTTTCCGCCGGATTCCATATAGGTTTATTTAATAAAAACACGATGTATCTTTTAAGCAGTAAATAAGGACATGGTATGAAGCGGGTAACGATTACTTTCTTTATGTTTATTTTTTTCGTACCGTCTATTTCCCTGTATGCAGCGGAAACCGAAAGACGATTTTCCATTCAAACAAATCCGATTTACACCATAATCGATCTAATTTATCCTTTTCTGGATAAGGAAGGCCGGACTAATTATTTTACAATGAATCTTGAAGTTCAATATTCGCTACATAAACGATTTTTCCTCTCACTGAATAATAACGTCGCATATGAGAAGTACTTAACGAGTTATTATCAAGACAGTAGCGGAAGAAGGTTTAACAAAAGCTTTGCACAGCAGTTTCAATATATAGCTGAACCGGAGTTTGCATATAAGCTGTCCGGCTCATATCTGCAGGGCTTCTATGTAGGTGCAGCTCCCAGAATAGGATTCACACATGTTTCTTCAAGTAAGATAAATGACTCCTTCCTTGTCTTGGGATTTGGTGTTATTTCCGGTTACCAGTGGATAATAAAACGGGGGTTTACAATTCAATTAGGAGCCGGAATCGGCAGATCGTGGCCTATTCCGTTCAAAAATAATGTGAGTGTATATGACCAACGAAGTGAATGGCGTTTATTCAATCTTCCCTTTGATATACCTTTGAAACTACAAATCGGATATTCTTTTTAGGGCGTATATGGCAGTTCAGAGAACTCAAGGAATCCAACAACTGCTTCAAAGCTGAAAGTTGCTAGGCGCTACGCTTCGTTCAGGACGCAAATACAGGTTAAGCAAATGTTAGGTTGACTATATAATGAACGCTTTACCGAATAGTAAAATTAGTAAAAATTTCTCAGAAGAAAAAGCTTATGTAGGAATAAAAAGTATTTTCTTATGGGAGAAATCAATAATAAAGCATTCTCTAAAAGGTTGTAACAAAAATATATACTGAATTATCTGACAACATATAAAGAACTAATGTAAAATTTTCACAAATAGAATTTATCTATTTGTAATATATTGCATCATTTGAAAATGTTTACAAAATCAAAATTATATATTATACTTTATTTATGAAATTCAAAGTGGAAAAACATCCTGCTGTTGAGGCAGAAATCTCAGATTTAGAAAAGCCTCTACAAGATTTTTTGAAATCAGAATATAAAAAAAATTGAGAATGACGGTATTGAGTTCGTGAAAGTGAGAGCGATTCAGGATAAGATTTTTGAAATTAAGTCAAATGAACTTCGCTCCCTATTCAGATACAAAGAAGGAAAAATTATTGTGGTTGGAGTTGTTTTTATAAAGAAAACACAGAAAACTCCAAGGGAAATAATAAAATTAGCAAAGAAAAGATAAAAGGAGGTTTGAATATGGAATATGTGTTTATAAAAGATACAGAAGGCTTTGTTTTAAAGAAATTGAAATCGGAAGTTTGTGCTGATGAAGAAATAATTTCTGAGAAAGAATATATGCAAACATCAGGACTGGCATTTTATGAAAAGAAATTTGGACATGGAGGTGCAAGAGAAAATGCCGGAAGAAAGCAAAAATTCGGCTCTCCATTAGAATTTCAGATTAGGGTAACTAGGGAAGAAAAAGATTTCATATCTTATGCCAGAAAAAACAATTTGAATTATTCCGCATTGATGAAGAACTAAGCACACATAACAACCGCTTCAACCCGACATTGCGGACAAGCCGCGACTTCAGGTTAAGCGAGAAGTTGGACCAATGCCCGCACCGGGGCGCAACCGGGGAAAAAATAAATATATGGTTTGGAATCAATGAGGAGATTAAGAAATAAATGACAAAACTTACTTTTTCTAAAAAAATGAAAGTTGCGGCTGTGGCAAGCGGAACTTTTTTGTCAACAGCTTTTTTATTTGGATTTTTATTTTTTTTACTTACCGAAACACATTTCGCTCTGACTTGGGGGCTAATGTTTCCTCTGTTTATATTATTTGGTGTGCTTTCTGTTTTTGGTATTTTGGAAGCATTTTTTGCATACTGTTCTTTTGATGATGAAGACGGTATTGAATTTTATTCTGGTTTTTCAAAAGCGAAGAAAATTCCTGTTTCTTCGCTTCAGTCATTTTCTATAACTCAAAAAGGAATTTCAATTTCATATAAAACTTTAATCGGCGGTATAGAAAAAATAAAATCATTTACAGTTTCTATATATTTTCAGAATATACAGTCACTAAATAAATGGCTTGATTATCATACGCGCAATTTATATGCGGAGCAAATTACACAATCTGTTAAAGAATTCACGGAAGCTCATTATGAACTTTCGGATGATGAAAAAGGCAAACTTCTTCAAAAAATTCATATAATTGCACGGATTTTAAAATGGAGCGGTGCGATTATTTCTATTCTTTTTATTGCAAGTATTTTTTTAGGCAGAAATTTCATGCATATCGGTTTTATTGTATGTGCAGTGTATCCGATTATTTTGTTAGTAATTATGCGTTTTTCAAACGGGACAATCCGCTTTGATGAGCAAAATACTGATTTATATCCAAGTATTCTTTCTCCTTTTTGTTTTTGCTCTGCAGCTCTTTGCTTTTTAGCTGTTGCTTATACCTACCAAATATATAGCCTTTCAAAACAACTTTACGTTTCGGTATTTATAATGCTTATTATGTTTTTTTTATATTATATTTGCGTCAGTGAATCGGAAAAGAAAATGGAGAAAAAACGTTTTACAAGAATAGTCTCAGTTGTCAGTATCTTATTTATTATGTCCTTATATGGATTTGGAGTTTCAGTTTCTTCAAACATTATGTTTGACAAATCAAAACCTACAGTTTTCGAAGTTGTTGTCGTAAATAAGCACGTATCAAAGGGAAAACGTACGAATTACTATCTTGAAGTTTCGCCATGGATTGACGGAAAAGCAAAGCAAAAAGAAATTTCAGTTGGAAATAAATTGTATTCTGAAGTAGAGTCTGGCGATATGGTTAAAATAAAATTGTATAAAGGTTTTCTCGGCGTTCCATGGTTCAAAACGGTAAATGCAAAATAATATTTTAAAAATAATAGGGCTTATATTTAAAATAAAAAGAATAAAACGAATGCAGCTTTTCATTACTTGGAAAGTAAAAAAAAGATTTACTTCCGATAAATACGAAATGCAGATTTTGAAATCTGAATAAAAAATCGTATAACACGATTTTCGAAGCCGACAAACGGGGTAAGCCGCAAATACAGGTTAAGCGAATGTTAGGTGAACGCTTGGCGGCGCTGTTTAGATGTATGGAATGTTTTATGAGGAGAGAATGAATAATACAAAAATTTTTGATCCTATTTTATTAATTACAATATTTTTTATGTATGTTCCTTTTATTGTTAATTCGATTAAAAAACCGGTTTCGTAGTTAATTATACCGGGATTTCAATGCGGTTTAATTGCGTAGTTGGACGTACAGCCGGCTGGTGACTTAGTAGAAATATATAATAAACCGTTTTATTATCGGCAAAATAAAAGTGAATTTAAGTATGCAAATCAGCTTTATATATTGCCGATAATGTGTTATAATATTACCTATGAATAAGATAACATTCATATCCGTTCAAGAAACTGCAAAACGCTGGAAAATCAGCGAACGCAGCGTAAGAAATTACTGTTTGCAGGGCAGAATTCCCGGTTCACTTTTAGAAGGAAAAACATGGAAAATCCCTTCCGATGCAAAAAAGCCTTATCGAAAAACTCGTCATACAGCAAAACAGGATACTCTTTTATCATTTCTTAAACGTGAAAAGGAAGCCGGCTTAAAAGGCGGAATTTATCACAAAATTCAGATTGACCTTACTTATAACTCAAATCACATCGAAGGCTCAAAACTTACCCACGAGCAAACTCGATTCATTTTTGAAACTAGAACTCTTGGCGTTACGGATGGATTTGTTAAAGTTGATGATATTGTTCAAACGGTAAATCATTTTCATTGTATTGATTTAATAATCGAAGGTGCACATACGAAACTTTCGGAAAGTTTTATAAAACAGCTTCATTATATTCTAAAGTCAGGCACAACCGACAGCCGAAAATCATGGTTTAAGGTTGGGGATTATAAAATGCTGGAAAACGAAGTGGGCGGCGATGAAACTACAAAACCTGCGGATGTTTCAGCAGAAATGAAAGCATTATTAATGGAATACAATGCAAAATCGGAAATTACTTTTGATGACATCTTAGATTTTCATGTCAGGTTTGAAGCAATTCATCCATTCCAAGACGGTAACGGCCGTATTGGAAGATTAATAATGTTCAAGGAATGTCTTAAACATACTATTGTCCCTTTTATAATTACTGAAGAACTAAAACTTTACTATTACAGAGGAATTAAAAAGTGGAAAAATGAACGCGGTTTTTTAAGAGATACATGTCTTACCGGACAGGATTTAATGAAACAATGTTTGGATTATTTTGGTATTATGTATAATTAGTTATTATTTCAATTAATAGTAAGTGAGCGGTATTACAATAAAGACTAACCCGCGCTTCAAAGCCGACGACAAGGAGGCATGATACAATGACAATAACGGTAACAGCAACGCTTATGCTGATGGTGTTTTATTTTCTTTTGTTGTACGGCGGAGTGGCTTTTGTTCAGGACAAAAAGTTTTTTTCTTCGGCCCCAAAAGAAGTTTATGATGCCGTTCCCGACAGAAAAGAAAGATTCCGCGGTGCCCATATAGTCGGCTGGATTATAATTGCATGTACTCTTCTTATTTGCGCTGCACTCGCGTGGCTATGTACTTTGTTTTAAGAAAACTCTTTGTTGCCGGTCTTAACTTAATACATAAAGGCATGATATAATACCGGTATGAAACCGCAAGCAAAACAGGAAATTTTTAATTTTCTGGAGTATAATAAAAATACGCTCCGCTCGTATGGTGTAAAAAAAATCGGCTTATTCGGTTCTTATGTGCGTAATCAGCAAAGTCAAGAAAGCGATATTGATATGCTGGTTGACTTTTATGCCGATAAAAAAAATTATAATAATTTTATCAATTTGGTTTATTATTTGGAAGATAACCTAAAAACAAACGTAGATTTATTAACACCGGAAGGCTTAAGTCCGCATATTGAACACACAATACTTAACGAGGTTGAATATGTATCGCTCGAATGAAGATTTATTCAAACATATTTTTGACGAGATTATTTTTCTCGAATCTGAAACGGCCGGCATGACAAAAGCGCAGTTTCTAAAAGATGCAAAAGCACAGCGAGCCTTTGCACGGAGTATTGAGATTATCGGAAAAGCTGTTAAGAATATTTCAAATGATGTGGTAACAACATATAAAGAGGTTCCATGGCGGAATATTGCGGGCATGAGTGATAAGCTTATACATGGTTATTTTTCCGTTGATTATGAAATTGTATGGGATGTTGCAAAAAATATTATTCCTGAATTTAAGTGCCGGCTAATAAAAATTATGAATGAAAAACCGGTATGACAATCAAAGAAATACAAACTGAAATTGACAAAACAAAAACGGATATCGGTAACTTTATAGAACTGTACAAAACGGAGCATACGGCCGGCCGTTACGAAAATTGGAACTCTAAGGATGTTGTCGCGCATATTCTTGAGTGGATTATCTTTTCAAAAAATAAATTACAGGCTATTGCTTATAACCGGCAGTTTGAAGAAGTCTGCGATATCGATGCGTTTAACAGACAGGCTTGGATAAAAAACAAAGACAAACATATCGGCGAATTAAAAGAGAGTATAATGTTTGAGCTTGATGAATATAGCAAAACCGTTTTACTGTACTCGGACTGCGATTTACAAAAAAAAGATTTACCGACCGGTTTTTCATTTGAATTGTGGCGCTATATGATTATGGACACCGTTACGCATCCCGTTTTACATATGTTGTATTATATGTTAAAAACAAAAAACTATGAGCGCTTTGTTTTACTATGCGAAAAACGGCACAAAACATTTTATCGGTATTCAAACGGAAGCCCCGATGTATATTCCTTTTGCGACTACATCGAAGACAAAACGCAATTCAGTCAAAACATACAAACATTAGCCTCCATATATACAAACAACGATATGATTGATATAATTTTGAAAGTAAATAGCTGAAAATAGAGTCGGGCGCATCGTTTTTTATCTACCTGTGATATAAGTAGCGTGCGATATAACTAGCGATTGTAAAACCCGGAACCGCAAAATATAATTCAAATCGGACAGCAAACGTGTAGACAGTATATGGAACATAGGATAATCTATCTGTAAATATAGTATCCCGAATAAAGGAGGCCGCAAAAAAATGAGAAAATATATATTCATATTTATGTGTATATACATGCTGACAATATCTGCGTGCCGTCCGCAAAAACGGGAGCTAACCATGGATGACTTTTATGAAGAAATACATAAAATTCGGCAAAAAGAATCCGAAAAACAAACCTCGCTTGAAACGGATGAAAACACGGAAATAACGGACACCCTACACGCGGAAAACGATAACAAGAATTACGATAACCGAGTATTTCAAACAACCGACAATATGCGTTCCGATTATCGGGAAAATAAGAGCGACGGTTATTCATGGCGCGAACGGGAAGTAACATATGATAAAAAGGATACTGTTTTGTCAAAAGATAAATTGTTATCGACAAAGTGGATGCTGGACTATGCAGTTAATCCTTACAGCCCCTTATTGTTTTATTCGGATGATGTTTTTAAATTCGGAACATATCAAGCGGGAGTATTGGTAGAAGGTTCATATAAAATTATTGACAATAGGGTATTCTTATTCGATTATAAATTAAAGGATAATTATCTTTCTCCGCGTATATTTGCCGAAAAAGAAATGTATGCGCAATTATACTTTGAAAGCAGCCATGTAATGTTCGACAATGAATTAATCATAAACAACGTATCTTTTTATCCTATCGGCAGTGAAAAAGAGGACGGCAAGCGGGCCATTGTTTCCGGTATTGAAGTTATAACCGAAACGCAGCAAAAAGTAATGACGGACAATGTCCGCTTTCGGGTTTCTCCTAATACCGATTCACAGACCATTATTATTGCAAGATATTGGGAACGCGGAAAGAAAACCGACAGTATAAAAAGAGGCGACGTTATATCAACTTTGGCAAAAACCGTGTATGAAGATACAATTGACGGAATTACGGCCCCTTGGTATTATATTTGTGTATCCGAATCTGAGGGGCACCAATACGGCTGGGTTTTCGGCGGATATTTTGCACCGTATTTTAAAGAAAAAGAAGATGAATACAAAAAAATGCTGGAAACGGAATTGCGCAATTGTATCGACAAGGAGTAAAGGGTAAAAAGATACCTTGCCGAAACGATTGTGCATGCGTTTTTTGTATGTGTAAAACAAAGGTGCAGGAGGATTTTATGAAAAGAGCGCTGTCGATAGCTTTTATGGCATTAATGATTGCAAAAATCGGCTCGGCGCAATCCCTGATTGGAGCGGCAAAAGCCGGGGATTTCCGGCTTTTTGAAAAAACAGTAAAAAGCGGAGCAAGCCTGGATGAAACGGATGAGCTTGGAATGAATGTTCAGCTATCGCTTGCCTACTTTTCTCTCAAAGAATTTAAAAAAGCCTGCGCTCTTTTGCATAAGAAGGGCTTTGATTTTGATAAGCCCGTAGCGAATAATATTTCTCTGCTTTACCTTCTTTCCTACTCATGTTCCCATGAAAAAATACAAACTTTACTCAAGTATAACGTAGATGTAAACCGCAAAAACGATGCTACGGGACTCAAGCCGATCGACGCAACTCAATTCAGTACTTTTAAGTTTTATTCCGAACAAATAATTGCCGAAGATGCCTTCGTAAATGCCGAAAAAACCCGCCGTCTGCTTTTAAAGCACGGATCCGAAGACTTTAAATATGCGGACTTAAACTTCGGTAACGTCGGCAATTTCTTTTTTTGTATACTAAATATGATTGTCGTTTATTATCCTTTTATCCATCCTGAAATGATAAACTCAAAAGAGCTGTTTGACTTTTCGGAATTGAACGGGCAGCCCCAGGCGGCAGTAAAAAAAGAAAGCTTGATTGAATTATTTAAGAGTATAAATTTAGACGTTGAAATCAGCTCATACACCGATAAAAATGAAATCTTGCAGCAGCTCATTGATACGGAACTTTCGGAAGACACCTATATGCTTATGGCGCAAACCGGCAACAGTCCCCTTGCTCCCTACCAATGGGTGAACATCAACGGAGGAAACTACGGTAAAAATCCGGATTTTGATCATCCGCTCAAGGTTGCCAATCCCGACGGCTTATATCAATTTATCGAATTCAGAGTACGGGATATAAGTCAACTGCTTACCTTCAAAATAAAGCAAGCCGAACGGGAAGCCCCCGTTAATTAAGGAGAAAAATATGAAAATCAAAAAAAATCTTTTAATCGTGTTTTTAACCGTTTTGTTGTGTGTGCCGCTTTTAACGGCGCAAGCGGTTTTGCGGCCGGAAATATTGACAAAGTTAAATGACGCGGTTTTTGAAGTTGTTGTGCTTAAGCCGGACGAGGGTTCTCTCGAATATGAAAAAAAGCTGCCGCTTGAGCGCATTCCTTTTGCAATTCGTACCGATAAGTATTTGCCCATCGGTACGGCATTTTTAATGGACGACGGTTTGTTTTATTCGGCAGCCCACGTTTTTAATTTGCACGAAGAAAGTCTTTACGGTGATTATTTTTTACGCGCGGTTGACGGCAATATTTACAAAGTCGATTCGCTCGTATCCTTTGCGACCGACAGGGATTATATTGTGTTTACCGTCGAAAATTATACAGATACAAAAAAAGGGCTTTCAGCAAAAGAGAATTTCAGCTTAAACACGCAAACCTTTTCGGTCGGCAACGCTTTGGGCGAAGGTATCATTATCCGTGACGGTCTTTTAACCAGCCAAACCTTCGAAGAAGAAAACGGGTCATGGAAGTGGCTGCGGTTTTCGGCCGCGGCAAGTCCCGGTAATTCCGGCGGCCCCTTGGTTACCCCCGACGGCGATGTACTCGGCATTATTACAATGAAAAGTGCAAACGAAAACTTAAACTACGCCCTGCCTTTTTTTGAAACAAAAAAGCTCCCGGAAGGAACGGGAAGAGTTCACATAAACCACTACTACGTTATCCCGAATATTTTGGAAGAAAAATTCTTTTTCCCGTATGATTATGAACAAAAACTGCCGAAAAAACTTACTCAAGTGCGCCGTGAAGTTATTGCCGACTACAGTGCTTCAACCGTAAAAAAGGTGGACGAAATTCGGCGCAAATTCGATTTTGCCGGCGATGAAGGTTTTAATAAGGGCGACGGAAGTTACGATATTTTATACACAAATTGGATTCCGCGATTTCCTCTTACCGTAATACGCACCGATAATAAAAAATGGACAACCGTTATTCCCAACGATATCGGCGAATACAAATTGCCGCAAAACGGAAGCGTTTCGTACGGACGGCTGCTGAATTTAACAATGGCGGTGATTAAAAGACCCGAAAATATCGCTTATGAAGAATTAATCGCTTCGCCGAAACTGTATATGGACTATCTTTTAAGCGCCTCGCGTATGTACCGTACGGTCGGCAGTGAAAGAATCGCTATAACGTCTTACGGACAGCCTGCGCGGACCCATACGCATACCGACCGATACGGCCGTACATGGCTGGTAAATTATTGGAGCCTTCCCTTCGCAAATGCCGAAGCCGTATCCTTTGCTTTGCCCATGCCCGGCGGTTTGTATGTGATGACAAAAACGGACGATACCGCTTCTATCAGAAACGGACATAACCTCGATCTTGCTTTTTTAAGCGATTACGTTATTCCGCGTTATTCGGGAACCTTCAAAGACTGGAAGGAATTTTTAAGCATAAAAGCCGAAGTGTGTCCCTTGGATCCCGTATTTGCCTCGATGAAATTCGATTTTACGGACAAAGGAACGTCCGTCCAAAACGAAAATTACAATGTCTTTGTGCCGCGTAAAATCTTTGCTTCGGACAAGGATACCACATTGCGTTTTTTTCTCGGCTTTATCGAAAAAAACGCGGAATTGCAGTTTGAAGGTTCCGGGTTTGATATGTATACAAAGGCCCGCAATGATGATTATCGGTACGTTGTTATAACCAAAGAAAAGGCTCCGGGCGAAGATGCTCCGGATGAGATGCGCGATAAATACCGGCAAAAACTCGAACGAGCAGCTCCCTTTAACGGGCAAGCGTATAATCAAAATCAATATACATATTATGATGAAACCTTATTTTTGGACGGTTTAAACACGCAGCAAAAAGAAAAGCTGCCTTATATTTACATATTGGGCTTGGAGTTAAAGCAGCAAAACAAATTTAAAGAAATAGAATCTTTTGCTAAAGCAATGAAAAAAGCGATAAAAAAACCGAACGGATATAAATAAAGCTTAAAAAGAAAAAAAATCAAACCAAAAAACCGCCGACACACCATACTCGGCGGTTTTTTGGTTTATACGCTTTGACGGATATTTCGTCCTGAAAGTTCCGATAAACGTTTAAGCCATGCGGCTTTTTCATTCCCGATATGTGTACCTGCTTCTTGGCTGTATTCGCCGCTTTGCCCGTCTTTTTCCGATAAGGCCGTATCTTTGTTTCCGAGTAAAGCGTCGTCCATACGCCATGTCCAGTTTGAACCGCCGGAGGTGGAAGGTGTGTTCATGCGCATTTCCGAGCCGAATGAAAACAAATCCTGCAGGGGAATAAGGGCAAAGGCGGCGGTTGAAAAAAAGGCGGCGCTTATAAGCGCACTGCACAGCTGATGATTTTGTAAATGCACATCGTTAACGCAGCCGCTTACATATTCGCTTATAAAACGGCGTTCTTCGTCCGAACAATTATTCAGCCAGCCTTGGGTTGTATCGTTGTCATGGGTTCCCGTGTACACAACGCAGTTTTTATCGTACATATGCGGTAAAAAGGCATTTGTACAGCCAGTGCCTTCGGATTCGCGGATATCGAAGGCAAATTGCAGCACCTTCATTCCCGGAAAATTAAATTCGGCTAAAAGTTTGCGCACGCCGTCGGTGATGACGCCCAAATCTTCGGCGATAAGAGCGGTTGTGCCGAGTTTTTTTTGCACTGCATTGAATAAATCCGCACCCGGTCCTTTAACCCATTTCCCGTTTACCGCCGTTTTTTCTCCGTAGGGAACCGACCAATACGCTTCAAAACCGCGGAAGTGGTCGATGCGCACATAGTCGGTTATCGTAAGCGAATGGCGGATACGTTCAATCCACCAGAAGTAGTTTTCGGCTTTCAGCGTCTTCCAATCGTACAGGGGATTCCCCCACAGCTGGCCGGTTTCGCTAAAATAATCGGGGGGAACGCCCGCAACGGCCTTCGGAAGCGCTTTTTTATTTAATTGAAACAAGTGCTGATTCGCCCATACATCCGCCGAATCGAGGGCGACAAAGATGGGTATATCGCCGATTATCGAAACCCCTTTGGCGTTTGCATAATTTTTAAGTTTTTCCCACTGATAAAAAAAGAAAAACTGCACCGCTTTTTGAATTTCAATATCGGTTTTGTGCGATTTTTGCCAATCGGCTAAAGCCGCTTTTTCGCGCAAAGCCAGGGCTTTGGGCCAATAATTGTTCCACAATTTACCGAACAGCCCTTCTTTTTGCGCTTGCGCATCGTAGTATTCTTTTATGCTCATAAAAAGTGCGTAATCGTCGAGCCAAAAATGCTGTTTGTTTTTGAAATCCGTGTAGGTCTTTGTATATTTTTCGTTACTGCGGGTTAAAAAAGTATGAGCCGCTTTTTTTAAAAGCGGAATTTTCCAATAGACAACCGAACCGAAATCGACGTTTCCCGCAGACACAATATAATCGGGAGGAGAGGCTTCTTGTGCGCTTAAAAAACCCTGCTCAACAAGGCTGTCGATATCGATGAGCAGGGGATTGCCTGCAAAGGTCGAAAAAGACGCATACGGCGAATCCCCGTAGCCGGTCGGGCCGAGCGGTAAAACCTGCCACAAACTTTGGCCGGCTTTTTCGAGCCAATCGACAAAAAGAAACGCCTGTTTACCCAAAGTACCGATACCGGGGCTTCCGGGCAATGAGGTGGGGTGCAGTAAAATTCCGCTTGAACGTTTTAAAATCATACTATCCTCTTATAAAGCATAATACTTAAGACCGTGTATTTGAGCAAGCCCCGTTTCTTTTTCCGAATATGCCTTTATATTAAATTCCGCAATTTTAACAAAGTTTTAGTTTGTAAATGCCGATACTATAATATACGGATGATGTGTTTCCGCAAAAGGAGGATAGATAATGAGCAAAGTGGAACGACAGCTTATACCCGGAAAAAGCGGAAAAAAAAGCTTAGCATTCAAAACATCGTTTGTGGTATGTATTGTTTTTATTATAGCTCTTGTATTACTCGGCTCCATAGTTTTTAAACAATTTTCAAATGTTATTTCTTCCGATATGAGAACAGGTTTAACGGATCGTATGGAACGGGAAGCTCATGCAATTTACGGCAGTATTTTTTCAAAGATTGAAACCGCTTCGATAAACTATGCGGAACTGTTAACCCGTTTCGGATTTGAAAATCCGATGGAGTCCGAAAAAATCAGTGAAACCCTCATCGGTTCCGATGACGAAATTGTCGGCGGCGGTTATTGGCTTGAACCCTATGTTGTTTCCGGAAAACGTTTTTACGGCCCCTATTGGTTTAGGGAAAACAATAATATCGTTATGACTTGGGAATACAGCAATGAAACAAACGATTATACAAAATTCGATTGGTATAAAAATGACGGTTTTGCGGAACACAAAGCGGTTGTGTGGAGCGAATTATACAATGACGAAGTAACCGGCGTTCCCATGATAACGGCAACTTCCGTGCTTCAAAAAGACGGAAAAAAACTGGGAGTTGTAACGGTAGATCTCGGTCTTGCGCCCTTAAGCGCCTATTTTTCAACGATTGAATTTACGGATATTCGCGAATATTCTCTTTCTCTTATAAATGAAAAAGGGGTTTGTTTTAACAATAAAAATACGGATTTAATAGGTAAGCGTATTTTTAACTTCGGTACGGAAAAAATAAAACAAGGGTTAATAGAAGATGCCGAGCAATTTATCTGTATTTCTCCGATTGCCGACACCGGCATTTATATAGCTTTGGAAGTAAAAAAAGCGGTTGTTTTTGAATCCTTCAAAAAACTGCTTTTTATCAATATTATAACGGCCGTTTTCTTTATTGCCGTTTTAATACTTACTGTCAGTTTGTTTATGCGAATCGTTTTAGTAAAACCGCTTAACCGGACAATCGATGTTTTAAAGGATGTTGCGGAGGGCAATCTTACCGTACAGCTTCCCCTAATCGGAAATGATGAAATTACGGATATGTCCGATTATTTTAACCAAACGATAAAAAAAATGGGTTTATCGCTGAAATCGATTCATACCGGTTCGGAAACAATGGAACAGGTAGGCGCAAGCCTTGCGAGTAATATGGCACAAACTACAAGTGCAATTCATGAAATAAGTACGAATATTGACGGAGTAAAACAGCAGGCTTTGACGCAAGCGGCAAGCGTAACCGAAACGGCGGCAACTATAGAACAAATCATTAAAACGATAAAAAATCTGAATGCCAGTATTGAACTGCAAAGTGAAAGTGTTGCCCGTTCTTCTTCTTCGATTGAACAAATGGTAGCAAATATTTCGTCAATTACTCAAACGCTTGAAAAAACGGATTACGTTATTAAGGATCTTGCATCGGCGACCGAAAACGGAAAAGAAACGATTGTCAATTCCAATTCCGTAACCAAAAAAATAACCGAAGAATCGGGCAGCTTGCTTGAAGCTTCGAGCGTTATTCAGCATATTGCAAGCCAAACGAATTTACTTGCGATGAACGCAGCTATTGAAGCCGCTCATGCCGGAGAAGCCGGCAGGGGCTTTGCCGTCGTAGCGGATGAAATCAGAAAGCTTGCAGAGGAGTCCAGCGCTCAAGGTAAAACGATAACCGAAACGCTTAAAAATTTAAGTACCGAAATGGAATTGCTTTCGGACTCTTCCCGTTCCGTTGAAGAAAAGTTTAATGCTATTTTCTGTTTGTCCGAACAGGTAAAAGATATGAGCAATCGCTTAACGGACGCGATGCGTGAACAGGAAACCGGCGGCCGTGAAGTTTTATCTGCAATAAAAAACATTAATGCGGTGACATTGGAAGTTAAAGGCGGTTCGGCCGAAATGCTCAACGGGGGAGAACAGGTTGCACAGGAAATGGATAAACTTGCGAATCTTACCCGCATTATCACGGAAAGCATGAACGAAATGGCCGCAGGCACAATGGAAATAAGCAACGCAATGCAGGAAGTAAATGAAATAAGTCAAAAAAATAAAGAAAGTATTGTAAGCTTATCGGATGAAGTTAAAAAGTTCAAAGTGTAAGGTTTTTTTTGCATGTGCCCGGCCGTCTTAAAAAGGTGAGCCGGGCTTTTTTTTATGTGCGCTCTTTCGGAAATGCCGTTTGAAAAGCCTGTAAAACCAAGTCCGTCGCCGGTTTTGCGTCAATGTCTTTTAATAAGTTTTTCGAGCGATAAAAATCGATTAACGGTGCTGTTTGTGCGCGGTATACTTCAAGGCGGTGTTTTATTGCTTCGGGTTTGTCGTCGTCGCGTACAAAAAGTTCTCCGCCGCAGTGCGTACATATGTTTTCTTTTTCCGGCGGCATAAACACGACATGAAAGTTATGAGAGCATGTGCGGCATACGCGGCGTCCGGAAAGCCGTTCGACGACACCGTTGTCATCTATGTCGAAGTTTACGGCGCAGTCGATACGTGCGAATTTTTCAAGTGCCTCGGCTTGAGCGATTGTACGCGGAAAACCGTCCAAAATAAAACCGTTTTTTGTGTCCGGCTGCGAAAGCCGCTCTTTAACCAATTCGACGGTGATATCGTCGCCGACCAAAGAACCCGAATCTATAATCGCTTTAACTTTGCAGCCCAGCGGCGTTTGCGCTTTTATAGCGGCACGGAAGATTTCTCCCGTCGATATGTGCGGAATACCGTAGCTTGCCGAAACAGCTGCGGCCAAAGTTCCTTTGCCGGCACCCGGCGGGCCTAAAAAAATAAAATTCATCTTGCTTCCGTCCTCTGAGCATACTTTAGCACGTTAGAGCAAAAAAAGCAACCGAAGACTGCCAGTCAAAGATATGCTTTTCGCAAGCTTGTGCAAACAGGCTGTAAAACGCCGCAGCGTTTTGCATATGTGTGCTGAAAAAACCGCCGTAAGCGGACGTTTCGGCATTAAACCAGCGATTTATTTCATCGGTGCTTATTTTACGCTTTTCGTAAAAAGTATGCATATCCGTTTTTAGTATGAGCGGAGTTTCGGCTTTTTTACCGATAGTTTCCAAAGCTTTTTGCAGTGTTTGTTCATCCCATGAAAAAAGCGGATTTGACGCATCCGTATAAAAGGCGTTTTCCGTATGTGCGGCCTGCGCTATAAGGGCGGCATTTTCTTTTGCGGAACCGCATAAGGGCTCCAATAAGGCTGAAAGGCGCTGCGCATTTGACGGAATTTTTTGCGCGATAAAAATTGCGCTTTGTTTTGCCAAAAAAGGCTGTAAAAGTTCTATTTCTTTTTTTAAATCATCAATGTCCGAAGCGCAAGAAACGGGATTTTTATAAAAAACCGCATCAAAAAGGCTTTCCGAAAACACCGTATGTTTCAATATGTGTGCAAAACTTTCCGCCCTTGTACCGTGTTCAGGAAGGAGGATAATTTCTGGGCGGTGTATATCTTCGAGTGTTGCCGTGTACTGCGATAATATCTGCATACCTTTTTCGCTTCGGCACAAGCCTACGGTAAGTCCGTCGGGGGTTTTACGGTTTATTTCCCATAGCAGGAGGGCATCGTCGGCACCTACAACAAGGCAGCGGCTGTTCGGTTTTAGATGTGCGGCATTGATTAAAGTGTCGCGAACGGAACGCAGGGTATTTGTTTTGTCCGATTCGGTTCTATGCTGCCAAAAAAGCCGGTCAGTATTCTGTTGCGACTCTTCAAGCATGGCTGCAATTTGCAGTTCCCGCCGGCTTAATACCTCGTCGCGGATGATTTTTTCGTAGCCTTGTCCGCTCGGATTATAAAACACCCTGCCGGCCAAACCGTCGGGTAAATATTGCTGTGCCGTCCAGTGGTCTTTGTACGCGTGCGGGTACATATAGCCCTTGCCGTGCCCCAATGCTTCGGCGTCGCGGCTCGGATCTTTTAAGTGGTCGGGAACTTCGGCGTCTTCTTCGCCGACCGACTTTAAGGCGTCGAAAAAACAAAGCGTACTGTTTGATTTTGGGCAGGTTGCCAAATAGAGGGCCGCCTGCGTGAGCATAAAGCGGCCTTCGGGCAAGCCTATACGGTCAAAGGCGGCGGCACAACTTTCGACAATACCGATTGCATGAGGGTCGGCCAGTCCCGTATCTTCGCATGCGGAGATAAGCATTCTGCGGAAAATAAAGTGCGGGTCTTCTCCTGCGGCAAGCATACGCGCCATCCAGTACATAGCCGCATCGGGGTCGCGCCCGCGCAGGCTTTTTATAAAGGCGCTGATTATGTCGTAGTGATAGTCGCCGTCGCGGTCATACAGTACTACCTTTTTTTGAATGCTTTCTTCTGCGGTTTCGCAGCTTATGTAAATCGGGCTGTTTTCCGGCGGCTCGCAGGGAATTTTATCGGGCGCCCAGCGCTCCGGAGTGGTTTCAACTGCAAGTTCGAGGGCGTTTAAAAGGCTGCGCGCATCGCCGTTTGCCGTATCGATTAAGTGCTCCAAGGCGCCTTTTTCGAATTCGATTTTCCATCTTCCGTAGCCGCGTTCTTTATCGTCGAGGGCGGCGCGGGCGGCCTTCATTAAATCGTCCTTTGTGAGCGTAAAAAGCTGAAACACGCGGCTTCTGCTTACGAGGGCCTTATTGACTTCGAAAAAGGGATTTTCGGTTGTGGCGCCGACTAAAATAATCGTTCCGTTTTCTACCCAGGGTAAAAGGGCATCCTGCTGGCTTTTATTCCAACGGTGTACTTCGTCCACAAATAAAATGGTGCGCCTATTGTATAAGGAGCGCTGTTCGTCTGCTTGAGCAATCGCATCGCGGATCTGCTGGACGCCGCTTAAAACGGCGTTAAGGCTTACAAAATTGCTTTTGGTGTGATGTGCGATAACGCGGGCGAGGGTTGTTTTTCCCGTTCCCGGCGGCCCGTAAAAGATAACCGAGCTGAGCCTGTCTGCGGCAATGGCGCGGCGCAAAAGCCTGCCTTTTCCCACAATATGGTCCTGTCCTATATATTCGTCAAGGTTACGCGGCCGCATACGCGCGGCAAGAGGACTTTCCCGTTCCGTTTGCCCTGCGGCCGCTGCGGCGAATAAGTCCATATGCGCCGCTTATTCGTAATTCCAATTGCCGCGCGAAGGATAGTATCCCCATAAGGCATTGTGATTGGAAGAACCTTTTTTTCCGACTCCGGCATAGATTGCGTCATTATCAAATATACCGAAACAGGCAAGCGAAAATATTTCGCTTTCTCCGAAAGCGGCTTCGGCGTTTGCTCCCAAAAGAGCTGTGCTTTGCGGATCTCCCGAACTGTCGAGAATGATTTCTTCCAAGCCTCTTTTTGTGCCTGCAATAAGGCGGAGATTTGTTGAATCAAAGGCAAGACAGGTAACTTCTTCGGAAGTACTTACTTCGACACCGTTCGAGATGTTTATAACTTTTTTTCCGTCGGCCCTGTATGTGTTTCCCGCGCCTCCATTGCAAACCGCACGAGTGTTGAAAAAAAGGGGTGCTGACTTTGACCCTAGTGCCGCAACCGTATCGGCTCCCGCTCCGTTTGGAGTTTGGTCCGCTCCGAGTGTAGCATGGTCTAAAAGATGTACTGTTCCTTTAACTTTCACATATGCCGCGCTGTCGGGTGCTGAGGTCAGTTTATTATCGAACAAAACGATTTCATCGGCTTTGCCTGAGGTACCCGGTACCGGCTGCCATTCTCCTCCCGGCACATTCATGGCATACACTTGACACTCTTTGCCGGTCGCGCTCATCGCATATAGATGGGTATCGGAAGCTGCAAGATACACCGCATTGCCGGCGGGTTTTGATATTTGTTTCCAGCCGCGTTCGGTTGCAAGGGGTTTTCTATATATGTTCCCATTTGCCGTGTACAAATCATTTGCGCACCGTACAATAGTATGAACGTTTCCTTTTACGGAAGGATCGAGGAGTTTGATTTCCTGGGCTATAGCCCAAAATATCGGCTGCTGCGAACAGGAAAAAGTCAACAAGGCAAGTAAAAAGGCGGAAAAAAATCCGTAAAATTTTTTATGCATATCAATCCTCCGCATTAAAAGTGATAGCGGACGGTCAGTCCCATATCGTGAATAATGCCCGTATAATTATATTTCGGGTTTTTATACCATTGGGGTAAAATATAGAGTCCCGTGTGTGCGCCGAACGACCATGAACGGTTGTAGCGGAAAAAAAACGCCGCATTCGGGTGGAGTGCAAAACCGAAATAGCTGCGGTCCATATAATTTTCAAAGGCTCCGCCTATACCCAGCGATAAGGGAATTTCGAATTTTGCCGTAGAAAATTGCCAGCCTGCACGGAATAAAATCGGCACAAAATAAAATACGTTTTTACCGACCGTCTGCGAATAAGCGAAACTTATATCGCCGCCTAAAATCAAACCGTCGGTAATAAATCGTTGATACCCCAGAGTTCCGGAGCCGCCGAGTTTTAGGTTTTTAAAGGGACGGTAAGGAATGCCGAGGTTCAATTTTAAAATAATAAATTGATCGCCTGCTTGATTCGTTTTGTATACCGTATCGCTTTGGTTTTCGGAACCGCCGGCCGTTTCACCGCCGGGTATGGTTTCCGGTATTTCGCCCGTTTGAGAAAAAACGGGTAAAATAAATAAAAGCATTAAGCTTATTGTCAATAAACGTTTCATAGTACTCCAAAAAACGGACGATCGGATTCGGAATCGTCCTATATAAATAAAATCCTAAAAGGGATATAGTTAATATTAAACCTGTTCGGAAACTTCCGTTTCAGAACAGAACTATTATACTCCGTTTCGAACTTGATGTCCATTATGCTAAACAAATTTTATACCGAATGAGTTACATGAGCCTACGGATAATAAATGTTATATGTTTTTTTAATTGACAACCCATTCTTCCGCTGTTATAATTTAAATCGCAAAGTGGTTACTGTGATAGCTATTAAATGAAGAGAAAAATGAATGTATTTTCATGCGATACAATGGTGGCTTTGGGAAACAGTACCGAAAGCGGCCGTGTAATCTTTGCAAAAAACAGCGATCGCCCTCTTACGGAAGCTCAACCTTTGGCCGTATATCCTGCAGCCGATTATACCGACGGAGAAACCGTAAAATGTACTTATATTGAAATTCCCCAAGCATTACATACATATCGCGTATTAGGTTCAAAACCGTATTGGATTTGGGGTTTTGAGCAAGGTATAAACGAGTGCGGAGTGGCCGTCGGTAATGAAGCGGTATGGGCGCGCGAACCCGAGTCACAAGAAAACGGCCTTTTGGGAATGGATTTTGTACGGCTTGCTCTTGAACGCGGTTCTACTGCATACGAGGCACTGCATGTTATTACGGATTTGCTTGAAGCCTACGGACAGGGCGGAAATGCGGCAGTAAATATGGAACATCGATACCATAATTCTTTTCTTATTGCGGATTATACCGAAGCGTGGATTCTTGATACGTGTAATCGGCGCTGGGTTGCAAGGCGGGTAAAAGATGTCGCCGGTATTTCCAACTGTTACAGTACCGAAGAATATTGGGAAGAAGAAAGCGGTGATGTAAAAGAATGGGCATATAAAAACGGTTGGATTAGTCCGAATGTACCTTTTAACTTTGCAAAAGCATACGGTTCTTTGAATCTTAAACATCGTGCGGCACATCCTCGTTTTGTAAGGTTGAACAAGCTTTTAAATGCTGCTAAAGGACATATTACTGTCGATACTGTGCGTACCGTACAAAGAGATCATTTTGAAGGCGAGCTTATTGAACCCCGCTGGAGTCCTGCCGACGGGCTTCATGTGTCTATTTGTATGCATGCTATAAACGAAACTTCCGGCAAAACCGCTGCCGCCTCGTATGTTGAGCTTACATCGGACAGAATACCTGTTTGGTACCATGCTTTTGCCTGTCCCTGCCTTTCTATATTTGCACCTTATACGGTACAAAATAAATTACCCGAAACTTTGAGCAATGCAGATTCCCATTATTCTTCGGATAGTGCATGGTGGCAGTTTGAACGGCTGCAATACGCTCTTGAACAGGATTATCATCAATATATGGCGTTGTGGCGTCCTTTAGCCGATAAACTGGAGGAGTCTTTATACGCACACATACAACAAAACGGAGCACCCGATGATATAACGATTGCTGAAAACACAAAACGTTTGTTAGCGGCTGTAAACGAAATGTATACCCACATTGTCACGCACGGAAAAGATTTTGCCGAATGTCAGCATTTTGATATGAATAAAACGGCAAAAAAGCGGGCAAAAATTATATTTTAATCTGTATTTATATCGGAAAACGCTCCGGTTGAATAAAACAGTTTTAAAAGGGGGAACGTAGTTATGATCAGTATGAATGCTTTGGCATGGGCGGGTTTGTTTATTGTGTTGGGCGTTGTATTGCGTGCGGCGATACCTTTTTTACGAAATAATCTTGTGTCTGCCAGTATAATCGGCGGTGTTATCGGCTTTTTGGTAATGCAAACAGGTTTAATTAAAAATGCTACGGCAGCAGACTTCAGCAGTATTGCAGGGTTGTTATGGTCATTTTCTTTTGCAAATATGGGACTCACGTTAGCTGCAAAACGAACCGTAAATAAAACCGAAAAAAAATCGCTTAAGGAAAGATTGGCGGACAGCCAATTTTCAGGTATTTGCGGTATGGGCTTTTTTTGGGTAATACCGTATGCTTTGACAGGACTTTTGGGATACGGAATACTTAAACTGATAGGCGGTTTTTTTGATATGGCGCCCGTATACGGACTTCAAGTTCCTTTTGCTTTTGCACAGGGACCGGGACAAAGCGTTACTTACGGTACTATGATGGAAAACGGGGGTGTGGTAAATGCGGTTCAGGTGGGAGTTACCTTTGCCGCTGCCGGTTTTTTAGTAGCCTTTTTAATTGGTGTCCCTTGGGTACGAAAGGGTATTGAAAAGGGACTTGCACCCTATGCCGGTAAAATGGACGAAGGAATGCTTAAAGGGCTGTATGAACCCGATCAGCAAGTATATTACGGCAAAGAAACTACGCATCCCGGTAATGTAGACACTTTGGCCTTTCATTTTTCTTTGGTAGGCATTACATGGGTTGCCGGACAGATTTTATGCCGTTTGTTCGGTATGATTCCCGGATTTGTAGGTGAAATCTTGTCCGGTTTTTTATATTTGTATGCTATGTTGGCAGCATATTTATTGCGTTGGATTATCGGTAAACTTGGTTTTGAAAAATATCTGGACAGAGGAACGCAAGTCCGTATTTCCGGTTTTTGTATCGATATGATGGTTACTGCGGCTTTTATGGCTATTTCGTTGTCCGTTATCGGTGCATGGATAATTCCTATTTTAGTTATCATTGTTGTTTCTACTGTGTTCACCTATATAACTACTCGCTATTTCGGTGAACGCTTTGGCGGTAAACACGGTTTTGAACGAACTGTTGCTATATGGGGTACGTTGACCGGAACCAATGCTACAGGACAAGCTCTTTGTCGAATGGTAGATCCGAATCGTAAAACTTCCGTTTTGGAAGAACTCGGTCCTATCAATGCTATCAATGTTCCGGCTTGCTATGTTGTAATGCCTGCCATTATAGCATTTTCAGCGGGGCAACTTTCATTCGGACTCTTAGTTGCAGCATTGACGGGAACGGCAATTGTGTTTTTTATAGCTATGTTGGTTACTCGTACATGGGGTAAAAAAACCTATGATTTCAAAAAGGGGGAACTTTACTACAAAGTTGATGAAGTTGATTGATTTTATATAGAAAATACATTAAAGACAAACTCAATAAATCGGCTTTTTAACCAAGTTCTATTTGCTTTATAAAAGCCGATTTAAAAACATACTGTTACAATTCGCGAATAAGTAAAAATCCGGTTTATCCTTTTGCGCGTTATTCGCAGCTGCTTGTCGGCTGCCGAACCGGTATCCGGTGAAAACAGGGCTAGAAATAAAATCATAAAATAATTATAGTAAAATTATAGCATAATTTTTCAACAGTATTGTATTCTTTTGTGCTGAATAATCTTAATTAAGGAAGGAGTTATATGAGCGCACAGATAATAGACGGTTTTGCAATCGCACAAAAAATACGCAGACAAATCGCTCTTGACGTTTCCGCATTAAAAAAAGACGGAATACATCCCTGTCTTGCGGTTATCCTTGTCGGTGAAAATCCTGCAAGCGTTTCCTATGTAAGCGCGAAAAAAAAAGCCCTTGCCGAAGCGGGTATGGCCGATAAGTCGGTTCTGTTAAACGCGGATATAAACGAGGCGGAATTATTGTCAATTATTGCCGATTTAAACCGCGACACAAGCGTACACGGTATTTTGGTTCAGCTGCCCCTGCCTTCTCATATCGATGAACAAAAAGTAATCGCTGCGATTGCGCCCGAAAAAGATGTAGACGGCTTTCATCCGGTGAATGCGGGCAATCTTTTAATCGGGCAAGCGGGCTTTGTTCCCTGTACACCCTGCGGTATTACCGTTTTGTTAAAAGAAGCGGGAATACCGACCGACGGAGCCAATGCAGTTGTTGTCGGGCGTTCGAATATTGTAGGCAAACCTCTTGCTCTGCTTTTGGCGCGCAAAGATATAAATGCAACCGTAACCCTTTGTCATACCGGAACAAAAGATCTTGCCTCTTTTACGCGCAATGCCGATATTTTGATAGCAGCTGCCGGGCGCCCCGGTACAATCAGTGCCGATATGATAAAGCCGGGGGCTGCGGTTATAGATGTGGGTGTAAACCGCATTCCCGATAATACAAAAAAAAGCGGCTTCCGTTTAGTCGGTGATGTTGATTTTCAGGCAGCCCTCGATGTTGCAGGCCGGATTACGCCCGTACCCAAGGGAGTGGGGCCTATGACAATTGCTATGCTTTTGTGCAACACTCTGTATGCTGCGCGCGGCAGCTTTAAATAATTGACATTCAAAATCAAATTTAACTTTTTTCCGTTGAAGCGAAAATTTTGAAATCATCCGTAACCGCAACGCCTATGTCTGTGCCGAGTACGATGTAAGTTCCGAAAGGTGTTGAGGAAAGGGCGCCAGGCTGCGCTGTAAAATTCCGTGCATATGTGCAATGGCGATGCCGTAATTGACGACGGGAACTCCCGCTTGTCTAGAGCGTGCAATACGGTTTTTCATTTCCGTTTCGGTAAGCATACAGGCGCCGCAGTGTACAATCAGTTTATGAGGCGAAAGGTCTTTCGGAAAATCGCCTCCTGAAGTAAAGGTGTAATCGGGTTTTGCGCCGCAAAAATTCTCTATCCAACCGGGAATTTTAACCGTTCCTATGTCCTTGCATTGGCGGTGATGGGTGCAGCCTTCGCATATAAGCACCTTGTCGCCGTCTTTCAGCCGTTTAAGCAGGGCCGCTCCTTGCAGCAAGGCCGATAAATCGCCCTTATAGCGCGCCATTAAAATCGAAAACGAGGTAAGGGGTATATCTTCGGGACAGGAGGCTGCAATCGGGCCGAACACTTGAGAATCGGTGATAACAAGGGCGGGCCTTTGTGTTAAAAAAGAAAGGCTTTGCTTAAAGTTATACTCGCGCGAAATAACCGGAACACCTCCTTTTTCGAGGATGTCGCGGATTACCGCCTGCTGAGGTAAAATCAGGCGGCCTTTGGGGGCGGCTTCGTCAATCGGTATAACAAGGACTACAATGTCGTTTTCTTCAATTAAGTCGGATACAAGGGGCTTTTGTTTTTCGCTTTTTTTAACAAGGGAGGCGAGCATTTCTTTTAATTCATGAATATGAAAAAGCGTTTTTGCGCTGACAAAGATTTCGTTAGGAGCGGCAGTGCCCGCACCGGAGGATTTTGCGGGTACAAGGTCGCTTTTATTGTAGGCTATAACAAAGGGCAGTTTTTTTTCGCAAAATATATCGATAAGCCGCTGTTCCTCCGGACAAAAGCCCCTGCCCCGAACTTTTTCTTCCGCCTCGGCAACAAGGACGGCTATATCGGTTTTATCGATAATCTCTTCGGTTTTTCGGATGCGGAGTAAGCCCAATTCTCCCGTATCGTCGATGCCCGGTGTATCTATAATAACCGCGGGGCCGAGGGGAAGCAGTTCCATCGCTTTTTTTACGGGGTCGGTTGTCGTTCCCTTAATATCCGAAACCACGCACAGATTTTGCCCGGTTACGGCATTAACAAGGCTCGACTTACCGGCATTGCGCTTGCCGAAAAAAGAAATATGAATGCGCTCGGCGGACGCTGTCGTATTTAAACTCATCCGTATACCCTCACATTAAAAATAAAAGTCGCGCCGGTTTTTAACCTTAATGTTTTCGATGTTTTCCAACGTTTTTGCGCGCACCGTGTCCCGCGGTATGCGTGCGGCTTCTTTTTGAATCATCTTATAACCGATATTCTTTGTGGGCGCCGAAGCGTAATCTTCCAGATATTCGGAAAGGGTCATCAATGCGTTCGGGTGGCAGCAGTTAAGAATTTGCCCGCTTTTACACAAGCTCATAAAACGGTCGCCCGTGCGTCCCATCCGGTAACATGCCGTACAAAACGAGGGAATATGACCCGTTTCCATAAGCCGGCACACAATTTCGTCCAAGCTTCTTTGATCCGATACATCGAACTGTTCGGTATCGTGCGGCCGTTCCGTGTCGGTGTATCCGCCGACGGAAGTGCGCGATGCCCCGCTTATTTGAGAAACACCCAAGTCGAGGAGCCTGCCCCGTACCTTTTCGCTTTCGCGCGTGGAAATGATGATGCCCGTATAGGGAACGGCAAGGCGGATACAGGCGGTTATCTTTGCAAAAATCTCGTCGTCTATCCCGTTATCGAAGGCCGCAGGGTCTACACCGTCTGCTTTTTTTATGCGCGGAACGCTGATTGTATGAGGTCCCACTCCGTGAACGGCTTCAAGGTGTTCGGCATGCATAAGAAGACCCGCGAATTCGTATTTATACATTTCCAAGCCGAACAAAACGCCCAAACCCACATCATCTATACCGCCGTCCATTGCTCTGTCCATAGCTTCGGTGTGATACTCATAGTTATGCTTCGGGCCTGTCGGATGCAGTTTTTCATAACTTTGTTTATGGTAGGTTTCCTGAAACAAAATATAAGTGCCTATTTCGGCTTCGCAGAGCTTGCGGTAATTTTCAACAGTGGTTGCGGCAATATTGACGTTTACCCTGCGGATAGCCCCGTTTTTATGTTTTACCGAATACACGGTTTTAATGCTTTCTATGATGTATTCGATGGGATTGTTTACGGGGTCTTCTCCGGCTTCAAGGGCGAGCCGCTTATGCCCCATGTTTTGCAGGGCGATTACTTCTTTTTCTATTTCTTTTTGAGTGAGTTTTTTGCGCCGGATATGTTTATTTGCGTAGTGATAGGGACAGTATACGCAGCCGTTTACGCAATAGTTGGATAAATACAGGGGCGCAAAAATAACGATTCGGTTTCCGTAAAAGGCTTGCTTTATTTTGTTTGCAATGTGATAAATCTTTTGCACCTTTTCCGGTATTTCGCAGGCAAGCAAAACCGAGGCTTCCCTGTGTGTAAGACCTGCACAACGGAATCCCGTTCCGCTTTGTTTAGGCCGCGCTTTTTCGAGAATCTCGTCGATCAGCGCTTCGTCGTTTTTGTGAGCTTCCGCGTACTCAAGGGTTTCGCGGATTTCTTCGTCATTGATGAACTCTTGTGCATGCAAAGACTTCGGATTGTACTGTGCCATAATTTCCTTCCTTTCTTTGAGTCGGATCATCTCTTTCTCGCAGATTTGTATCGGAAGCCGGAGTTGTGCAAAAATCACCCCGGCCGATTACCGTTCTATAGCCTGCGCCGCGCAGTTGTTCGTCCAATAATTTTTTGTTTTCCGCGGCTTCGGCTCCCGTGTGTGCTTTGTTATTGTACAGTTCGTATTTTTTTCGTACGTTTGAAGGAGAAAGATTGGGCATAACCACATTTGCTCCCGCTGCAATCCCCTTTATGCGCCCTTCGGGATCTATGCTGTCTAAAGCCGTTGTTGCGGGCAAAAGCACGTGAGGATGAATGATTCGTATAACGGACAAAAGATAGCAGGTTAACTCGACCGTACCGGCCGGCTCGTCTTTAAACGGGGTTTTTTTATGAGGAATAAAGGGGCCGATACCGCACATAGCCGGCTTAAACTCTTCGATAAATTTTAAATCCTGCGCAAGAGAAGCCGGCGTTTGGTAGGGGGAGCCGACCATAAAACCGCAGCCCGTTTGAAAGCCTATTTTTTTCAGTTCGTGTAAACAGCGCATTCTGTTTTCATACGATAATTCGGCAGGATGCAGTTTTTCGTAATGAGCTTTATCGGCGGTTTCGTGGCGCAAAAGATAGCGGTCAACTCCCGTGTCGAAAAGCTTTTTATAGCTTTCAAAGCTGCGCTCTCCCAAAGAAAGGGTAAGCGCGCAGTCGGGAAAAAGAGCTTTTATTTTACGTATGAGCGGGCATAAAAAATCGTCCGAAAAAAAAGGGTCTTCTCCGGCTTGCAGCACAAAGGTTCGGAAGCCCAGCTCATAACCGGTACGGGCACAGTTTATAATTTCTTCTTCGCCGAGGCGGTAACGCTCGCAGTCCGTATTGCTGCGCCTTATGCCGCAGTAAAGGCAGTCGTTTTTACAAAAATTGCTTATTTCGATAAGACCGCGGATAAATACCGTGTTTCCGTAAACGCTTTTTCTTATTGTATCCGAGCGCTCGGCAAGGAGCGCGGCAGCCTCTTGTGTCCGTCCGGTTATAAGAGCTTCGTATTCGCTCAAAGAAAGAGAACGCCGCGCGGTTAATTTGTCGATAAGGGCGTGAATATTCATTAATGTTCTTCGTCTGTGCCGATAACGCTTGAGTAAGCCGTTTTAACGCTTACACCGGCTAAATTACCGATTTTTCCCGCAAGACTTGAAAGCGTATTTTGCGGAGCGTCGAGGGCGATGCTGATAATATTGATGTTTTTTTTGCGGTAGGGGATTCCCATCCTGCCGATAATATAAGAACTGTATTCGTGTAAAAGTTCATTCAGCGTCGCTACCGAATCGGGATTTTCGACGATAACGCTCATAACCGCAACTCGTGTTTCCATACGGAACCTCTTTCAAAACGTTTTTGCATGACACGAAATTCACTGAAAGATACCGCACGAGGTACGCAGGATGAAAAAAATGGGGGTATCTTTCATGCAGAAGCCTTTGTCGTCCGCTTCTTTATGTCAGACAAATTAAGTATATAACGAAAAGTGAAAAAAGTAAATAAGAATGTACACATACTTGTATTTTAGCTTCCGATAAGGTAGAGTAAATCGATACAAAACCGGAGGAAAACATGCGTATAACGACATTGTGTATGAGTACAACCATTCAGCGTACCGCTGTTTTTGAGCGCGTAAACATGAATGAAGTGAACCGTTCCGTTCGCTATCGACTCGATGCGTCGGGGAAGGCAGTAAATGCGGCACGAGTACTCAATCAATTGGAACAAAACTGTGCTTTACTTATTTGTCCTGCCGGTAAAGAAAATATCGATGATTTTGTGTCGCTTGCCCGCGCCGACGCTTTGGAATCTTCCATAATTCCCGTACCCGGAAGAGTGCGTGTGTGCTGTACGCTTTTGGAAAAAGAAAACGGCCGCGTAACCGAATTGGTTATGGACGAACCCGATTGTCCCGGCGAACAAAACAAAATGATGATAGTAAAGGCTGAAAAGCGTATATGGGCCGAGCTCCAAAAAGCTTTAAAAAAAAGCGATGCGCTTTTATTTGCGGGAACGACTCCTAAAATATGGCCGGAAGATTTTAAAGTCCGCGTATGCAAAAGCACTTGCGATGCGGGAGTGGTACTTCTTGTGGATTTTTGGGGAAAAGAATTGCTGTCCGTTTTGAAAGAATGTACGCCCGATATTATAAAAATAAATGCAAAAGAATTTTGCGGTACCTTTTGTACGCAGGAGATACGCGATACTCCAGGTTTAATGAAAGCTGTTGCCGATAAAAGCCGTGAATTGAATAACTGCATTGTTATAACGCGGGGAAGTGAAAGTACCGTAGGAGCATTCCGCGGCACAGCCTTTGAGGCAGCGGTCGAAAAAATAAAAGCCGTAAATACTATCGGCTGCGGAGATTCTTTTTCTTCGGGATTTTTATACGAATACTTAAAAACGGCCGCCGCACATTCCGGAACACCCGACATAAGTGCCGCCCTTGCAAAGGGAACTTGGTGTGCTGCGAGGAATGCCGAATGCGAAAAAGTCGGCACCCTCTATGAATAAGCACAATTGTTTTTAATATATAATACGGTTTTAATCTTCAATACGCACGGTACCGTCTTCTTCCACCGTAACGTTCATGCCCGTGCGTACCGTTTCCAAAAATTCATCTCCCAAATTATCGATTACGGGCATGGAAGAATCCGTCCACACATCGGCAAGAATTGCGCCGGCGGCCGCAAGCGAATCTATGGGTTTGGAAAAGAGCATACAAGCCGGCTGCCTTCCAAAAGAAGCTGCCGTAAACAGCACCATGCCGCCGGTTGTAGAACCGATTGTCTGCGGCAGGCACAGGGCAGAGCCTGCAAGTTCTTTTCCGTATAAGTCGGGGTTGTTTTGATCCGAGCAAGTACCCTTTTTATCGCCGAACATCAAACTTTTTTGATAGCTTGCCAGCGTATTAAATCCGTTTTTCGATACAAGGGCGCGTGCCTGTGCCGTCCCCTTTGCTATAACCCGTCCTTTAAAAACCTTCATTGTACGGCCCCCGTTGTAATGTAGTTTAGAATTTCATCATCGGTATAATAGCGCGCGCTTGTATAGGTGCGCAGTTTATTCGAATTCGTAATTACGGGCATTTTCCCGCACAAGGGATTGTTCATATACATAAGCGGGCAAATACTGCTGAGTATAACTCCCGTTTTTTTTAAGCGCGGAGCATAAGCCGTTTTGTTAAAAACTTCCGCTACCGCCGGCGCGCATGTCATAATTACCGGAATCTTCAGTTTACCGCCGCGGCTTTCCAAGCGCTCCGTCCAGCTTTGCAGCTGCGAAAGCGACAGATGCGGACAGCCTATAAAGCAAAGTTTGGGCTTTGCATCCGGATTTTTCCAAATGCACGGATAAGACTTTTTAACCCGCTCAAGTTCGGCATCGTCTATTACATATTCGCGCGCATCTTTTTGAATTAAAGCGCTTCCCCGTTCAACGGCTTCGGGAGTTAAATTTTCAACATGATACAAACCGACCGCCCCGTTTGAAGCGGCGGCCGCCCCCATATCTTTTAAATAAGAGCGCACATCGTCATTCAATTCGTTTCCGAGCCATGAAGAAAGTCCGGTAATATAGGGGACGTCTTCGACAACCTTCATGCCGATTGCGCTTCCCAAAATCTGTGCTTCGGGTTTGCGTGTCGTTTTTACGACGATTTTCCAAGACGCTTTTCGGCCTTCGTCGGTTAAAAGACCGAAATACGGAACATAACCCGCAATGCTTCCGAACAATTCGATAATACCGCTGTTGCGGTTACAGCGGGCGCCCAAAACACTGTTTGCGTATACAACGGCGCTGCTTTCCGCCCAGCTTAAAACCTCTCCTTTTTCGGGTTTATTGCCCACTTCGTCCATATAGCAAGTACAGGTAAAGGCTTTAGGATTCATCAAGCCCAGTTTTTCAAGCTGTTTTTCGTAATCGGCTTGTTTCGAATACATAATTTTGAACAAAAGATTTTGAAAAAAGTTTACGGGTATTTCTTTTGCCAATGGTCTCGGATCGACCGAAAAAGGCTGAGCGCTGAGCGCACCGCCTTCAATAAGCGTGTCCATCAGGGCATATACGGGTTTCATAACCCCCAAACCGAAGCTGGTTACCAAATGGCCTCCCTTACTTGTTACGGGGACCATTTTTTCCGCCCCGAACGCTTCGCCGTAGGAAACAAGGGTTTTCATAACCTTTGCAAGCGTTTCTCCCCTTGCACCTTCCATAATTTCCCGCTGAGCGCCGTCCAATTTCATAGCTTGTTCTCCTTTGCGCGTATTGAGTGTGTGATTCCGTATCTATAAGATTATACCCATATCAAGCGGACGTCAAGTAAATTGAAATATCGCAGCTGTCTGTACCAAATTGCCGTTTTTCGTTACAATAAGAGTATGAAAACAAAAGCAAAAAAATCAATATGTGCACTTTGCACGTTTATAAGTGCGCTGTGTTTTTTTTCGTGCGCGAGCATGCAAGTGCAGGGAAAATCTCCCGTAGAACGCGCCTTGTCGGCCGCTTCGCTTTTGCTTGACGGAAAAATATCCGATTCATATATCAGAGTATATAAAAACGAAATGGGCAAAGCCGAAGTATTTATAGCCGATATGCTGCGCCGTGCCGAAGCCGATCCCCTTGTTTATGCCGATATTGCCGACAATGTCGGCGATTGGATTATGCTGTATACACGGGTCGAACTTTTACAAAAACGCTACGGAACGGAATTGCGCGGCAAAAAAGAAGGTGTGCGCTTCGATACGATA
Organism: Treponema sp. OMZ 840; assembly: GCF_050937815.1. Lineage (NCBI taxonomy): Bacteria > Pseudomonadati > Spirochaetota > Spirochaetia > Treponematales > Treponemataceae > Treponema > Treponema sp. OMZ 840. Next base: position 379,045 of record NZ_JACDIJ010000002.1, read on the forward strand.
AATTACGATTATCTTAGAGCCGAAGCGCCCAAAAAAGCGACGGATGCTTTGTATGCAAAGGCCCTTGCCGCTTCGCGCTACTCGTCGGCAGTTGCTGCGGCTTCGCAAGCATTACCCTCTTTGCGCCGTGCAAAAAAATATTCGAATCATTTGGATGCGCAAATAAACAATCTGGGTGCCGAACTGTGTTATGCCGCAGCCGAAAGTCTTGTCGTTTCCGAAAAGCCGGATTCGCTTTTAAAGGCTTCCGAATATTACGCACAAGCAGGTTCATGGATAGCCGCTTATAAAGACAGCCGTGAAAAAAGCGTCGCTGCAAAAGAAAAGGCCGTTCTCTTGTATCTTGCCGACGGCAGAGCAAAGGTTAGGCTGCAAAATTATGCTGCGTTCCGTTTAGCTAAAAAAGACTTTATTCAAGCGGAAAAAATTATTCCGGGTTCCGCGGCACACGAACTTGCCGACTTACGTAAAAAACTGACGCTGAAAGTTGCCGTTGTTTTCGGCGGACTTAACAGCCGCTATCCGGATGAGCAGAGGGTTCGCCGTGCCCTCGAAGATGCCGTCGCTTCTTCGGCAATGGGGCCGGATAATTTGGATGTGCGCTTTGTGCGCGAAACGGGAAGACTGAGTTTGCTTTTTGCCGATTTTGACGATGCAGACCTCGTGCTTATCGGCGCCGACGATTTGGGCAAAGTTAAAGAAGTGTACGGCCCCGTCGAAACGCTTAAAACCGCCGTTTCCGCAACCGTAAACGGCATTGTGTACACCGGTACTGTTACGGAACAGCGGCAAAAAGTTACCGTATTTTTCCGAAATAATACGATTTTATATGATATGCGCTCGTCCCGAAAAAAAACGCTTACCGTATTTGAAGAAGAAGCGCATAAAACAAGTAAGGTGTTCATTTCCCGCATATATCAGGGAGACGCACAGGCAAAACCGGCCGATTTCGATGCCGGCGGCCTCTATGTTCCCGGTGCCTACAATCGGTTTTTTCCGAATTTTATTTCAAAAAACGACGATTGGGTTCCCCTTACCCAGTCGGCGGGCAGATTAAACGATACCGGAAAAAAACTGTGCTGGATTATTTCGAACTTACAGTACGAGGGGCGCTGAAAACTGTTTGGTAAAACGCAGTTACAAAAAACGCTTAAAGAACCTCTTTTGAAACATCGTTAAGACACCGTTAAAACATCATGTGTATGCCGCCGGCATTGCGGTGAAGCAGTACCGCTTCTTCCATATCCCGTTTTTGTATAGACCGGCGGCCTTCGATATCCGCAATTGTGCGCGCAAGTTTTATGCATGAATGAACGCCCCGCGATGAAAAACCGAAGCGGCCGGCACTGTCGGTTAAAAAAAGCTCGGTTTCGCCGTCGAGGGGGCATAAGCTGCGAATCTGTGAAACATCGAGGCGTGCGTTCGGACATGTTTGCCTGTGCCGCTGCAGGGCGACGGCCCTGCCTATGCCTTTGCGCATGCTTTGTGTCGTTTGCTTTTGTTCTTGGGCCGCTTGAGGAGCAGTATCGTTTGAAAGAGCAATCCGTATATCGATTCTGTCCAAAAGGGGCGCGGAAAAACGCCGCCAATATTGTTCGACTGCGCGCGGATGACACAAGCATATTTTATCGGCGGAACCGAAGTTTCCGCAGGGGCAGGGGTTTGCCGCAAGCAACAATTGAAAAAGAGCCGGATATACTGCGGTACGCGCCGCCCTGCTTAAAGTGATTTTTCCTTCTTCCAAAGGAACGCGCAAAGCTTGCAGTACCGAAAGACGAAAATCGGCGGCTTCATCCAAAAATAATACTCCGTTGTGGGCAAGAGATATTTCTCCCGGCCTGCACTGTAAGCCGCCGCCTATCATACCTTCCAAACTTGCGCTTTGGTGCGGACGGCGAAAGGGAGCGTCGCGGAGTATTTGCGTTCCTGCGGGTAAAAGACCGGCGATACTGTAAATTCTCGTTACCGGCAGCGCTTCTTCTTCGGTAAGAAGGGGTAAAAGCGTGTAAAAACGGCTGAGGGCGAGGGTTTTCCCGCAGCCCGGCGATCCGTATACAATGAGATTATGACGTCCGGCAGCTGCAATTTGCAGGGCGCGGATAAAAAAGGTTTGTCCTTTAATTTCCCCGTAATCGAGTTCGGGCGGAAAATCCGCAAATACAACCTCTTCGGTATTTTTTTGAACGCCCGATATTGTTGTACGTTTTTGCAAAATACCGCCGGCCGAACCGTTTTTGTCCGGACTGCTGTTGTCTAAACCGGCGGCCGAACTTGTACACCCTTGTTCCCGTCCGCTTAATTCCCGTTCTTCCGGCTCGGATTCGTTTAATGCGTTTAATTCGCTTAAAATGCCGAAAGCGTCGGTTAGACGGGCGGCGGCAAAAACCCGCATTGCCGGCACTTTTACGGGTACTTGTGTTTTTGGTGCTTCGCAGTTTTTGCCCGATTTTTCGTTTTTTTCACACCGGTAATCCTGTGTAAAAACTGCCGCTTCGGCCTTATTTTCCGCCGGGATAATACAATAGCTTATGCCGTTTTCCCGTGCGGTCGAAAGGGCTGCATGAACGCCGCGTACCGGACGGATACGGCCGGAAAGTTCCAATTCTCCCATAACAAGGACGGTTTTGGCGCAGGACGGAGGCTGCGCTATCGATTGACAGATGCTTTTATTCAAAACGGCAAGAGCTATTGCCAAGTCGAAGCCCGCTCCTTCTTTTTTTACGTCCGCCGGCGATAAACTGATTAAAATACGTTCGATAGGAAAATCAAAGCCGGAATTCCGTATGGCCGCCCGCATACGCTCACGGGCTTCTTTTACCGCATTGTCCGCAAGACCTACCATATCCACGGCGGGAATGCCGCGCCGCAAATCCACTTCAACCGTAACTAAAGAGCCTTCGTATCCGAAGGGCGAAAAACTGATAATATTCATAGGTCACCTCATACTTATGATAGGCGCCGATTGAAAAAAAAACAGACTTATCGCGTAAAAAATATATAAATTCCGTAAAAAGTATATAAAAGGCAGGTAAAAAGAGAAGGCGGCCGAAAACCGCATTTTGAGAAAAACTGTATTTTGAACAAGCCCCTGTTATCCGTTATTATCCGTTGCGGGCGGCAATTAATGCGGGCTGCAATTCATCGATCAAAAAGCGCTCGTCTATGGGTTTTTGCCCTGCGGTTTTTCCTATTTTGCGGTCCGGCCGTTTTTCACCGTGAAAATCGCTTCCGGCGGTTATAAAAAAACCTATTCTTTTACCCGTTTCTTCAAGCCGCTTACATTCTGCAACGCGCGCTCCCGGATGCCATGCTTCAATACCTGCGATTCCCTTTTCAAAAAGTTCTTCCAAAACGCCGGGAAGCTTACCCCAAGACAGGTATAAAGACATCGGATGTGCCAAAACGGGAAGCCCGCCGCTTTTTTTTATTGCATGAACGGCGTCTTCGACATCGGCTCCCCGCCGTTCCGCATAACAGGGTCTGCCCTTTGCCAAATAGCGGTCAAAAGCTTGCTGACGTGTTTTTACGATTTTTTTTAGGGCCAAATAATCGGCAATATGAGGTCTGCCTAATGACGGCGTATGAAAAAAGTCTTCCAATTCGGCGCGGCTTATGCATATGCCGATATTTTTCAACTTTTTAAGGATTTCATCGTTGCGTTTTTTTCTGTTTTCCTGTAAAAAATCAATAAGGGAATATAAATGTCCGCTCGGATTGTCTATGCCCAAGCCCAACATGTGGAATTCGCCCTGCGGCCATTGAATATTCAGTTCGATTCCGGGAATAAACTCTATTTTTGCTTGTTGTGCGGCTTTTGACGCTTCTTCCAACCCCGAAAGCGTATCGTGGTCGGTAAGGGCTGCGGCAGAAAGGCCTTTTTCGGCACAATAAAAAATCAATTCCGAAGGAGAAAAACTGCCGTCGGATGCGGATGAATGAGTATGTAAATCTATCATAAAAAAACAATAGCATAATTTTTATTTTTATGTTATAATAATACTAGGGTATTGAAGACTTTTCACTTTTTTTGTGGAATTTAATGCCCCTATTTTAAATAGCGCAGAGGAACGGTCATGCCTAAGGCGATGCAGTATACAAAAGGTTCGATTATTTATTTTTCAGGCGATCGCGATGAACGGATTTTTATCCTGCAGCAGGGACTTATTGTTTTAACGAGCACGGATATTGAAACCGGTGCGCCGCAAACGGAACATGTAAAGCGAGGCGAATTTTTCGGTGTAAAATCGGCTTTAGGGCATTTTCCGCGCGAAGAAACGGCGACGGTTATTGCGGACAGTTTGGTTATCGTTTTAAATGTTGCCGAATTTGAAAAAATGTTCAGCGAAAACAGAGCTGTTATTATGAAAATGCTCCGTGTTTTTTCAAATCAACTTCGCGCAATTCACCGCAAAACCGAATCCATTTTAAATAGCAATGCCGATGTCGATCAGCCGACGGGTATGTTTTCGGTTGCGCAAAGTTTTCTCGAAGACGAGCAATATAAAACATGCTGCGATGTATGCATGAAACTCTTATCCCGTTTTCCGAACGCCTCGAACAAAGAAGAAGTGGCAAAATTATATACGAGTACAAAACGCCGTCTGGATATGCAAAAACAGCGCGGCGGCAATCAGCGCCAAATAGCTGCGGCTACGGTTGAAGCTGCGGAAAACACACAGGGGTCTCCGGCCGGAGCACTTAAGCAATTTTCGCTTCCGGCGTTTTCGCGGTTTGCAAAAACATTTGAACCCGGTTCCGTTATCATTGCCGAATATGAACCCGGCGACAGTTTTTATCTTATTCAATCGGGGTATGTTCAGTTGGTAAAATGTGTAAAGGGCGCTAAAAAAAATCTCGATATTTTGCGTCCGTCGGAATTTTTCGGCGAAATGGCTATTTTGGAAAATTCGCCGCGTTCCGCCACTGCCGTTGCCGTTGATAAGGTTGAAGTTTTGGAATTCAATAAAGAAAACTTCGAGCTTTTAATTACGGGAAACCCGCAAATCGCTCTGATATTGCTTAAGCTTTTTTGCAAGCGCATTTACGATCAAAAGCGCCGATTTAGAATTTTGGTTATTGAAGATACACAAGCGCGTATTGCCGACGTTTTTTTGATGTTTGCCGAAATGAATGCTCCGCTTGATCCGAACGAACGCACGATGCGTTTTAATTTGACCATTCAGGATATTTCGCATTGGGCGGGACTTCCCGTCGATATCGTACGCGATGAGATAAATAAATTCGTCGAAAAGCGCAAAATAGAAGTGTATGACAGTTATATTGTGGTGAGCAATATTGTCGATATGCGCCGCATTGTAGATACAAGGGCGGCTTTGCGCACCGTCTAAAATATTTTAATCGGCCGCTGTTTTTAACGTGCTCGCTCTTTTTCCGCTCTTGACGTTTCCGATTCGGTTTTTCGATTACTCGGAAATACAAGCTTGTACATTGCAGTTTTTTCCCCTTTCGGTTATACTTTTTTTATGTTTCGTATCTATATTGAAAGAAAAGACGGTTTTCAAAATGAAGCGGAACGCATATACGACGATTTAACCGGCTTTTTGGGTATTTCAGGTATAAAAAAACTGCGCTTTATAAACCGTTATGACATAGAAAATGTCGACAGTGAAACTTTTCGAAAAGCTGTGCGCTGTGTTTTTTCCGAACCGCAAAGCGATCTGTGCTGTTTTGAACAGCCGCCTTCGACAGAAGGAAACACCGTCATCATATGGGAATATCTTCCGGGTCAGTACGACCAGCGTTCGGATTCGGCGCAGCAGTGTTTGTCCCTCTTGGAAAAAGATACCCTCGCACAAAGCGGCGGTGAAAAACCCATAGTTAAGTGCGCAAAGATGGTTGTTATAGACGGAAACATATCCGAAACGGATATAGGCCGTATAAAAAGTTATCTTATAAACCCCGTCGATTCGCGGGAAGCATCATCGACCCTGCCCCAAACGTTAAAAACGGAGCTTCTCATGCCCGGTAAAATTTCCCGTATTGACGGCTTTATTGCCATGAATCAAGAGGATTTAAGCGTTTTAGCTTCATCGATGTCCCTTGCTATGGATAACGCGGATCTGTTGTTTTTACAGGATTATTTTAAAAACATAGGGCGGAATCCTTCCGAAACCGAAATTCGTGTTTTGGATACTTATTGGTCCGATCACTGCCGGCACACAACCTTTAATACGCTTTTAGAATCAATCGATATTGAGGACGGTTTTTTTGCCGATTCTTTTAAAGCTTCTTTAAAAGAATACGAGTCTATGCGGAATGAAGTATACGGTTTGTCCGCGCGCGAACCGTCTTTAATGGATATGGCGTGTATCGGTGCAAAATACTTTAAAAAACGGGGCTTACTTGAAGATGTGGAAATATCGAAAGAAATAAATGCATGTTCAGTATATATCGATGTTGAATGTGAAAATCCCAAAACTTCAGAAAAATGGCTTTTGATGTTTAAAAACGAAACCCATAATCATCCGACCGAAATAGAACCCTTCGGAGGAGCCGCAACCTGTATCGGAGGGGCAATCCGCGATCCTCTGTCGGGGCGTTCTTGGGTGTATCAATCTTTGCGCGTAACGGGAGCTGCGGATCCGCGCACGCCTGCCGACAAAACGCGGCCGGGTAAATTACCGCAATTAAAACTTACCCGTGAAGCGGCAAGCGGGTTCAGTTCGTACGGAAACCAAATAGGTCTTGCTACCGGACAGGTTACGGAAATATATGACAGCGGCTTTGAAGCAAAACGCATGGAGCTGGGTGCCGTTATAGCGGCCGCTCCGGCTTCATCGGTAAAGCGGGAAGAACCCGAAGCCGGAGATTGTGTTATTTTAGTCGGCGGAGGCACCGGCCGGGACGGTATCGGAGGTGCAACCGGTTCTTCAAAAGTTCATACAAAGGCATCGGTGACTCAGGCTGCGGCGGAGGTACAAAAAGGAAACGCCGTTGAAGAGCGAAAAATTCAGCGTTTGTTCCGCAATCCTCAAGTGAGCGCACTGATACGGCGCTGTAATGATTTCGGCGCCGGAGGTGTTGCTGTAGCGGTAGGTGAGTTGGCCGACGGTTTGGAAATCAACTTGGATGCGGTTCCGAAAAAATATGAAGGATTAAACGGCACGGAACTTGCAATTTCCGAATCGCAAGAAAGAATGGCCGTTGTCGTAAAAGATAAGGATGCCGAAACGTTTATTGCCGCCGCTGCAGCGGAAAATTTGAACGCAGTTGTAATTGCAAAAATTACCGATTCAAAGCGTTTGGTAATGAAATGGCAGGGCGATACTATCGTCGATTTGGATCGCACATTTTTGGACAGTGCCGGATCTGCGCGCCGTGCCAGTGCCCGTATTTCGGCCCCCGATAAAGATAAATCACCTTTAAATCGTCCTTCGGATGCGGTTTTTACGGTTTTAAAAACAAAGGGCATAAAGGAAGCGTGGTTTGCATGTTTAAGCGATTTGGCCGTATGTTCGCAGCGCGGTTTATCCGAACGTTTTGACGGCAGTATCGGTGCTGCAACCGTGTTGTTCCCGATGGGCGGCCGTTTTCAAGCGACACCGGAAATCGGTTGTGCGGCAAAAATTCCCGTACCCTATCCCAAGCAAACAAAAACCGCAAGTCTTATGGCTTTCGGCTATGACCCGCGCATTTCCTCATGGAGTCCGTGGCACGGCGCGCAATATGCGGTTGTGCAGTCTTTAACGCGCATTGTGTGTATGGGCGGCCGCAGCGAAAACTGCCGGCTCAGTTTTCAAGAGTATTTTGAATCCGCCGTTTCTCCGCACAGCTGGGGAAAACCCGCTGCGGCTCTTTTAGGCGCTTTAAGTGCTCAAAAGGCTATGGGGATTGCAGCTATAGGCGGTAAAGATTCCATGTCCGGCAGCTTTGAAGACATTCATGTACCGCCGACGCTGGTTTCCTTTGCAGTTGACACGGTTGATGTCAATATGATAAGCGGCGGCGCTTTTACCCGTCCTGCGAATAATGTATATATGTTCAAATTAGCCGTGCAGGCCGACGGTGCTCCCGATTATGCGTCATTTAAAGAAAACTGCCGGTTTTTATACAAATTGCGGTTGTTACAAGCCGTGTGTTCCGCTTATCCCGTTGAAAGCGGGGGAATTGCTGCCGCTGTAAGCAAAATGTGCTTCGGCAACCGTATCGGCTTTGATTTTGACGGCTCTTTTATCAAAACATACGGTGCAGAGTACGGTTTTGCCCCGCTTTACGGTTCTTTTATCATAGAAACCGCTTTAGATACTGATGAAATAACGCGGCTTGCCGCCGAATACGGCTTTATTCCGCCGATTTTTTTGGGCAAAACGTGCGAGCAAGCCCGTATCATATGGGAAAACAGCAGTATAGATATTGAAGAAGCGTTAAAATGCTGGGAAAAACCGCTGAGCAGCGTTTTTGCACCCGTATCGAATAAAAAACCGGAGCAAGCCGTTTTAAACGGGTTGAGCGCTATGCCCGATTTTGCCTTGCATAAACATGTGTCGGCACAACAAGCACCGTCCGAGCGCCGACGGATGAAAAAACGCTTTTCAGTACATATGAAAGAAGCTCCCGCCGTGCTGTTGCCCGTTTTCCCGGGAACGAATTGCGAATACGATATGGCGCATGCCTTTTCGCTTGCCGGCGCAAAACCGGAAATTTTTGTATTTTGCAACAACAGTCCGCAAGCGCTTCGTGAATCTTTATCCGCATTTGAACGGAAACTCAAAAACTGCCGTATATTAGCCCTTTCGGGAGGTTTTTCGGCAGGAGATGAGCCGGACGGATCCGGAAAATTTATCGCCAATATTCTCAGGCAGCCGCGCATTGCGGATGCGGTGTATTCTTTGCTCCAAAAAGACGGTTTGATATTGGGAATTTGCAACGGTTTTCAAGCTTTAATAAAAACGGGCTTGCTGCCGTACGGCGAAATCCGCGAACCTTCCGAAACGGCGCCGACTCTTACTTTTAATACGCTGGGGCGGCATATATCGAGAATGTGTACGACGCGAACCGTTTCTTTTGTTTCGCCCTGGGCTCATGATTCCAGTATTTTGTCCGGCGAACTTCACACAATTGCGGTTTCGCACGGGGAGGGGCGCTTGCTAATAAGTACCGCCGAAGCCGAAGCCCTTTTTAAAAACGGACAAGTATTCAGCCAATATACGGACATAAACGGAATGCCGGCTCTGTATGAACCCGATAATCCCAACGGTTCCGCCTTTGCAATCGAAGGTTTAACAAGTCCGGACGGCCGGATATTGGGAAAAATGGGACACAGTGAGCGCGGTATTTCCGGAATAAAAGGCAGTGTGCTGAAAAATATCGGCGGGAACAAAGAACAAAATATTTTTGCTGCCGGTGTGCAGTATTTTATGTAAGGGAGTACGGATGAAGGTTTCTATAAAATTATGTGTTATTACAGCGGTTGTTTTTTTTATACCGGCGGTACTCTTTATAAGCTGTTATGCAAAACTTGCCGTATGGTATACCGATTTTAATACTGCGCTTGCCGTTGCGCAAGCCGAAAATAAAAATATTTTTTTGCTTTTTACCGGAATGGAATGGGACGGAATCAGTAAAGATTTAAGCCCCGCTATTTTTGACACCGAAGAATTCAAAAGGGAGGCCGGTAAAAAATATGTACTATTGCATATCGATATTCCCGACATCACGGCGGCAGCGCAGTCCGAAACCGCAGCACCCGAATACCGGCTTGCAGTAAATATGAGCGTTCAAGCCTCACCTTCCGCCTTATTGGTTACGAAAGCGGGACAGCCCTTTGCTTTTTTACCGATGACAACCGAAACAAAAACTCCCGCCGATGTTTTAAAACTTGTCCGTGCGGAAAAAAAGAATGAAAGAAAAATCGATACGCTTTATGCAAAAATGCAAAAAACGTCCGGCATAGATAAGGTAAAAGCGACGGATGCCTATATAGAAGCCGTTCCGGAACGCTTCCATATAACATTAACCGATTTGTTTTCGCAGATAATTGAAGCCGATCCTGAAAATAAAAGCGGCTTGCTGGGAAAATATAAGCTGCATAAAGCCTTTGAAACGGCTTCAAAAGCTTTTCATGCCGGAGATATTGAAGGAGCTTTAAATACCTTTTTTATACTGATAAATGAAAAAGGCTTGCTTTCTCCGATTGAAACGCAACATGCATATTATGCACTGGGTTTTCTTTCCGCTCAAAGCGGGAAAATTGCTCAAGATGAAGTGATAGTTTATTTTCGGCAAGCATATGATGCCGCTCCGGACAGCGAAGGCGCCGCCGATTTGTTATCTTTAATCGATTCTCTTTCGAATGCAGGGAATCCCGCTGTGCAAGATTCTTCTCCCGGTTTAAACCAACCGGTTTTAAAAAACAAATGAACGACGGCAGCTTTTCGAATGTTGTAACACTGCTTGTAGTAATCGGAACCCTTGTCTTTATTTTTTTTTCCATGATGTTTTCCGCTGCGGAAACCGCATTTTTTTCACTCAATAAATTGAGACTGCGGTTTTTACGCGATAAAAAGCATAGGGGCGCTTTAAAAGCCGGAAAACTTTTAGACAACAAAAACGGTCTTTTAAATACCGTTTTAATCGGTAACAATATAGTTAATATCGGTTTGTCGGTTATGCTGACATCCTTTGCAATGTACGTGTTCGGCCCCGAAAAAAGATCTCTGAGCGTCGGCCTCTCTTCTTTGACAGCAACCGTTCTTTTATTGATTTTCGGCGAAATTATTCCCAAAACCGTTGCAGCCCGGTATCCGGAACGTATTGCCTTTAAGCTTGCTTCTCCGGTGCGCTTTTTTTCATATCTGTTTAATCCGCTTGTGCGTTTTTTTACAGCGGTGTCGGCCGTTCTCATTAAATTTTTCGGTATTAAAATCAACGATTCTTCGGTATCCTTTACCGAAGAAGAAATTAAAACCTTTATTGAAGTCGGCGGCGAAGAAGGTCTGATTAATGCCGCCGGTGAAAAAATGATGCACAGAGTATTTACGTTTACCGATCTTGAAGCGCAGGATATTATGGTGCCGCGTACGGAAATTGTCAGTATTTGTCATACGGCAAGCTACACGGATATATTGGAGTTGTCGCAAAAATCCCATCTTTCCCGTTTTCCCGTTATCGGAAAAGATATAGACGATATAGTCGGCGTTTTATATGTAAAAGACGTACTTTTATACTCCGGCGATAAAAAGGCTTTTTCCGTAAAAAAGATTATGAGGCCGCCCTTATTTATCCTTGAAACAAAAAGCATGACGAGTATTCAACAAACACTTTATGAAAAAAATCAAACTATCGCAGTCGTTTTGGACGAGTATTCGGGAACTGCGGGGATTCTTACAAAGGAAGATATTGCCGAAGAGATTTTCGGGACGATAAACGATGAATATTATACTCCGGATTCGGAAAAAAACGTTTCGGTTACCGAAAAAGAAATGCTGATAAGCGGAAAAACGCGATTAATCGATTTGTCGGAACGCATGGGAATAAAATTATATTCGGATTTTAACGAAACGATTGCCGGTTTTATTATGGAAAAACTGGATGCCGTTCCCGCCGTAGGCGATTCGATTGTGTTTGAAGGCCGCCGCTTTACCGTTAATGCAATGTCGGGAATGCGGGTGCGCCGCGTTCACATAAAAATCGAGGACAATCTATGATTTTTATAGCGATGATTGTATTTTTGATTTTACTCATCGCAGCCTCTGCCGTTTTTTCATCTTCGGAAACGGCGCTTTTGTCGCTTTCGGCCGTTCAGCTGCGGCATATGAAAAAAAACAAAGTTCCGGCGGCCGATATTATCGGTAATTTAAAAAAGAATTTGCCGTCCGTGCTTACCGCCGTTCTTATCGGTAATAATTTTGTAAATTCTTTGGCATCTTCATTAGCCGCCGCCTTAGCGGTAAGTTTACTCGGAGATAAGGGCAGTGCCGCTGCGGCGGGATGTATGACGCTTTTTATTATTGTTTTCGGAGAAGTTTTACCCAAAACCGTTGCCGCTTCGCGAAACGTTCAAACCGCTTCCCGTTTTGCTCGCTTTTTATCTGCTATGCACCGCCTCTTACGGCCCTTTATATGGCTTTTTCTTAAAGCGGCAGAAGCCGTAACCGCCGTGTTCAATAAGGTGTGGCATTCGGAGTCAAAACAAATAACCGAAGAAGAATTAAAAACTCTTTTTGATGTGGGCGGCAAAGAGGGAACTTTGCAAAGCGGCGAAAGAGAAATGCTGCACAGAATTTTTGAATTTACTGATTTAAGGCTGCGCGATATATTGCGGCCGCGCACCTTAATAAAAACGGTAAGCGTAGCGGCGACATATGCCGAAGCCGTACACGCCGTCGCCGAATCCGGTTATTCGCGCCTTCCCGTGTGCGGATCGTCTTTTGACGACGTACAAGGATATATTCATTTTAAAGATATTTTGTTTTATCCGGGCAGCACAAAAAACTTTTCGCCTGCGGATTTAATGCATACTGTATTATTCGTTCCCGAAACGCAAACGGCGCTGTCGCTTTTACACATATTCAAAACGGAAAAACAAAATTTTGCCGTCGTCGTTGACGAACACGGAAGCAATTGCGGCATCGTTACGATGGATGATATTTTAAAAGCGGTTTTCGGCCGCATTACCGATGAATACAACAGTTACAGCAAAGCTCCTGAAGAACGCGTTACTGTTGTAAGTCCCTCGGAATTTATTGTTCCCGGCGATATGCTTTTAGCCGATGTAAATAATATTTTCGGCTTAAATCTTGTGCCGCAGGAATATGAAACGGCCGGCGGTTGGCTTTTGGAAGAATTCGGTTATTTGCCGGAAAACTCCGAACATATTTTACGTTCCGGCTTTTTATTTACGGTTGAAGAACAAAGCCGCAGGCGCATTCAGCGTATCCGCATACAATATGCTAAAGAAATACAAAAAGACCGGTAGGACGAGCCGGCTATGCCTTGTTTTTGAAGAATAAAGGGAGATGCCTTCGAAATGCGGGCATAGGTTTTTCCCTGTAATTCGGGAACGAAAATACCGTTTAAACGAAGTTCCGCTCCGTGAACGATGAGCCGGCTTTTAGCGGGAATATTAAAGCGCAGTATAATATCCGCCTTTACCGCCGCAAACCCCAGTACGCGGTCTAAAAATTGCTTATTGAAGGTGGGATAGCTTGAAGCTCCCGTCACGGGATGATACCCGAAATGGGTGTCAAGGTTTTGAGCAAAGGTAAGCGGCGCAAAATGCACAAAAAAATCCGTTTCAAATACCGGGTGCGGCGTCCATTTTGCAAAACCTATGAGCCACGGCACATACAGTTCCTGCTTGTAGTTTATAAAATTTCCAGTAAGCGCCAACTGCGGGAGCGGCAAGAGTTTTATGCCGTTATATGCGGTTACTTCGGTTTTTATGTATTCAAAGCCCGCTCCCGCCCCTGCGGAAAACATGCGTATATCCCATATGCGATAAGCTATGTTCGCTTGTCCGCTTAAGTGGGAATCGAGCCGCACGGGACACTCTGAAAGGTCAGTAAGAACACCGGCGGCTCCCCGCCAATCTTTATCCTGCATAAAGCCGGTATTAAAAAGAGGAATGGCGGTGTGCGCATTAAAAAAAACATGCCACCGTTTTAGAGTGCAGTTTAAGTGGAGCGCGGTGTTCCATATAAGAATTTTATCCCAATCAAGACGGCTCAGCAGCTTTTTTTCCCCTTGAGAATTTTTTTTATAGACAAACTCGCCCAGTGTCGTGTATGAAACGCCGGTTGCAAGCGATATGTTCAATTCGGAAAACCAAGGATTGAGCTGTGCTCCGGTTGTGCTTCGGGCATTTAAGGCTGTAAGAGAAAAAACCAAAATACAGAAAAAAAACATCCGGCGGAAAAAATACTTATAATTCATAGTGTGCAAGCGGGTCGATTTTATACAATTTAAAAAGCTGCTTTCGCAAAGCTTCCAAATCTTTGGGGTAGGGCGCATAAAAAACAGTCGCTTTTTCGGTTTTCGGGTGCTTGAATTCAAGGCGGAATGCATGCAATGCAAGGCGGGATAAAAGCGGGCGCTCTTCAAAGGGGTTGCCGCGCCACGAACGTTTTAATTCGGATAAGCGCACCGGCTTTTGAGATGCACCGTACAGGGGATCGCACACAATCGGAAAACCGTTTTGTGCCGAATGCACTCGTATTTGGTGTGTTCTTCCCGTTACGGGCTGTGCTTCCAGCCATGAAAAAGGGCCGCAGTTTCCCAAACATTTAAAGTTCGTAACGGAAGGTTTGCCCGATTTGCGGTTTACTATTGTGCGGTGGCGGGCATCTGCGTCGGCGGTAAGCGGAAAATCGGTGTGCAAAGTATTCCACAGCGGGTGCCCGTATACAAGGGCATGGTAGGTTTTTTGTACCGCACGGTTTTCAAAGGCGGTGCATAAACTTTTTTGAGCGGCTTCGGTGCGCGCATAGAGAACTAAACCCGATGTATCCTTGTCTATACGGTGTACCGCAAACAAGTTCCCCAATTGCGTTTGTGCCAACATATCCAAGCGCGGGGCGTCCGGATCGTAACGGTCTGCGGCAACCGCCAAACCGGAACGTTTGTTTAGGACTGCAAGGGTATCGTCCGCATATATAATCGTAAAGTCTTTTTGCGCGCTCATAAAAAAACTATACACCGAAACGGGGGCTTGGGCAAGAGGATACTTAACAGGCGTCGTTTCAGTCTTGATTTTTTTGTATAATTACTGTATAGTATATTTGTATGAGTCAAAATGACAATCTTTGATATTTTGTTTTTTTAAGAGGTAAGGACATGACGGAAACCGTTCCCAAAATGCTTCAAGAGGCCGCAGCCAAGTGGCCTAAGATTCCCGCTCAGTATTTTAAAAATGAAAAAGGAGCCTTTTCTTCCTTTACCTATGAAGAACTGTTTCAAAAGGCGCTCGATTTCGGAGCCGGGCTTTTATCGCTGGGAATTAAACGGGAAGAAAATGTCGGCTTGATTTCCGATAACCGCTTTGAATGGCTGCAAGCCTGCATGGGGATTATGGCTATAGGAGCTGCGGACGTGCCGCGCGGCTGTGATGCCGTCGAAAAAGACCTTGCCTATATTTTATCCTTTGCCGAATGCAAAACAACCGTCGCCGAAAATCCCGCACAAGTGCGTAAAATCATCGGATTAAAAACGTCTTTGCCCGATTTAAAGCGCATTATCTGTTTTGATGACATAGCCGACGACTTAAAAAAAGAATGCAAAAAAGCAAAGGTCGATATTCTCGGGTTTAGCGACGTTATGGCTTCGGGGAAGGCATACCGCGAAAAACATCCCGGAAAGGTTGAACAGGAACTTGACAAGGGAACGGGAGAAAGTACAGCCTGTATTATCTTTACATCCGGAACAACCGGAGAACCGAAGGGCGTTATGATTCGCCACCGAAACTTTATCGCCCAATTGGATGAACTTCCCGAACGCATCAATTTAACACCGGGAGAACGCGCCCTTTGTGTACTTCCCGTATGGCATTCTTTTGAAAGAAGCTGCGAATACGTTATCCTTATTCAAGGCGGTGCGATTTGTTATTCAAAGCCGATAGGCAGCATTATGCTTGCGGACTTCCAAGCCCTTAATCCGCAAATTATTCCGGCGGTTCCGCGCGTTTTTGAAGCCATATATGAAGGAATTAACCGGGCCATGCGTAAAACCGGCGGCATTGTGTTTGTTTTGTACAGCTTTTTTACGGCGGTTGCGGTTTTGCATTCGCGCATCGACAGGGTTTTGTTTAATACAACCGCGCGCTTTAAAAAAACATGTCCCGTTCCGAAATGGATTTTTTTAACCCTGCCCTGGCTTTTACTGTATCCGCTTAAACTGCTCGGAGGAGCCATTATATTCAAAAAAATACGTGCCAAACTGGGCAATGCATTTCGCGGCGGAGTTTCCGGCGGCGGTGCCCTGCCTCCCGTTGTGGACAACTTTTTTGCCGCTGTCGGCGTAAAACTTGTTGAAGGCTACGGATTGACCGAAACCGCTCCCGTCGTATCGGTGCGCCCCTTTTACCGTCCCGTTTTCGGAACCGTCGGCTCTCCCATCCGCGGAGTGGAAGTGCGCATAGTCGGCGAAGACGGCAGCGTTTTGCCGCCCGGCGAAAAGGGAGTCGTGCATGTGCGCGGCGGCATCGTTATGAAGGGCTATTATAAAAAGCCCGATTTAACCGCAAGGGTTATAGATAAAGACGGCTGGTTTAACACCGGCGATTTGGGAATGCTTACGGTAGACGGAGAACTGGTACTGCGCGGCCGTATAAAAGACACGATTGTTTTACGCGGCGGCGAAAACGTCGAGCCGCTCCCGATTGAAATGCGTATAAACGAATCGCGCTTTGTCTTTCAATCGGTTGTTGTCGGCCAGGACGAAAAATACCTTGCAGCCCTGATTGTTCCCTCCGAAGAAGAAGTAAAAGCTTTTGCCGCCGAAAAGGGCATCCTTTACGACAGCTACGAAAAATTACTGAAAGAAAGCGAAGTGCAAAAGCTTTTTGAAACCGAAATATCTTCTTTAGTCAATGCAAAAAGCGGCTTCCGTCTGTTTGAACGCATAAACGCATTCCGCCTTTTACCCAAAGCTTTCCAAGTCGGCGTTGAATTGTCGGCAAAACAGGAAATTATGCGCTACAAAATTCCCGAACTCTACGCAAAAGAAATGCAAAGCCTGTTCAGGTAGAGGATGGGCGGTTTTTTTAAGTCAAAAAAATATTGGCTCTTTTATTTTTTAGTACAGTTGCCTCTTGCTGTTTTTATGCTTGTGGGGATTGATGTATGCCACAGTTGTCGTCCTGAAGAAAAGCCTCCCGTGTATATAGAACCGCAGCCGGGTGTATATGAATTATGTAATTTTAATGAAGGAACACCGGTCGGTCAAATCATTATAACAGAGCCGGGAAGTGATGATTTTTGTTTTCGCTGTTCCGTTTTAGGGAGAGATATGACGGTATTTGATATCGTAAAAGAAAAAGATGTTTTTTTTAATTCATTTGTGTGTGAAGATATAGAATTTGAACAAGCTGAAATTAAGGATGAGAAAATTTGGTATGGGCGTTTTAATGATTCCTATATTGTAATAGCACAGATAGCGAATAATAAGATTCGTAGTCTGCCCCAAAATATAAATATTCGCAAAAATACCGGTTATGTTTTAGCCGTTCTCAATAGTGATCTTTTTCTTTATGTAAAAAAAGGGAAAACAAGCTTCAATATATCCAATCTTCTTTTAATACGAAGGTATGAAAGTAGATATACAGGCTTGTTTGAGCAGAAAAAATAATCTTCACTCCTTAACCGGACATAGATGTACATAAGCTTGACAGATTTGTATAACAATGTTATACGTTTAAAAAAGAAATCGCTGTTTTGGAAGGAGGCTATATGCTGGCAGTCAGATTGGAATCATCAAGCGGATTGGAAGCCCGATTGGACAGAATTGCATCTATTTCAAAACGCTCAAAATCCTATTTGGTAAGAACACTTCTTGAAGAAAATATTGAAGATATGGAACTGTATTATCTGGGGGAAGCTGCATACAAAGAATGGGTGGAAGACGGGCAAAAAACCTATTCAATAAGTGAAGCAAGGAAGATGATCGATGCGGATCGAATTGAGTAAGCGGGCGATAAAAGATATTGCAAAATGTGAAAAAGCCGTTCAAAACGCGGTCTTCAAATACCTTGAAAAGCTTGAAACCTGTTCAATGACCGAAATATATGCTCACGGGGCAAAAGATTTAAAGGGTAATCTGAAAGGTTTAATAAGATTTAAGGATGCATCTTTTCCCGATCACCGCCTTGTCGGAACGAAAAGAGACAATCAAATAGTTATAATGCTTTGTTGTGAACCCCGAAATACGGTTTACAAAAACAAAGACAAGCTTGCAAAACACATACGAAAAGGCGGATCATAAGTATCCGCCTCCCGCTCACACGTTAACTATTTTCGCGCCGCTTTTGCGGTCAACCGGCAGAGCTTGAATGTCCTGCGCGCTTAAATCCGCATACAGTAAGTCTCCCGACAAAGTATCTTTTATTCGATGACCGGTTACGAGGGTAAGCCCCCAGTGAGCGCATGCGTAACGGCCGGTTTTGCCGTGGGGGAGGACTATCGGGTCGGAACAGATACGTATGTGCTGCCGGCTTGCGCCCTGAGCGGATTTTCCGGCAGTCTTTCCGCCGGCCGGTTTTGATGAGCTTTGGTGCGCAGGACTTGAGGACGCAAAAACAAAACTTAAAGCCGCCCGGTCTTTGGGAAGCCCCGCCTTTTCCGAAAGGGCTTGCAGATTTTTCGGGGCGCTTTCCGTGTCCAATATAAAATGGCACCATTTACCGCCCTTTTTCCCTTCCATCGGGCAGGCGCCTTCGTGCGGACAGGGAGCGAGGATACTCATACCGCTTCGGATTAAAGCCGAACGCAGTAAGCTTACAAAGCGTGCGGCGCGGGGAATTCCCGGTTCCACGACAAAGACCGCTTTCTGCGGTACCGTATATGATAAAAGCAGGGCGGCGTACTTTTTTGCTTCTTTTTCCAAGGGGTTGTGCGTATCCCAATACAGCTCATTAAACATATTCGCACAGCTTACAAAGGACACTTTGTTTTTTATGCGGGTTCCCATTTCGCCCTTTACACGTACAATGCGCCATGCAGGTTCGCCTTCTTCGGTTTGAAGGCGGGCGGCACAGGATAAAAAAAAGTTTTCGCCCAGGGCAAGGGCGTTTTGGCTTGTGTCCATACAATACCAGTTGAGCTTTTTTCCGCGCAGTTCCGGCCGCGCAAGATAGAGGGCAATCGGCACCGTAAGCGGGCCCGAACCTATATCGAGGCAGTAATCGCCGTCTTTTAAAAAATCAAAAGCAGTTGTATCCATACCCGCAAAAAGAGAAGTAAGGCGGAAAAGATTCCACCGCATAAAATAGCGCGTATATGCGGAAAGCATAACCGCATTGTTCATATAGCCCGCTTTAAGGCTTGAGCGTTCGGCGGTAAGCAAAGCCGAAAGCCTTTGTATGTCGCGCGGCAAAAAAGCAAGCTGTTTCGAGTTCAAAGGCTTTATATCCTGAATGAGCGAATCGAAGCGCTCGGCAATCAAACGCTCTTTTTCGGGTAATGCCGCAAATAGATTCATTCTTCCGTCTCCGTGCCGACATTGCGAACCAAACGGTACAAATCCAAAAGTTCGCTTTTTATACGGTTTAATTCCGCCGTAAGACTTTTTCCGCAAGCGCTTCCTGCTGCGGCCGCTTCGGCAATAAGGGCTTCGCGCGCGCCTTCAATCGTGTATTTTTTTTCCTGAATAAGATATTTTAGGCGCAAAAAAGTTTGCACATCGCGGTTTGAATACAGCCTGCGCCCGCCCATATCTTTTTGCGGGGCAAGGGAGGGAATCGATTCTTCCCAATAACGCAGGGTATGGGCTTTTACGGAGGTGATTTTTTCAACTTCGCCTATCGAAAAACCTTTCACGCCCTTATCTGTCCTCCCATCTTTTACGGCTTGCCTGCATCTCTATTGTAATCGGAATTTTGCTAAAACCCAAGTCTTCGCGCATTTTATTTTTCAAATAGGCAATATAAGATTGGGGAACCGAATCGGGCTTGGTTGCAAAAAGCAAAAACACAACGGGGTTTGTCTTTGTTTGCACCGCATAGCGGATATGAAAGCGGGCACTGCGCGACGCCGGCGGCGGATAAGCCGCAATCCAGTCTTTTAAAGCGGTATTTAAAGGCCCCGTATCGATTTTTCGATTCAACTGATTGTATAATTCCACAACCGTGTTTAAAAGCGGCTTAATGCCCGTATTTTCCTTTGCCGAAATTTCAAGAATCGGAGCATAGGCCATGTGGCCGAACATAATGCGGATGTTTTCTTCGGCTTTACGCGCCGTTTTTTTATCCTGAGCCTGCGTATCCCACTTATTGAGCACAAAAATCAGGGCGCGGCCGCGGTCGTGGGCAAGTTTTATCACCTTTTTATCCTGGTCGGTTAAACCCTCGGCGGCATCCATAAGATAAAGCACCACGTCGGCGCGCTCAAGGGTTTTTATGGCGCGGTTTACCGAATAATATTCCACATTTTCTTTTACTTTTGATTTGCGCCTTATGCCTGCGGTATCGAGCACTAAAAAATCCTTCCCTTTATAGCGGAATGAGCCTTCCACAACATCGCGCGTCGTTCCCGCATAATCGCTGACAATGGAAAGCTCGCTTCCCGTTAAAAGGTTGCACAGGGTGGATTTTCCCGTGTTCGGCTTTCCCATAATCGCAAGCTTTATAGGCTCTTTTTCTTCGGCTTCTTCAAGGGCGGAAAAATCAAGCTTTGAAAAAATCAAATCGATAAGTTCGGGTATGCGGTCGCCGTGTTCCGCCGAAATACAAATCAAGTCTTTAAAGCCGAAGCGGTGAAAATTCAACGCTTCGCTTTCCAAACGCCCGCCTTCGGTTTTATTAACCGCTGCGACAATACGGTCCCAATAAGGGCGCAGCAGGCCGATAAATTCTTCATCTTCGGGCGTAATTTCGCCGGCATCAAGGAGGAGCACAATAAGGTCGGCTTTTTTGAGGGCTTCAACGGTTTTTTGCACAACCAAGTCGTCAAGCACCGCTTCCATACTGACGAGGGTGCGGGTCAGTTTAAAACCGCCTGTGTCCATAAAGCGAACGGGCTTGTCTTTAATAAAAACCGTTTCTTCCACAGGGTCGCGGGTAACGCCGGGCGTCGGGTCGGTAATAACGCGCCGTTTATGCAGCAAGCGGTTAAAGAGGGTGGATTTTCCGACATTCGGGCGGCCGGCTATGACGACAAGGGGCTGATTGCGGTACACACGTCCCTGTGCGGTGTTTGTTTCCATGCAGTGTTCTCCGTTATGCGGCTTTGCTTCTATTGAGCACCGTTTAAATGAGTGCCGCTTAAAAACGCATTCAATTTTTCTTCCAGCGAATGCGCATCCATCGCCGATTCCGTCCACTCCTTAAACGCTTCTATTTGTTCGGCCGTAAGCCGCAAAAGATGTTCCTTTAAGGGCGCAATTTTTTTAGGGGCTACGCTGAACGAATCGACTCCCGCCGACATTAAAACCGTCATACGTATTGTATCGGCGGCCATTTCGCCGCATACGGAAAGGGGAATCCCCTCTTTTTGTGCAGCCTTTGCCGTTTGCACAATAAGGCGCCTTATGGCAGGGTGCAATTCGTTAAAGAGGCCTGCGGTTTGGGCGTTTTCGCGGTCTACGCACAGGCCGTATTGGGTAAGGTCGTTTGAGCCGATTGAAAAAAAGGCCGCTTCCTTTGCCAATTCGTCGGCCATAATTGCGGCGGCCGGCGTTTCTATCATAATGCCGACAGGAACGTCCTCTTTAAAGGGAATATGTTCGGCTTTGAGTTCGGCTTTTACTTCTTCAATCAGGGCCTTTGCCTCGCGTACCTGTTCGATATCGGTAATAAGGGGCAGCATGATTTTTAAAGAACCGTAAACGCTTGCGCGAAAAAGGGCGCGAAGCTGGGTTTTAAATATATCCGGCATTTTAAGGCACAGGCGGATTGCCCTGCAGCCGAGCAGGGGATTTTTTTCTTCTTCAAACGAAAAGCCGGGAATATCGACGATTTTATCGCCTCCCGCATCGAGTGTTCGGATAACCACCGGCTTGTCTTTCATAATTTCGAGGACGCTGCGGTATTCTTCAAATTGACGCTCTTCGCTTATAAGGCCCGACTGCATAAAAAGGAATTCCGTGCGGAACAAACCGATACCGTCCGCTCCTTCTTCAAGGGCTAATCGCGCTTCTTCGGCCGAGCCTATATTTGCATATAAATTGACGCTTATACCGTCCTTTGTTCGGGCTGCCTTATCGGAAAGGGCAGCCAGCCTTGTGCGCTCTTGCGCTTCTTCGGCTATCTTTTCGTCGTATTCTTTTAAGACCGCGGCATCGGGCTTTACAAAAACCAAACCGCTTGTACCGTCAACAATTACCTCGTCGCCGGTATGGATGCGTTTTTCTATATCTTCAATACCGAACACAAGGGGAATGCCGTAGGTACGCGCCAAAATAGCCAAATGACTGTTGGGGGCTCCCTTGTGCAGTACAATAGCCGCTAAATCCTGTTTTGAAAGCAAAACCGCATCGGAGGGGTTTAAAAATTCCGCACTTAAAATCGCGTTCGGGGGCACTTCGTTTGCACGAAGCGGCATTTTTCCGGCAAGATTTTCGATAACCTTACCGTATACATCCGAAATATCTTCGGCACGTTCTATTAAATAGCTGTCGCCCGAGGAACGCAGCATATCGGCATATTCTTTTGCCTTGTTTTCGACAATCCATTCGATGTGTACAAGCTGCTTTGCGTGTTCTGCTTTTATTTGTGCAATAAAATCCGGATCGGAAAGCATAAGTACATAGGTTTGAAAGATAGCCGCTTGGCGGCTGTTTGTTTGGTCGATAAGGGATTTAAAGTATTCCGATGTTTTTTTGCGGGAATTTTCAAAACGTTCCCAGTCTTCGGGAATCTTATCTGCGGTTATAGGAATTTTTTCGGTTTTTTTCCGTTCCTGCACGGAAAGGACAAAGGCTTTTCCTTTTGCGATGCCGCCCGAAGCCGAAATCCCCTGAAACGTATTCATCAGTAAAATATAACAGGCATTGAAGGGACTGTCAAATGGTAGGAGAACCGCTCTGTACAAAAATATACGCTTCCACTATACTGAACCTTATGAAAGACTCTTCGGGCAAAAAATACAGCGGTGTTGCAGCCGCTTTTTGGATTGTAATTGCTTTACTCATATTGATAGCCTTTTTGGTAAAATGGGACCATCTTGTTTCCGTTCTAAAAGAAACGGCCTTTTTCGAACACGTATTCGGCTTTCAGCCCGAATTTATTGCCCGCCATGAGATTCCCCTAAAGGAAGAAAAAGCCGATACGGGGAAAAGCGAATCCCTTATATTGGAAAAAGAATCTGCAAAAGCAAAGCAGCCGAATACGGAAGACGATAAACGGAATGCCTCTTCCGATTTCGGTACGTCCGATTCCGCAGCGAAGCATACGGAACCGGCTCAAAATGTGCCCGAAGCGTCGGCCAAGGTGCCGGCTAAACCGGCGGAAAGCAAACCGCCTCGTGACAATTCCGTTAAAAATACGGCGGAAGTTAAGCCCGTTCCTCTTGCAAAAATGAATCAATACCTATGTTTTATTGCAATAAGCGGAGACGGTTTTGTAGAGCGTAAAGAAGTGAACCGTGCGGTTCCTAAAACAAACACTCCCTTAACGGCTGCTTTAAATGCTTTGTTGGCCGGGCCGGGAATTCCGGAGCTGGAAAAAGGCTATATTTCGCTTATCCCCGAAGGAACAAAGCTTTTGTCGGCTACCGTGCAAAATAAAACCGCCTTTGTCAACTTCAGTCAAGAATTTGCCTTTAACAAATACGGCGCTCAAGGTTATTTGGGGCAGCTTATGCAAGTTGTGTATACCGCAACGGCCTTCGATACGATAGACAATGTGCAATTTTTAATCGAAGGGGAAAAAAACGAATATTTGGGCGGAGAGGGAGTATGGGTAGGTTCTCCGTTGGCACGAAGCAATTACTATAAATAAAACCCCGATATTAAAAAGACGTTTCCCGCATTTTTTGTATAAAATATGCTTTATGACTGTTATAGTAATCGATATCGGCGGAAAAGCCCGTAACCGTAAACAGCCCGCTTTCTTTTTCGTTTATGATTTTTATATTGACATAAAAGCGCCCGGTTCCGTTGTCGTATGAACGATTCACTGTAATTAAAACCTTTTCCCTTTCTGCAACGCTTTGATTTTCCGTACAAATATAAACGCCCTCGGAGCCGAAAGAAAGGCTGCGGGCAAAAACGTGAAAAAAGCCGTATTTTTTGTCTTTAAAAAAATCGGCGGGCGGTTGTATAAGGTCGGTATACATAAGGGCTCTACTTCCCCAAAAACCGAGGTTGTCGGCTACCGCCTTGTATTCGCCGTCCATATGTGCGGTTTCGTCGGCCGATACGGTTAGCGCACCCGCCTTGTTTGTAAGGGCCGACGCAATCAACTCTTGGGCGCTTATACTGAAATTCCGTTCTTTTGTATCTTGAGGAATCCCCGTAAAGTTTAAAAAAGAATTGTCGGAAGAGCTTAAAAGCTGACCTGTTGCAACTGCGGTAAAGACCGGTACATTGTCGTGTGCTTTTATTTCGCGTATGTTAAACAGCGGTATAAGATAATCGTATACGATTAGGGTTTCGCCGCCGAAAATACGGATTTCGGCGTTTTGTTCCGCCTTATACGGAATAGCCGATTTTCCGGCAAGTTTTTCCGGGCTTATTTTTTTTCTGTGCGCATTAAATTCGTAAAACAAATCGTGCAGATAATTCAAAGTAGGCGTATCTTCGGCTTTAAGCGTAGGTACGATTTTTTCTCCGGTCATGCTTACATAGTCTTTTTCGGTATCGAGGGTAAAAAAAAGCGTTATTTCTTTAGAACCGCTTTGGGCTTCGGGAGCATAGTAGCGCATAGCATAATTACCCTCGTCGTACTGCAAAAAGCCGACGTATACGGGCTGTGTAAAGGTTGAATCGCGGTAATAAACATATTGACCGGATTCGGTGGGCAAAAAATCCTTAACGCCGGGCAGGGCATAGAGGGAAGAAAGGCAAAGGGCAATACAGAACGCAAAAACCGCGGCAAAAAGCCCCTGTTTTATCGGTATACGTTTCATAAGCGGATGCCCGAACAATCGTTCAATTCCGCAAGCGCCGATTTAACGGTTTCGCACGCTTTTTCTGCGGCTTCTTCGGGGCTTAAAAGGACGGTTTCTCCCGTATCGCGCCGTTTAAATTCAACCTTAGGCAGATTTTTGCTTCCGATAACAATCTGTAAGGGAATGCCCAACAAATCCATATCTTTAAACTTTACGCCGGGACGTTCGTTTCGGTCGTCCAACAGTACTTCCAAGCCGGCATTTTGCAGTTTTTCGTACAAAAGGTCGGCCGTTTTTTTCATTTCGCCGTCGTACTGCACGGGAACAAGGGCAATGTGATAGGGGGCGGCTGTCATGGGCCACACAATACCGTTATCGTCGTGATGTTCTTCGATAATCGAAGCAAGGGCGCGGTCTATACCGATACCGTAACAGCCCATAAGGGGAAGCCGCTGCTTACCGTTTTCGTCCAAATAGACGGCATTCATCGATACACTGTATTTATCGCCGAGTTTAAAAATATGACCGAGTTCGTTGCCCTTTTTACTGTACAATTTTGTTTTACAGGCAGGACATAAATCTCCTTCGACGACGGTGCGCACATCGAGCTGCATAAAGGGTTTAAAATCGCGGCCGGGCTCTACATGGCATAAGTGAATGTCGGTTTTTAAGCCGCCGGTAACCGCATCGTGCATAAGCATAACGCTGTCGTCGGCGATAACGGGAACGGTATTAAGGCCGACCGGGCCTGCAAAACCTACGGGAGCTTGGGTAATGCGTTCCACATCGCCGTTTGAGGCAAGCTCAACGCTTCCGGCTTTTAAGGCGGCGGCAAGTTTTGCTTCGTTTACGTCCAAATCGCCGCGTATACAAACGGCAACAAAAAAGCTTTTACCCTTTTGGTTTCCCGGCGCCTTGGACATATCGAGTTCGGCATTGTCCGCCCGATAAATGAGGGTTTTTATAAAGTGTTCGCTTCCCGTTTTTAAAAAGGCCGTTAATTCTTCTATGGTTTTAACGTTAGGCGTTTCGGTTTCGACTACGGTTTTTTCCGTTGCCGTGCGGGGAGTTCCGTCCGTATTGCACACCGGGTCGGGCGTACACGAGGCTTTTTCGGTGTTTGCCGCATAGCCGCAGGAAGGGCATAAAATCAGCGTATCGTCGCCGACTTCGCTTTCGACCATAAATTCTTCCGAGCCGGTTCCGCCCATTGCACCGGAATCCGCGCGTACGGGAATAACGGTTAAGCCCAGCCGCTTAAAAATGCGCCGGTAGGCTACGGCAAAATCGTTGTATACCTCATCGAGGCTTTGTTGATCCGCATGGAACGAATACGCGTCTTTCATGGTAAATTCGCGGCCGCGCATAACGCCGTAGCGGGGGCGGATTTCGTCGCGGTATTTTGTATTGATTTGATAAAGCACTAAGGGAAGCTGTTTATATGAAGAAAGCTCGTCTTTTACAATTGCGGTAAAAGCTTCTTCGGCGGTGGGACTTACCACCAATTCCTGATCCAAGCGGTTTTTGGCCCGCAGCAAGCCCGCTCCCATCGTATCCCAGCGGCCCGACATGCGCCATAATTCACCCGGTACGATAACGGAAGGTTTGCATTCAAGAGCACCGATACGGTTCATCTCTTCGCGTACAATTTGTTCCACTTTACGGAAACAGCGCAGTCCTACGGGAAGATAGGCAAACAATCCGTTGCCCAATTTGCGTATTAAGCCCGCACGGAGCATAAGCTGATGGCTTGCAATAACCGCTTCCGACGGAACCTCTCTGAGGGTTGAAATCATGGTTTGTGACGTTTTCATAACGGACTTATTATAACGGAAAACAAGGCGTTTATGGAAGGGGAAAAAAGCTTGCTTGACTTATGTACATATGTGATATACTATAAAAATGTCGAGAAGAAAATGCAAAGAGAATACAAGGTTATTGATTTTCCCCCGCTGACAGACGAACAACGGGCGACGCTTGAAAAACTGGATAAAATGCCCGATACCGAAATAGACTTTTCGGATATACCTCCGAGCGCACCGAACACGAACGGCGGGTTTTATTATTTTAACTCTTTAAAAATGCCGAAGACCGATATACATACCAAAATAGATAATGATAATCTTGAATGGCTCAAAAAAGCCGGAAAAGGTTATCAATCAAGACTGAATAACGTAATACGCTGGGCAAGACTCAATAATTGTCCTATCTCTCAAATGTAAAATTCATATCTCTTGCCGAGAAGACAAGGGATTTTTGTAACAATTACCGCCCCATGTTATGTAATGGTGTATAGATCAGGAGGACAGCAGATATGAAAAAACCGTCGTATATAAAAAAAAGTGCATTTTTTGCCTGCACCGTCATGTGTATACTGTTTGCAACGGCTACGGCAGGCTGTACGTCGCCGCCTCTTGTAAGGGGTAACGGCCGCATTCAAACAAAAAGTTTTTCGCTAAAAGATTTTACCGCCGTATCTTTGGGCGGTAAATGGGAAGCGGAAATCCGTCAGGGCGAAAAGTTCAACGTTGAAATCGATATTGACGACAATTTATTCGATTATCTTGATGTCTATGTGTCGGATAAAACCTTACATATAGAAACGGAAAGAGGTATCAATATCCGCAGTACCCGAAGCAGGGTTACCGTTACAATGCCCTCTTTAACGGCCTTCAGAGGGGCGGGTTCGGTACGCACGGATATCCGCGGCTTTAATGACCTTACCCGCGATGTATCCGTACATGTTTCCGGGTCGGGAACGGTAAATGCGGATATTTCGGTAAAAAGTTTAACCGTAAAAGCATCGGGTTCGAGCAGCTTTACGTTGAAGGGAAAAACGGAAGATTTTTCCGCATCGATTTCCGGCTCGGGTAAAATAAGGGCCTTCGATTTTAAAGCGGATAATGTCGATATGCATATTTCCGGTTCGGGTTCTGCCCAAGTCCATGCGGAAAAAACGCTGAATGCACGGATAAGCGGCAGCGGTTCGCTTGTCTATACGGGAACGCCGCGTTTGGATATAAATACTTCAGGCAGTGCAAAGGTGGTATCGGCGTCCCGAAACTGAAACGGCTGAACAAAGTATCAACTTCGGAAGGCGTTTCATTAGTGCTTTTGTAGCGCAGCGGTGAAAACACGGTAAATAACGGGAGTTTTGCCGCCCGTCTTTTTGCTCAACAGTCAAAACCCAAAATTAAAACAAGGGGCGATATCGGTGATATTTCAGTCGCTTGCCCAAGAACTCATTTTCGGTGTATCATAGTACCATGACTATCGATTATGAAAAAATAAAACAAACGGCATTAACCGTTATACGCGACGTATGCGCTCTTAAAAAAGGCGAGCGCGTTTTGATTATTACAAACCCCGAAGACGAAACCCTTGAAATAAGCCGCAGACTCTATGAGGCGGCCGACGAGTTGGGCGGGAAAGCGGTTATCGTTATGCAAAAAACAAAAACCCTGCTCGATTTTGCCGAACCTGAAGTTATTGCAGCGCTTCACACCGAGCCTGATATTTGCCTTTCCGTTTCGGCGAATAAACTCGGAAAAGATGAGTCCGGTTCTAAAAAGCCCTTTGTTGCCGAAAACGGCGAAGAGTTTAATCATATTTTTAACTATAACCTCGAAGGCAAAAAAAACTTACGCGCTATATGGACTCCCGGTATAACGGTTGATATGTTTATACGGGCGGCAAATATCGATTATGAACTTTTACAAAAACGCTGCCGCATTTTGGCGGATAAATTCCGCAACGCCTCTTATGTTCACGTTACTGCCCCCGGCGGAACCGATATAAAAGTTCCCGTCAGCGGCAGAACCGCCTTTTGCGACGACGGAGATTTTTCAAAGCCCGGAAACGGGGGCAATATTCCGGCAGGAGAGGTGTTTATAAGCCCGCTTACACCGAAAACCTCGGAAGGCTGCGAGGGGCGTATCGTATTCGACGGTTCGATAAGCGTTACCGAAGGCTGTTTTATTATTACCGACCCCATTATCGCCGATGTAAAAGGCTATGTGTCTTCGATAACGAGTAAGGCAGGCCGTCCCGTTGACGGCTCGGATCCGGATTGCGAAGCATACCGCCTTTTGCGCTGTATAACGGCCGCCGAAAATCAAGCGCTTGAAATGGAAAAAGACGGACGGCTTCCTTCCGGTTCGGGTGGCGAATACGCACGCAATGCACGCAATATAGGAGAGCTGGGTATAGGACTAAACCCGGCCGCCCTGATTACCGGTAAAATGCTCGAAGACGAAAAGGCTTTTAAAACCTGCCATTTTGCAATCGGAAGCAATTACGACAACGATGCGAAAAGCCTTATCCACTTCGACGGCGTGGTGCGCAACCCGACCATCGTCATTCACTACGAAGACGGAAGCGAATTCACCGTAGAAAAAGACGGCGAATTGAGTAAGGAATTGCAGTAAGTTGCAGTCATTTGTGTGATGTGAAAATTATACCGGAGGACTATTTAAAGTCGCAGTTTTAAATAGTCCTTCTATAAACATAGAAAAATCTTATACGGTATCCCAAGATTCAACTTCGCGATCCGTTATCTTATTCATAACGGTGTCAAAGCCGGCGATAATATCTTCTCTATTTTGATTCTTTAAATAATTTGTAAAATATCGTGAATTTTCCATTTCGGAAAGCTCTTTTGTAAAGGCATATACTGCAAATTGGTTTATCGATACACCCTGCAAAACAGCCGTATTTTCAATTCGCTCTTTTAATTCCTTGGGTATGCGTATTGTCATTGTGTTTACCGCCACTGCGTATTCCTCCATTTTTTCATAAAATCGGCAGGAGTGATTGTTTCAATACCTTCCATCTTCAATTCGGTTTGCTTTGTAAAATCACGTATATTTTTTGTAATAATATAACGTGCATTGCTTGCAAAGGCCAATTCTACAAAAATGTTATCATTCTGGTCGCGTAAATTCGGGCGCAATAAAAAATATATATCCGTTTTTATACCGACTAATGCAATAAAATCAAGAACTTTGCGGACATCTTTTTCATTTAATTTGAAAAGTTCCAAAAAACTTTTCCGGAGCAATACGTCGCAATATTCTTCAAAGACCGGTATGGATAAGGAAAGTTTTAAAGACGCATTACGGATTAATTTCAAAACGGCATGTGATGCGCCTTTTGAACTGTACATCGCTTGAAATAATACCGATGTATCTAATACAACTTTCACATTCAATATGCTAACACATAATTCCTCTTTTTTCAATATTTTATAAAGCAACAAAATGAACCTGCGGAACAGCGCAGGGCGGCGGGGCTTTCAAAATGTCTAATTTTATGGTACAGTATCTCCTCCTATGACCTTTTTTTTTGAAACCTACGGCTGCCAAATGAATAAGGCCGAGTCGTCCGCCGTCGAACAGCTTTTGCTCGCGCGCGGCTGGACTGCTTCGCCCGGTGAAGAAACGGCCGATTTAATTATTATAAATACCTGCTCGGTGCGCGAAACCGCAGAAAGCCGCATACGCGGGCGGCTGGGGCGTTATACCGCGCTTAGAAAACAGCGCGAAAAAAGCGGAAAGCCTCCCTTTGTGTTGACCGTAACCGGCTGCATGGCAGAACGCTTAAAAGATAAACTGCAAAAGGATTTTCCGGTTGTCGATTACGTTGTCGGCAACTTTGAAAAAAAACGCTATGCGGACATCGCTTTTTCCATGGAAGCGCGCAAGGGGACGGCAAGCCTCCTGTTAAGTCCGAAAACGCAGGATGCAAATGCAAGTGCAATAAAAATCGTTCAATCGGCGAAAGCGGAGGAAGAAAAATCCCCGCCTGAAGTAAGGTCCGCAGAAGAGTTCTCCGGAACGGTTAATCCCGGCAGCCGGGATTTTCCCGATAAGCCCGTTTACAGCTTTGCCCCGCTTTCTTTGGAGCCGGGAGCTTTCCAAGCCTTTGTGCCGATTATGCACGGCTGCAATAATTTTTGTACATATTGCATTGTGCCCTATGTACGCGGCCGCGAAATTTCAAGACCCGTCGAAGAAATTATAAAAGAGCTGGATATGCTCTCGGAACGCAATGTACGCGAAATTACCCTTTTGGGGCAAA
Organism: Treponema sp. OMZ 840; assembly: GCF_050937815.1. NCBI lineage: Bacteria > Pseudomonadati > Spirochaetota > Spirochaetia > Treponematales > Treponemataceae > Treponema > Treponema sp. OMZ 840. The sequence continues at coordinate 409,839 of NZ_JACDIJ010000002.1, forward strand.
ACGTCAATTCATACAGGCATGCGGAGCAAACCGGACACAGCGAACAAGGCGGACAAACAAAAAAAGGCGGAACGGTTGATTTTCCGGAGCTTTTGGAGCGCATAGCCTCGCATTTGCAAAAAACCTCTTCTTCGATAGAGTGGGTGCGTTTTATGTCCAGCCACCCCAAAGATTTTTCCGATGAACTTATCCGCGTAATAAGAGATTATCCCGTGATTTGCCGGCACATACACCTTCCCGTCCAGCACGGCTCAAGCCGCATTTTGCAAAAAATGAACCGGCGCTACAGCCGCGAAACCTACCTCGATTTGGTTACCCGTATCCGTGCCGAACTTCCCGATGTGTCGCTTACAAGCGATATTTTAATCGGCTTTCCCGGCGAAACCGAAGACGATTTTGAACAAACCCTTTCTCTTATGGAGCAGGTGCGCTACGAAGCGGCCTTTATGTATTATTATAATCCGCGAGAAGGAACGCCCGCCTGCACCTACCCCGATCAAGTACCCCTTGAAGAAAAAAAGCGGCGCCTCGACAAAATAATCCGCGTACAGCAGCGCATTACAAAAGAAGAAATAACCAAGCGGCTCGGCACTACGGTAAAGGTACTGGCCGAAAGCCCCTCGCGCGATAATAAAGCCGAACTTTTAGGACACACCGAACAGGACGGCCGCGTCGTATTCGCCGCAGACGAAAGCGTCACAGGCAGCTTTGTAAAAGTCCGCTTGGAATCGATACAGGGCAACACGTTTAGGGGAACGCGGGTCGGGTAAGGGCTTAATAAATCCGCTTTTTACGGTTGCAAAGAGCCCTGTTTCGTGATAAAATCGCATTATGCCTTTTAAATTGATTTTATTCATACTGTGTATGATTATCGCCGCCGTTTTTACCGGCTTTAATTTGGAAAATTCATGCGATATAAACTTCGGGTTTAAACGCTTTGAGCAAGTACCCGTTTTTTTGACAATTTTGTTTTCTTTTTTAGCCGGCGCACTTATAACGCTACCCTTTACCTTCGGTAAAAAAAGAGTGAAGGCCGCCGCCTCCGTATCCGTAAAAAAAGAGAAAAAAAGCAAAGACAAGGAAATTTTGTTACCGCAAAATCCTGCTGCCGATGAACAAATGCTTTTTTCTTCACCGGAGGGAAAAAAATCCGTAAAAGAAAAGAAGCCGCTTTTTTCAAATTTTAAAGCTCCGCGTCCGTAAAAAGACTGTATGTGACAGCGGTAAAACGGTCCTTTATGTATAGAATAATAAGCCGTCAGTGCAAAAAACCCGTTTTTATACTTTCCTGTATGTTTATGTTATGCGGGGGTACTTTTTTTGCCCGACAACAAACAAAGGTTGCCGAAAGCATGTCTGCGGCCGGCGGGTTACAACCCTATATGGAATCTTTAGAAAAAAACTTTAAAAGCGCTTCTTCTTCCGAACAGCGGCTTGCGGCGGCCGAAATACTTGCTCCGCTAAAAGAACAAATAGGTTTATATGCCGAAGCTGCCGCAATTTACAGTTCTGCGGCATCCTTGGCCGGAGTACAGCAAATACGGGGACAAAAGCTTTTGCTCGGCAGTGTTCGGTGTGCACTTTCGTACGGCGATGTTTCAAGCGCGGATTTTTTACTCAGTACGGCTTTTACTTCGGCCGCCGACACACATATAAAAGCAACGGCAAAACTCTATGCCTTATGGAGCTGGATTATAAAGGCGCAAAATAAAAAAGAATTGGAAGGGCCTGTTTCCGTTTTAAAAACCTACCTTGACGCACCGGATATGATAAGTGTAAAACCTGCGCTCTTTTTAACACTTTTTCATATAACGGAAGAAAAAATGTGGGCAGAGCGGCTGCAAAAGGAATTTCCGGATTCTCCTGAAGCGGCGGTTTGCGCAGGAAATGCACGGCTTTTACCGGCCCCGTTTTGGTTTTTTTCAAAAATAAAAAACGACTAATCCCTAATATTTTCCAATTCAAGCTGCAAACTTCTGCTCACCGCCGGTTCTATTTGCGATATGCTTACAATAACCGGGTGCAAAATGACTTGTGTTCCCGGAGGCGTTTTTTCACTTTTTGTTTCACTTTTTTCCGCATATATGATTTCCGAACGGTAAAAACCCGAAAATATACCGTTTTTTTCCCGGCTTCTAAATTGCAGCAAACTTTCATCGAAAACGGTTAATTTTGAAAAAGCCCCGTGCTCCAAAACAGATCCGTTTTTTGCCGTGTATTGATTGTCTGAAAAAGTTATTTCCCATCCGTTGTCACATTTCCAAAAAGTTCTGCTTGTCGTTTGCAGCAAATGCAAAATATCAATATCATCCGCTTTTGACTTTGGAGGCGGACTGCCGAACAGGATTTCCCTATTTTGTTTTTTATAGTTTCCGTCCCATAAGGTTTCCGAACTGATAACCATACCCAAATCATCAACAACTTTTATGCGTATTTCGTCCGTCGAAACAAGAGCTATATCAAATCGCCGGGAAATGTTCGACATCGATTGGTTTGTCGTATATACAAGGATACCGTTACGCCTCAGTGTGCTGCGTTCCCATGTATAGATTTCCTGCCGGTCAGTTTGAAAAAAAATGATTTCTTTTTTTTCATAATTAAAAAACAAATAGCGGTTGTTATCGGCCGTATGCGAATTTTTTATCCATAAACCGTCCAAAAACGAAGCAAAGGTTTTTTCCGTTCCGTCTTGAATTTTTCCCAATTCCTGTGCGGTGATGTTTTTTTGAGGTATAGTCGTTCGTACTTTTTCGATATATTTTTTTTCTTCTTTGCTCCAGTCGTACATAATTTGAAGCTGATCCAACGAGCCTTCCTGACCGGAGGTATCGGATGTATAAGCCCAAACGGGAAAGCTTTCGCCGTCGGTGTTGTCCAGCGAATACGAATCGCTGCGGGGTCTTTGCTGCACAAAAATCGTTCCTTCAGCATAGAGATTGGCAATTTCATGCAGATAAAAATTCTGCAAAGATCTGCGGGGCAGCCATGCTTGAAAACGCGATTCGTTTTTAATACCGTAACCGGTTATAATAAGGGCGTTTTCATGTGTTCCCGTAATATCCATAACCGATAACGAAAATGTTTTTACTTGTTCCATATCCGTTACGATTTCGGCGGAACGTTCGTATCTGCTATAACGCGGATTATATAAACCGACTATTACCTTTATAAATTTATTTTCCGGCGTTTTAACCGCTATAATTTGATCGTCATAGCCGTCAATGTCGAAGTCAACCGAATAAGCGGCAATAAGGATTTCTCCGGCTTGTAATGGGATTAAAGACGTTAAGTTTATTTCATCTGCTGACGGATTATCCTCTTGAGAGAAAATCGGTGCCGCCCCCGGAACGGACGGTATAACGGTTTGTGTTCTAACCGTATCTTTTGTATGTGCAACAAACCACTGTTTTTTTACGGCAAAAAAAACAATGAGTATTCCGGCTGCGGCAAACAAAACAATCGTAAATTTTTTCATAAGCACACTATAACTTATTTTTTTTACCCGTTCAACAGGGTTTCTTTTCTTTGAAAATATGCTATAATATACAAGTATGCAGTTTGAACTCACCGATGAAATAATTAACCAAATTATTTTCTCTATGGAAGATCAAAGCGGCCGCTATGTGTTCGATTCCGAAACAAACGCATTGACCGCTGTAAGCTGTTCGGGGCAGGAGGACTCGGATCGCTATTATTCTTTGCCTGTGTGGAGTTCGGTAAACGGCTTTAAAATAATGGAGCGATTTGTGTCTTCGCTTCGTAATCCGCCGGTAAAAGAAAAACTGCGTACGGTATTATTTACGGGAAAGGGTGTTTTTCGGGGATTTAAAGACGTACTTAAAGAATATCCTGAAGTCCAAAATTTGTGGTTTGTTTTTAAACAAAATGCTTTAAAGCAGGAAATTATCGACTGGTACAATACCTTGCGGGATTCTTGGGGTGCGCAGGAAATCGGTTATGAACCGGAAGAAACCGACGAACTTGTTTGTACCGATTTTGTATTTTGTGAATGTGACCGCACATCCGCAGAAGATTTTATGCGGCATGTTCACGATTGTATGGAAGATGAAATAAAAGACGTTTATACGGGAGAACTTGCCGACGCTTTTTTGCGTTTGGGGCGTACGGCTCATTTTCTTACGGATACAAGCGATTCCGTTTTGTTTACGGCAAAAACAAATGAAGGCGATTTTGCCGGCTTTATCCGGACGGCGTTGTTTCCGAAAAATGCGAAAAAAACCGTGTTGATAACCGACTTTTATGTTTTTCCGGTATGGAGGGGCTTGGGAGTGGGTAAATCGCTTTTTGCATTTTGTATCGAAGGGCTTAAAAGTAAAGGTTTTACGCATATTTTTGCCTTATCGGCGCATATTCCCGATTTTTTTGAACACGTTTTGTTTCGCAGCGGGTTTCGGCGGATTCCGGCAGGTTTTTTTGCCGGTTTAGACACAAAAAATACTTTATAAGTTTTCACACATTTTTGATAGGAGTTTATAATGGCTTTTCAATCGGATGTTTCCATCATTAAAGAACGTTTTGAAACTATTCTTGCTCGTGCAGTAACGGAGGTAAAAACGGAAGAAGACCCCCTTGTATTAAATGAGTACAAAAAATTATTCAAAAAAAACGTACCATTGTCGCTGCGGTCCTATGTTGCGGCCTATATTATAAAGCAGCTTGCTTCGGGCTTTTCTTTTCAATCGGCGGCCGCTAAAGCAAAAACGGCTTCTTCCGGCCGCAGCACACGATTCGATAAAAATTCCAAAGACCGCTCGCGGCGGGAAAAATCCCGTTCGAACGGTACGGCCGGTCCGGAAGAAAAAGAGAATAAAAGAGACAACGGAAATTCGGTACGCATCGTCATATCGCCCGAATCGGCCGCTACGATATTCATCAATATAGGACGCAATAGGGGAGTGTTTCCGCGCGACCTTATAGCTTTAATTTGTCAAAGGGTATCGATCGAGCGGGAACGTATAGGCGAAATACGAGTGTTGGACAATTATTCTTTTGTTCAAGTATATGCGGAAGATACCGAAAAAATAATTGAAAGTCTAAACGGCAGCGAATACCGTAACAGAAAACTGACGGTCAGTCATTCGCGAAAAAAAGAAGAAGCTAATCATGCCGGCACAGAAACGCCCGATTATAACAGTGCTGAAAATTCGAATTTCGAAAATACCGAAACGCTTTCCGCCGAACACAGTGTAAAACAGGATTAGTATGACACCGCTTTGTTTTCAAACCGGCCCCTTGGCCGTTAATACCTATATTGTTCCCGTCGCATCCGCACCCAAGCATGTTTTTATTGTAGATCCGGGCGGAGATGAGGATTTTATTATTTCAAAGCTTGCCGGCTTTGAACTTGCCGGCATAGTTCTTTCGCACGGACATTTTGACCATTTGGGAGCGGTACCTGCATTAAAAAAACGGTATCCTGCGGCGCCCTTGTGTATTCATAAAGCCGATGCGGATTATATCGGTAAAAATGCACTTGCAAAGCACAGGCGTGATTTTGACCGGGTGGGAGCTTCGTATTTGATTTGTGAATTTGAAGCCCTCTACCCTGAAATTCCGAATGCCGATATCTTCTTCGATGCATCCTCCGAAGGGGTGGAAAAGTTAAGTACAAAAGATGATTTTACACTCGCCTTTGCTCCCGAATGGCGCATAATTCATACGCCGGGCCACAGTCCCGGTTCCATATGCTTATATAACAAAGCCGAAAAAATTCTTTTGTCGGGCGATACGCTTTTTGCCTCTTCGTGCGGCCGTACCGATTTGGCCGGAGGAAATGTAAAGCAGCTTAAACAAAGCCTTGCTCTTCTTTTACAGCTTCCCGCAGATACAAGGGTGTGTCCCGGACATGGAGATCCGACTACAATCGGTAAAGAGCAAAATACCGGATTCGATATTTATTTTGTTTGAGCCAGCGCTTCCGATATGCTGTAAGCGCGGTCTCCGACTTTTTCAATGTTGCGTACAATATCGATATACAAAAGCTCGGCTTTAACTTCGGCGCCTTCTTCAAGGCGCTTGCGGGCTACCTTTTTGAGATTTTTACGGAACATATCTATTTTATCTTCCAGTTCCCGCGCTTGTTCGAACCGCTCGTGAGAAAGCGGGCGGTTTATATTGGCGTTTACAAAATTAAGCAGCTGCTCGACCAAATCGACATAGGGAATAAGTCTGTCCATATCTTCTTTGTCGAATTTCATGCGCTTTTCTATACTGCGTTTAAGATGAATGGCGGTACTGTAACAATCATCGGTAATATTTTCTATTTCATCGACAATATGCAGCATAGCGTTTATGTTGTTCCGTTGCCTGCCGGTAATCGGCAATTCCATGCAGTTGTACAGATATTTTGAAAGTTGTTCCTGCATTTGATCCGCATACTCTTCCCGACTTTTTATAAAATCGATATGATCGGTGATAAAGTTTTCCGTACGGTTTTCAAAACCGATACGTATGCGGCCGAACATTTCAATTGCCAAAGCAATCATATCCGAAATTTCTTTTTCCACTTGTATAATATGGTATTCCGCCGACTTTTTTGCACCGACGGAAATAAAATCCAATTTATAATCTTCAGGCACATCATCGGGCCGCGGTTTAATTATTTTTTCCGTAAATGCGGCAATTTGTGATGTAAAGGGCAAAAAGAGCAGGGCAATGATAGTATTAAATAAGGTATGAAGCATAGCGATGTGGGCGGTTAAAGCTGATGTAACCGAACCCGGCGTAATAAAATCAACGGCACTCAAAAGCGGTTTGAAAAAGATAATGGCGAATACACTGCCCAAAACGTTAAAAAGCACGTGAATTAAAGCTGCCCGCCGCGCATTTACTCTGGTGCCTATAGACGCCAAAACCGTATCGATTGTAGTGCCGATGTTGCTTCCCAATACCATAGCGGCCGCAAATTCCCATTGTAAAAGACCGTTGTGACACATCGTTAAAATAATTGCGGTTGAGGCGCTTGATGAGTGAAGAATAAGGGTTAATACAAGACCTGAAAAAACACCTATTAAAACACTCCACACGCTTCCTGCGGGGAAGGTATTTAAAAACGCTATATTGTCGGCGTTAATCGGGGGGATTCCCTTTGATAACAATTCCAAACCGATAAACAGCATACCGAAACCCATCAAGGCTTCCCCTATGCTTTCTTTACGCAGTTTACGAAAATATCTTAAAAAGTATCCGATCCCGAATACGGGAACGGCAAAAGCGCTTATATTGAATTTAAATCCGAAAATGGCGACAATCCACGCGGTTATCGTTGTTCCGATATTTGCACCGAAGATAACGCCGACAGATTGCTGCAAAGTCATTAAACCGCCGTTTACAAATGAAACGGTCATAACGGTTGCCGCACTTGAAGATTGAACAATGGCCGTAATAAAAAAACCGGTAAAAAGGGCAGCCAAGCGGTTGTTTGTCATAAATTTGAAAAACCGGTGCAGGCTGTCACCCGTACTTTTTTGAATACCGTCGCTGAGCATTTTCATTCCGTATAAAAGCAAAGCAAGGCTTCCTGCCAGCCTAAAGGCAATTGTTACTATACGCATAAGTTACGATAACATAAAATAAATGGGCGCGCAAGACCGGCTGTTGTCAAATCTCCTTTCGACTGCTTTTCGTTTTATTTATATATCAACTCTCGCAAATGAGAATATCCATCCTTATTAAGAGGGAAATAGTCGGCAGATTTGCCTTTAGTAATATGAAGAATGCTGTCGCAGCACTTTACAATAAATTCGTAATCGTGGGTAATAATGAATATAAAGCGGTCTTCCTTCTTTAATTGTTCCATTAATTTTCCCGTTTGTATCATATGTGTGTAGTCAAGGCCGCTTGTAGGCTCATCAAATACAAGTACCTTTTTTCCGCAAAACATGGCGGCAGCAATCGCTACCCTCTGTTTTTGTCCGCCGGAAAGAGTCATAGGGTGGCGTTCTTCAAGTCCGTCTAAATTGAGCATTTGTAAAATATGATTTAGTTTTTGAACGTCGGGATTATCGACACCAAGCGTTATTTCTTTTTGAACACTATCTGCAAATAATTGGTGGTTTACTTCCTGCAATACCATATAGCTGTTTTTAATCCTTTGCTTTGGAGACAGCAGCTTGCCTCCGGAAAAATACATACCTTTTTGCCTTTTCATCAATCCGCACAGACAGGTTACGAATGTGGATTTTCCTGCACCGTTTTCACCGACGACGGCGATAATTTCACCGGCACAAACATGCAATTTGGGAATGTTGAGAACAAGGGATTTACCGTAACTGCATTCGATAAAGCGCATATCCATTGAAATATTTTTAATTGGATGCGATATACACGGTTCCTTATATGAGGGGAACACAACACTTCGTATTCCCGTTCGCAGTCTTTCTGTATCATCAAAGGCGCATAAGTCATTCATTGAATATTCGCCGTCAATATGTCCGTTTTCAAGATGAAAGACACGGTCAACCAAATCTTTCAAATAATATATTCTATGTTCCGCTATCACAATGGTCTTTCCTTTTGATTTCAATAGCCTAAGTATTTCTCTTATTTTGCAGATAGCAGTAACATCTAAATTGGAAGACGGCTCATCAAGTACATATACATCGGGATTCATGGCATAAATACCGGCAAAGGCTATAATTTGCTTTTCGCCCCCGGAAAGCTGAAAAATATTTTTATCCAACAAATGTTCAATGTGTATATCATGTGCAGCCTGATTCACGCGGATTTCAATCTCTTGCGGGGATAGCCCCGTATTACATACTCCTTTCAAAATACGGTTTTTAGTTAGATATAACTAACTATATGGCTAAAAAAAACCGCCTATTATGGCGCCGTTTACTCCGGGCTTACATTTTTTTCAGTACATTTCGTGCGGTTAATAAAAATCTGTTTACGGCAGCAAGTTCATCCTCTGTCATAGAGGATATTTCCGAAAAAAATGCTGCATTGATTTTCATTTGATACTGCACAAGTAATTTAAATGCCTGTTCCCCGCCCTCTGTCAAAAAAAGTCCGATACGCTTTTTATCCGAGGCGTCTATTTCTTTGATTATGAGATTGCGCTCTTCCAAGCGGCTTAATATTTTTTGTATAGCCCCTCTTGTAACGCCGAACCTGCGAGCAATTTTCGAACTGAATATACCCGGTTCTTCGGCAATAATTTTGAGTACATGGCTTTCAGCACGATAAAAAATATCTCCATTATCTAATGTAATAGCATTGGTTTTGTTGTTTATTATGGCTTCAATCAGCTCAATGCTTCCGGAAATAACCCGCTGTTCAAGATTCTTTTTATCTTTTGGCATAAGCCGCCTGCCGCCCTCTTAATTGTCTACCCGGTATACAACCGTTGTGTACTGAGTATACAATCAGTTTAGAATGGTGTCAAGCAGTTTTATTGCCCCACCTGTATATCCCCCTCTTTTCATTTTTTTTGCTCTATGATAAGATATTTTTGTGAAAAAAAGGGTTCATCCATATGTTTTTTCTCAGATTTTTGGAGTGCAAACCGCATTTTTTATTATCGCCGTTTTTCTTTTTTACATATTATCCTGTTCAAACAAAAACATACAATTGAATACCGAAAACACCGAAAAAGACAATACTGTTCCGCTTTATTCGGGTAAAAACGGTTTTTCCGAACCGTATAATATTGTGCTCTTTTTAGGACACGGTTTCGCCGATGAAGCGAAAAAAAAAGAACTTTTTTCATTTATTGAAAAAACATACGGTTTTTTACAAAACGGGGGCGGAATGTCCGTTTTAACCTATCCCGACGATGTGCGGGTTGCCGGAAAAATCCGTATGTCGTCTTTGTCGGCAAAGCTTAGCGCCCTCAACGAGCAGCGCACGATTTCTGCCTTAATTACCGTCGGTGCACCGCAAGGAATGCATACGGTGCTTGCCGACTTGGAAGACGAGGGAAGGCGGTTCCCGGTTTTTTCCCTTTTTCCCCAAGATGACGTACTCGGCACGGAAGCCGGTTCCGATTTGGTTATCGATTATCGCTCCTACGCTTTGAGTAATTCCGGCGAAAGCCATCTTGCTGCGGCGGAAGAAACGGATTTTGAATATACGGGACACATTTCCGATGTTCTTATACCGCTTATCCGCGCAGCTTTAGATTGGGACAATATAAAAGAAGATTCCGTGTTTATTCCCGATTTACGAATGCAGTTTTTTAAACATACCGGATGTAATTTGGTGATTTATACCGATTCCGTTACGGGACTGAGAGCGAAAAATCATTATGTATTGGAAGGTGTTCCGAGGAAAAAAGAATGAATTCATTGATACAGCAAGACTCCATGCTTATCGGTTCTGCCGATGCCGTGGCGGAACTTGAGAAAAAAACGCACGCGAGGCTGCTTGTTTTTTCCGACAGTCACGGCGCAATCGATATCGTAAAAAAAATTATTATGCAATTCGGTGCCGATGCGGATGCTTTGGTGTTTTGCGGAGACGGATTTTGTGATGTTGCCGCTTGTATCGAAGAAGCCTTTTCGGATGATAAGCTGAAAGAACGTTTGCCGCCGGTTATTGCCGCTGTCCGCGGAAACGGGGACGCCGACAGTTATGTCATTGCAAACGAAGACGATGCAGAAGAAGATTCCGGCGTACAAAAAAAAGTATTTTCCGCCCAGCGGCTTCAATTTATTGCCGCCGGCCGTAATATTCTTGTTATACACGGGCATCGGCACGGAGTCGATTGGGGAACCGAAACCCTTTCATCTGCGGCTTATACGATGGATGCGGATATAGTGTTTTTCGGACACACTCACCGTTTGTTTTGGGAAGAACACGGCGGAACCCTTATTCTTAATCCGGGCAGCTGTGTAAATCCGCGTAACCGTTTTCCGCCCAGCTTTGCGCTGGTAAGTTTTCCAGGCGATACGGAGCGGTTTTCCATAGAATTTTTCGGAATCCGAGAAGGTTTGTTCGGTTCCGTAGATATAATGCCCTTGGCACTATAATAAACAGTAAGCCGCCGGTGCGGCAGGGGAGAGTACAATGAGTACACATGAGGTTTTAGGACCGGCCGATCGCCCGTCCTTATCGCGGTGGATACCGCTCAGTTTTCAACACGTATTTGCCATGTTCGGAGCAACCGTTTTGGTTCCTTTACTGACAGGCTTAAGTCCGTCTACGGCTTTGTTTACTGCCGGCACGGGAACGCTGTTGTATATTTTAATTACCGGCGCACAGGTGCCGGCTTTTTTAGGTTCGTCCTTTGCCTTTATACCGGCATTAACGGCCATTGCGGGTGCGTACGGTATGCCCTATGCGCTCGGAGGAGCCTTTTGTGCCGGTATTTTTTATGCGGCGGTAGCGGGACTGGTAAAAATAGCGGGAACCCGCTGGCTGGATAAAGCTTTACCTCCTGTCGTCATCGGATCGGTTATTATCGTTATCGGTCTTAATTTAGCGCCCGTGGCAATGCAGTCTTCCATGTATAATAACGGTACGTATTCTCTCGTATATTTTTCAATTGCATTGGTAACGTTGACAATTGCAATTGTTGTAAGTATTTTTTTAAAAGGTTTTTTTAATACCATTTCAATTTTAATCGGATTGGTCGGCGGCTATTTGTTTACGCTGATTATGGGTTGCTTTTTCCCTGCGTATAAAATTATCAATTTTGCGGTTGTACGCGATGCCGCATGGTTCGGCCTGCCTTCCTTTGCTTTGCCCAAATTCGGCTTTGTGCCCGTTTTAACCTTTATCATTGTATCCCTTGCGACCATTTGCGAACATTTGGGCGACACTATGGTAACATCCAAGGTCGTCGGACGTGATTTTTATAAAACTCCCGGCTTGCACCGAACTCTTTTAGGAGACGGTCTTGCCACAGCGTGGGCATCCTTATGGGGCGGCCCGCCGAATACCACATACGGAGAAAATATCGGCGTTATGGCAATAACAAAAGTATACAGTGTTTGGGTTATCGGCGGTGCAGCCGTTATTGCGGTACTTTTGTCCTTTATACAAAAATTCGGGGCGATAATTCAAACGATTCCCAATCCCGTTTTGGGCGGCATGTCAATGCTTTTATACGGACTTATTGCTTCAAGCGGTTTACGCACGATTGTTGAAAGCGGTGTAGATTATAAAGACAAGCGTAATTTAACCATTTCATCGGTTATTATGGTTATCGGTATCGGCGGCGGCGTTTTACAGTTTAACATCGGGTCCGACTTTCATTTTGCACTCGGCGGTGTTGCCCTTGCAACGGTCGTAGGTATTATATTAAACTTAGTTATTCCGAATAAAAACGGAAATAACGGAAGATAAATTTCAAGAACCGCCAAGACTGCCCGGAGAAAAGATGTTTGTAAAAGCTTTACAGGTGTTCCCGCACTTGTGAGGCCGTACCGGAAGGGCATGCTTGGTAGGATTTTGACGGAGAAAGATAATGTCTGTATCGATTTGTTTACATAACGGAACCCTGTTTACGGGATTTTCGAAGATGGAAAAATGTGCCGTTCTTATTGAAGACGGAAAAATTGCCGATGTGTTTTCCGAACACCGCTTTTTGCAAAAAAGGTTTGAACCTTCCGTCAGAATTTTCGATGTTGAAGAATCGTACATTGCTCCCGGTTTTATCGATACGCATATTCACGGATTTAAAGGGCATGGAACCGACAATTGTTCCGTAGAAGCAATGGTTGAAATGTCCAAAGATTTGGCCCAGTACGGTGTAACCGCCTTTAATCCCACTCTGTACCCCGCTCCCGAAGAGAATATGATGCACAGTATCAAAGAAATCGTTAAAGCGATGGGTAAAGAAAACGGTGCTCATATTATGGGGATACATATGGAAGGCCCCTTTATTTCTCCCGATAAATTGGGCGTACAACGACCGGAAACGGTGCGTACGGTCGATATGGATCTTATGGAACGTTTTTGGCAAGCGTCTAAGGGACATATCGTTAATATGACCGTTGCCCCCGAACTGAAGGGAATGCGCTATCTGGCCTTGTACGGCCTAAAACACGGCATTGTTATGCAAGCCGGACATACAAATGCCGAATACCAACATATGGTTGAAGGTATGCAAGCCGGAATTCTTCATTCGACTCACCTTTTTAATGCTATGAGCCAGCTTCATCACCGCAACCCCGGTGCCGTCGGTGCCGTTCTTATTCATCCGGAAATGTCTTGTGAAGTCATTGCGGACGGAATTCACGTCCATCCCGATCTATTTAAGCTTTTGGCACGGGATAAACCGCTTGAAAAAATCGTTTTGGTTACCGACGGTTTAACGCCTACCGAACAGGAAAGCGGGCCGCTTATGGCAAACGGAGAGGAACTTGTATTTGAAGGCGGTTGTTTTCATCGTGCCGCAGACGGCGTTATAGCCGGCTCTTCTTTGACTATGATTCGCGGAATAAAGAATTTGGTTAAATTCGGTTTGCCCGTTTCCGATGCGGTACGTGCCGCCTCTTCAACGCCGGCTTCGATTATGCACTATACAAAAAAAGGAATGATTATTCCCGGTTACGATGCGGATATTGTCGTATTTGACAAGCAGTTTAATATTCTTGCTTCGATTATCGCCGGCGTTTTTAAAAAGAACATATTGTAAGGAATCTTATTCGGATTATGAGGAAAAAAATTAATACAGGGGGATTAGTATGAGAATTATAATACGGGATAATTATGAACAGTGTTCCGAATGGGCGGCAAACCATATTGCGCGCGCAATTATCGACTTTGCACCTACGGCAAAAAAACCGTTTGTTCTCGGTTTGCCGACGGGAAGCACACCCTTAGGAACTTATAAAAAGCTTATTGAACTGAATAAAGCCGAAAAGGTAAGCTTTGAGCATGTGGTAACATTCAATATGGATGAGTATGTAGGATTGCCTGCCGAGCATCCGCAAAGCTATCATTATTTTATGTGGGAAAATTTTTTCAGCCATATAAACATAAAAAAAGAAAACGTACATATATTAAACGGAATGGCGCGCGATTTGGAAGCCGAATGTGCCGCCTATGAAAAAGCCATAGAAGATGTCGGCGGAATAGATTTGTTCTTAGGCGGTGTCGGTGTTGACGGACATCTGGCGTTTAACGAGCCGGGGTCTTCCTTAGGATCGCGCACCCGTATAAAATCCTTAACGCACGATACCGTTATCGTTAATTCCCGTTTTTTCGGCGGCGATGTCAAACAAGTGCCGACCACCGCTTTAACTGTGGGCGTAGCAACCGTTACTTCCGCAAAACAAGTACTTGTATTGATTTGCGGACATAATAAAGCGCGCGCCCTTTCTCATGCCGTGGAACGCGGCATAAGCCAAATGTGGACAATCAGCGTTTTGCAAATGCACCCTAAGGCGCTTATTGTGTGCGATGAAGATGCAACGGACGAATTAAAGGTTGGAACGGTAAAATATTTTAAAGATATTGAAAGCGCCAACATGGACAACGCTTTATAATTTCAAGTTTTAGGGCAAACGCTCCGATTCGAGTGCTGCCGTATATACAAACAGGCTGCAGGAATCCGAAAAGATTGCGGATTCCTGCAGCCTGTTTTATTTGGGTATGATATTGGAATGTGCCGCCGTTAGGTTTAATCCGCCCAGCCGATGCTTAACGGAATTTGTACCCTGCCGGATTCGGCCGGTTGTCCTGCCGCATTTTGGGCTTCCGAACTCGGTGAAACAAGGTCGCCGCCGCTTACTTCGGCGGTACTCGGCGCCACGGCCGTCGAAACGGGGCTTGTTGCCGTTTGCGTATTATGTATTTGCGGCGGAACTACACTTCCTTTAGCAGTGACAGATGCCCCTGACCCCTTTGATACTGCAATGCCTAAAAAGTTCTCATCGTCTTCTTCCGGCGGAGCAAAGGCCCAAATACCGCTTGTACTTACCAAAGAGCCGAATGCATCGATGGTTCCCGACGTACCGCGCACGGATGCGGTTGCAACAGGACTCTTTACGGTAAAACCGACTCGCTTGTTTTCCGCGGCTTTTACGTTTGCTTTGAGCGAACCGGCATCGAGATATATTTTTGATACGTCGGCGTCGGCGCGTTCGGTTAATTGTTCCACCGTTAAACGGGATAAGGGCTGGACCGTTACCGTAGATTTTCCGATTTCCAGTACGGCTTGTGATTTAAAACCCGTCGATATCATTGTGCCCGTACCGATCTTTGTTCCGGCCTGTATCGATTCCCAGCCTTTTGCCGTTTGCATTTCGGCTTTACCGACAACGGAAACGACAACGGCATCAAGTGCCGCTACGGGTACAATAAGCGAAACAAGAAATAAGAAAAAAACTGTTTTTTTCATTTTAACCTCCTATGGGATGACGGCTTAACCGTCTGTCGGATATCGGTTTTTTCCGATCCGAATATTAAAAACTGTACAATACTTTTATATTGGCGAAAGTATAAGGTAAGCCCCGCCTTTTTTCCCAGTCAAAGAATTGCCCTGCCGCACAGGAAACTTGGAAATCGCTCATAATTTGCCAACGAAGCGCCGTTTGCCACTGCATGCCGGAGAACCCTTTTGCTTTGTTTTTATTCATAACGTTAAAAAATGCATCTACGCCGGCGGTGACGACAATGGGCTGTATCGGACGTATTGAGCCGACGATACCGCTTTTAATATAGCCTGCATATTTTATCGACGAATCCATGTTTGCGGATATTAAAGTAAAGGGCGTAAAATCGCCGATATACCGTCCTGCGCTGCCGGTTGCAAAAATATTGCGCCAAGATACCATCGAAGAACGTACGGGGATAAAGGCGGTAAGTTCAAACGACGAGATATTTGAAAATTTGCTTTTTGTCAAAGCCCACGAAGTTGAAGCTATATAAAATAGCGGCCCTTTAATCGGACCGTTCAGCGCTGCCGTTAAAAAGAACGTCGGATTTCGTATTCCCGTCATTGCATACAATTCACAGGACAGCGTTTGTTGTGCAAAGAGGCGGGGGAACGAAAAGAATATGTTTCCGATCAATATGGCGGGAGAAGCTTGATATACGTGCAGGTTTTTATGTTCAGGATTTGCCGCCGCCATGTTTGTCGTTTTATTATTCAAAAGACCCGTAAAACCGATATAGGTTTTTGCCGAAAACGCTTTTCCGGCAATATTCAGCTCCATCCCGTCTGCCGTTTGGGAAAGTATCAAACCGCTTAGATCCCGTATGCCGAACCGTCCTAAATTGAATGTTAATTTTGCCGGACCTTCTTCATGCGCCACACTGAGCTTAAAAAGGTTTAAATCCCATACATGGGAAAATTCTTTGTTTTTTCCCGAATAGTCATATGCATAATACGTTTCCGCCGTAAAATACGAGTTGGCCGTTTCGGGCAGGGGAACGCGCATCCAAAGGGTCAGTTTGTTCGATTGATTAAAATAGGCGTTATGTAAATTACCGGTCATGCCCGTATTGTTCGATAAAAAACCGCCCCAATCAAAGGCTTGTACGGGAAGGGTAAGTGCTGCGCAGAAAAAGACTAATAGAAAAGATTTATAAAAGGTATAAGATTTCATTTTGCAGCCTCCTTACCGGTTTTGCTTTCCGCATAGTTTGCACATTTACTCATTATATACAAAGCTTCTCTACCCGTTATATAGGCATCGGGGTCGGCGTTTCCGGGTATAAAGCCGAGTGCTTTTATTTCTCTCAGTGCATAACGCGGAGATTTAAAAATACGATAATTTATACCGCCGGGAATTCGCCATACCTTTACGCACATATATGCAAAATTCTCCACCGTTAAAGGGCGGTTTTTATCTTTCAGTTTTTTAAAAGAAATAAAATCGGTTAAAGCCGCCGCCGCTTCGGATTCATTCATGTCTTCTTTGCCTAGTCCCAGATAGCTTGATGCAAAGTATGCGGCCTGATTAAACGATATTTCTTTTGCATCAATCATCGCGGTAACCTTTTCTGCAGACTGTGCTGCGGCTAAAGTACAAAAAAAGCCTAAAAAAAGACTAAAAAATATACTTTTTTTCATATTTCCTCCTGCATTCGGTCTATATATATGATATACTAAAAAGTATGGAAAAGCAAGGAAAAGAACATTTTTTTTCAGTTTTGATCAGACCGGAAATTTTAATTTGTGTGGGGGTGATTTTTTTAACCGCCCTCGGATCCTTTGCCGGAATATTCGAAAAGCTTGAGTTAAGAATGTACGACATTCTTTTGGCTGTAAAGCCGGCTGTTCCGGAACAAGAGGATATTTTAATTGTCGCCATCGACGATGCTTCTATCGGAGAGATAGGAACGTTCCCGTGGAGCCGCGATATTTTAGGCGATGCCTTAATCAGGATGCGGGAACTGGGGGCAAAAAAAGCCGTATTCGATATTGAATACGTATCCCCTTCCCAGCGGGGCATCGATCCTGTCGTGGAAAAATCTTTGCCGCAGCGCTTCGAACAATCGGAACTTAACATTGCTTCTCTCATACAGGAATTGTCCGCAGCCGTTGCCCGCGGCGATTTGCCCGCAGCATATGCTCCTGAAACGGCGCAGGATTTAATATCGTCTTATGTTGCTCCGGAATTCAGGGATTTGCAGGATGCCGTTGTCGGAAAATTGTCGCGCGACAATGATTTATATTTTGCACAAACCATTCATTTTTTCGGCGACACTTGGCTTACCGTCAATGCCGGCGATATGGGGATTGTCGTTTCCGACGAACTTATCGATTATGTTCGGAAAAATATTTTGCTGCATACGGTAACGGCGCCGCCGGGTCTTATTGCTCATGAAAACGATTTGTTTTTATCGCAGCAGCAGTTGACACGTAAAATGACGCCTGCTCTTTTTGTTTTAATGGAACAAGCACAGGGGGCCGGTTTTACCAATGTTGTTTTGGATTCCGACGGTGCCCGGCGGCGCATAGAGCTTTTACATGAAAGCGAGGGCTTGTATATACCGCAGCTTGTTTTTGCGCCCCTTTTAACTATGCTGCAAACGGATAGTCTTGTGCGTACTAAAAATGCGCTTATTTTAAAGGATGCTCTTTTCCCCGGAGAAAACCAGCGCAAAGATATCCGAATCCCGCTCGATTCGAACGGCCGCATGTTGATAAATTGGATACCCGATACGTTCCGCAACAGCTTTAAAAACGAATCGGTATTTTTTTTGTATGATTTGGATAAAAAAGAACAAACGATTGTTTCGATACTCCAAAGTCTTGCCGGATTCCGTTTGGGGCGGGGCGGTACTATGCTCGGTTATTACGACGCGGCACATTATCTGCTCGACACGTATGCGGATTTGCTTCAAACAAAAGGTATGCTCCTTAAAAATACCGAAGTGCCGTCGCGTACGGATCCGCTTTATAACGATTATTTTGAGCGCCGAAAGGCTTTTTTCACCGATTGCGCCGAATTGACCGACCCTGTTTACGAGCAGGAAATTCTGTCGGTTTTGGATGAATTGGTAAATGATGAAAATCGTGACGAAATTAATGAAATCCGTTCTCTCGTGTCGGATAAGTTTACAAAACTTGCATCATATTTAAAGGAATACAACAGCCTTTTTGCCGAACTGCAAACATTGTATTCGGGGGCAGTGTGCATTATCGGACATACGGCCAGCAATTCGACGGACTTGGGAACTACCCCCTTCCAAGGGCAATACCCGAATATAGGTACTCACGCCAACGTATTGAACACGATTTTAAACAGAAGTTTTATTTTCCCCCTGCCGTGGTATGTTTCCTTCGGATTTTACGCATTATTGCTTTTTATTATTGTTTTTTTTGATCGGCAAATAAATATTAAAGCTTTGAACGTTATCGGTGTAACGGGGATTGTCGGCGTTCCGCTGATTGCCTTTGTGCTGATTCAATTCGGTATATATACCCCCCTTGTCGGTTCGTTTTTAGCGGTTGTTTTATCCTATATAGGAACCTCCCTTTACCGTTTTGCTTCCGCCGAAAAGGATAAAACCTTTTTACGCCGTGCGTTTTCCACATATTTGTCCGAAAAGGTTGTAGACGAAATCGTTAATGACCCGACAAAACTCACCCTCGGCGGTGAAGAAAAAAATATTACCGCTTTGTTTACCGATATTAAAAGCTTTTCCACATTGTCCGAAAAGGTAACACCGGTTCAACTTGTTAATATCTTAAATGAATATTTGACCGATTTGAGCAATATCATTTTGAAACATGAAGGAACGATAGATAAGTATATCGGAGATGCCATCGTTTCCTTTTTCGGCGCACCTATTACCGTAGAAGATCATGCATGGCAAGCTTGTGTTGCCGCCGTACGCATGAAAGAAGCCGAAGTGCTTTTGAACCGGCGTTTGAAGGAAGCCGGCATGCTGCCTATGCCGATACAAACCCGTATCGGCATAAATACCGGAAATATGGTTGTCGGCAATATGGGAACCGATATGAAGATGAACTATACGATTATGGGAAACGATGTTAACCTTGCCGCCCGGCTTGAAGGTGTTAATAAATCCTATTCTTCATGGATTTTGGCATCCGAATCCACATGGGATGCGGCAAATTCCGGTTCCAAGGCGGGAACGCTGTTAGGGCGCCGGTTGGATCGGGTACGTGTTATCGGAATTGAAAAACCCGTACAGTTATATAATATTATGGGAGTAAAAGCGGAGTTAAGCGATGACTGTATCGAGTGTGTAAAAGTTTTTCATGCCGGTTTGGACCGCTATTTGCAAAAGGATTTTGCAGGCGCAAAAAAACTGTTTGAAACCGCCGTTCATATTCTTCCTGAAGACGGCCCTTCTCAAGTATTTGCAACCCGCTGCCAAGAATTCATAAAAACGGGTGTTCCAGAGAATTGGTCGGGGGTTTTAACTATGACGACAAAGTAGATACGACTTCGAGTTAGAGAGGACATAAAGCTGCATTGAACATACAGCTATTAGCTGTATAGGCCGGATTCCAAAGGTATTGCAAGCCGGCGCAGCAATACCGGCTAAGCCCTAAGCGGTGCGGACAACTGCGGCCGGCTTATTGCCAATAAAAGAGCAGGGTGAACCGTCGGCTTAAAGACCTGTCAGTCGAGTGTCAAGTCGGCGCTTTGTGCACCGCAGGCTTGTATCAGATTTTCGGGCGAAAGTCCAAGCTGGATGCCGCGCACCCCTGCACTTACATAGACGGTTTTGTGCATCAAGGCGCTTTCATCGATAAAGGTCGGATAGCGGCGCTTCATTCCGATGGGAGAACAGCCGCCGCGCACATAGCCTGTCAGCTGCAAAAGAGAATCAGGCTTTACGCTTTCCAAACTTTTTGCACCGCAGAAGCTGCGCGCTTTTTTAAGATTTACTTCTTTATTCGCCGGAACGCAAAATACCCGTATTTCCTTCGATTCGCTTTGCATAACGATCGTTTTAAAAACGCATTCGGGGTCAAGGCCTGTTTTTTCGGCCACGCGGTTTGCCGCTCCGAGTTCAAGCTTGTGTTCGGTATTGTCCTCGTATTCTGCCGTCGTATAGGGTATATTCAGCCTTTCCAAAATGCGCATAGCGTTTGTTTTTGTCATAGCCTCTATTGTAAGCTAAAAGGCTGCGAATGTACATATATGTGTTTCCCTCTAAAAGTGGTTCTCTCTAAAACTGAAGGTTTTAGAGGGCTTCCGCAGATTTTGTGAAAAACATAACGGCCGGCTTGTAACTTCAAACCGGTCATGATATACTCCGTTTATACGGTGCGGAGCTTGTATACAGGGGTTTCGCCGGCAAACATGCCTATCATTACTTATTGTGGAGGATGCCGCAATGAACAGGGTCGGATTAATGAAAAAAGTTTTTATATCGCTGCTTTTTTGTTTTGCGTTTATAAGTTGTACGACAACTGCGCCGGTTAAGACGAAAGCGGTGCTGATTGAACATCCCGAACGTTTTTTTTGGGAGCTGAAAAATTCTGCCGGATCCGTATACATACTGGGAACGATACATTTCGCCGATAAAACTTTTTATCCGTTGGAAGAAAAAGTCTTAAACGCTTTCGATTCTGCCGATACATTGGTAAGCGAATTGGGCGGTAAAGATGAGTTGCTTGCAGTTGTCGTCAAATTACAAGAACGAATGATTAAAAATATAAACAGAGAACCGGAAAAAAATCTGGCAGTTTTTTTATCGGAAAGCGAAATAGAATTTTTATATGAAAATTTGGGAAAAAAAACCGCCGAATCTATGTTTGTATTTAATCCGTGGATTCTTAATATAGTACTCGGAGAACTGGTTTCGCAGGAAGCGAAGTTGAATCCTGCAGACGGTATTGACCTTTATCTTATAAATCGGGCGCAGGATAGAAAAATCGAAGCACTTGAAACGGCCGACCGTCAGCTTGATGTACTGTCGGCCGGCACTTTTGAAGAACAACTGCAAGTATTGCGCGGTTCAATACGGGACTTGCATGATACGAATACGGCCGTTTCTCTTATACGCACATTACGGGAATTGTATTTGAACAATGATAAAGAAGGCCTTTCAAAATTTATATTCGAAAAGTCTACACTGCCGTCGGGTGTTTCGGAAGAATATAAACGGCACTATATTAACCTTCTTTTTACCGAACGGAATATCGAATGGGCGGATAAAATCGATAACTATCTTAAAAAGGACGGTACGACATTTATCTTTGCCGGTGCCGGACATTTTCTCGGAGAACACAGCGTATTTGAAATAATGAAACAAAAAGGATTACTCGAAATATAGGTATTTCTCCCGCTCTTGACCCTGATTGCGCCCTATAGTACTATGGTAAAATCATTATTTTGTCATAATACTATAGGAAGGATGTATGGGAAAACCCTTGGTGTTTCAATCGGATTTCGGCTACGACGACGGCGCGGTAAGCGCTATGTACGGCGTTGCTTACAGCGTAGACGAATCCATAAAAGTGTTCGACGTTACGCATAATATCCCTCAATATAATATTTGGGAAGCTTCGTACCGCCTTATTCAAACCGTCAATTATTGGCCCAAGGGAACCGTCTTCGTTTCCGTTGTCGATCCGGGAGTGGGTTCGACTCGGCGGAGCATTGTCGTATTAACCGAGGCGGGACAGTACATCGTTACCCCCGATAACGGTACCCTTACCCATATCAAACGCTTAAGCTCGGTGCGCGAAGCGCGCATTATAGACGAAAGCGTAAACCGCCTGCCCAATTCCGGCGAAAGCTACACTTTTCACGGCCGCGATATATACGCGTACACGGGAGCCCGCCTTGCTTCCGGCGTTATCAGCTACGAACAAGTCGGCCCGAGCGTTGATGTCGATTCGGTTGTGGAATTGCCGATGAGTCCGCCCGTTAAAACCGAAGATTCGGTAAAGGGCAGTATCGATGTTTTGGATGTCCGCTTCGGAAGCTTATGGACAAATGTGCCGCGCACAACCTTTAATTCGCTCGGTATAAAATACGGCGACAAGGTTGACGTGATTATCGAAAACTCGACGCGGCTTTTATACCGCAATACGCTGCGCTATGCCCAATCCTTTGACGCCGTTTATGTCGGTGAAGCCCTTGTTTATGTCAACAGCCTCGACTACATAGCCGTTGCGATCAATCAGGGCAACTTTTCAAAAGCCTACGGCGTCGGAACGGGTGCAGGCTGGACTATAACGCTGCAAAAAGAGCACAAATGTGCCGCAAACTGAACCTATGTCCGCACAAGAAACGCAGAGCGCTGCAAAAAAGCCGGTTATAGAATTCCGCGATTTTTCGTTTCAGTATTTTGCACAGGCAAAACCGACGCTGAAAGATATAAATCTTACAATATATGAGGGTGAAAAGGTGCTCATTGTCGGTGCAAGCGGAAGCGGAAAAAGCACTCTGGGGCACTGTATAAACGGCCTTATTCCCTTTTCGTATAAGGGACAGGTAGAAGGCAGCTTAACCGTATGCGGTGAAAAAACGGCCGATCTCGACGTTTTTAAGCTTTCCAAAAAAGTCGGCACCGTATTGCAGGATTCTGACGGTCAGTTTATCGGCTTGAGCGTGGGCGAAGACATAGCCTTTGCCCTCGAAAACGAATGTATGCCGCTTGCCGATATGAAAAAAACGGTAAGCAAAACGGCCGCCCTTGTCGGCATGGAAAACTTTTTAGCCTCTTCGCCCTATGAGCTTTCAGGCGGCCAAAAGCAGCGCGTTTCCTTTGCAGGCGTTATGGTAAACGATGTAAACGTTTTGCTGTTTGACGAACCTCTTGCAAACCTTGACCCTAAAACGGGGCAGACTGCCATTGAATTGATTGACGACATTCACCGCCGATATCACAAAACCGTTATTATTATCGAGCACCGTATAGAAGATGTGCTGCACCGCCCGGTAGACCGCGTTATCGTTGTGGACGGCGGGAAAATCGCCGCCGATATGAGTGCCGACTCCGTTATGGCGCAAGCGGTTTTGCCGCCCTTCGGTATCCGCGAACCGCTTTATGTAACGGCTTTGCGCTGTGCCGGCATTCCCGTTACCGAAACATTGCATGCGGGCAGAATCGAAACCCTCGACGTTCCGGCGGTGCGCAATAAACTGATTGCATGGGATAAAAGCTTAAAGCCCAAACCGGCAAAACCCGGCGGAACGGAAATTTTACGCTGTGAAAACTTAAGTTTCCGCTATACGCCGCGCTCCGCCAAAGTGCTTGACAATATCAATTTCAGTATCCGTGCAGGAGAAATGGTCAGCCTTGTCGGAACAAACGGGGCGGGTAAAAGTACGTTGGCAAAGGTGATTACCGGTATTGTCTGCGAAAGCGAAGGAAGCCTGTTTTTTAACGGCGCCGATATGAAGGATATGACGATTCAGGAGCGCAGCCGGCACATCGGCTTTGTTATGCAAAACCCGAATCAAATGCTTTGCAAGCCGATGATTTTCGATGAAGTTGCCCTCGGCCTTCGCCTTAACGGGATTCCCGAAAACGAAATAAAGGACAAGGTGCATCATGCCTGTTCGGTGTGCGGTATTGCTCCCTTTATAAGCTGGCCCGTTTCGGCCCTCAGTTTCGGACAAAAAAAACGGGTTACGATAGCTTCCGTGCTGGCAATGGATCCCGAACTGATTATTTTGGATGAGCCGACCGCCGGTCAGGATTACCGCCGCTATTGCGACATTATGGAATTCCTCCGTTCGCTGAATGAGCGCGGCGTAACGATTATATTGATTACCCACGATATGCACCTTATGCTCGAATATACGCCGCGAAGCCTTGTTTTACACGGCGGAAATCTTTTACTCGACTCGGATGCCGTCAGCGCTTTAACCGACAGCGATGTTGCGGACAAGGCGAATCTAAAAGTTACTTCCTTATATACATTGGCGGAAAAAGCCGGCATTGCCGACCGCCAGCGCTTTGTGCAAAACTTTATCGACTATGAACGGGAGGCTTTGCGTGAAAGCAAAACTGTTTGATTACATCGAACGCGATAATTTTATTTACCGCCTTTCCGGCCTCACCAAGCTCATTTGCTTTTTTTGCATGACCTTTGCGGTTATGTTTTCATACGATATCCGCTTTATTGCAGGTGTGCTGGTGTGCTCCTTTATTCTTATACGCAAAGCCGATATACGCTTTTCTCAAATCAAACTTATGCTGATTTACGTTACCGTTTTTTTGGGATTAAACTTTGTACTTACCTTTTTGTTCAGCCCGCTTTACGGCACCGAAATATACGGAAGCCGCCACGACCTTTTTTCGTTCGGCGGCCGCTACGTAGTTACGCAGGAACAGCTTTTGTATCAAATTACAAAAACGCTCAAATACGCTTCGGTTGTGCCTTTGGGCATTATTTTCTTTTTATCGACAAATCCCAGCGAGTTTGCGGCTTCGGTAAACCGTATCGGGCTTCCGTATAAGGCCGCCTATGCTTTTTCGCTTACGCTGCGCTATTTTCCCGATTTAATCCGGGACTACGAAAATATTTCGGCCGCCCAGCAAACGCGCGGACTCGATTTATCCAAAAAAGAAAAGCCTTTTAAGCGTATAAAAAACATTATGAATATCTTTGTTCCCCTTGTGTTTTCCACGCTGGACAGAATCGACACGATAAGCAATACGATGGATTTACGGGGCTTCGGTAAAGGAAAAAAACGGACATGGTATGCCGCCCGTCCGCTCAAAAAAGGCGACATTATATCCATTGTTTTCGGAGCCGCTGTGTTGGTTTTGTCCTTATGTATCAGTGTATTTATAAATCAATCGCGTTTTTTTAATCCCTTTGTAAAAGGGTAAAAAGGATTTTATTTAAATTTTTATTTAAGAAGGATGTATTATGCAAAACAAACCCGTTTTGGTGTTTCAAACCGATTTTACGTATAAGGAAGGTGCCGTTTCATCGATGTACGGTGTTGTAAAAACGGTCGATTCTTCCCTCGAAATTATGGACGGCTCTCACGAATTGCCCCAATTCGATACGTGGAGCGCAAGCTACCGTCTTTTTCAAAGCTTGGACTTTTGGCCCAAGGGAACAATATACGTTTCCGTTGTGGATCCGGGAGTCGGAACCGCGCGCAAAGCCTGTGTTGCAAAAACTTCAAACGGCTATTATGTCGTAACGCCCGATAACGGAAGCCTTACGCACGTTAAGCGTTTTATGGGGATAGACGAAGTGCGCGAAATCGACGAAAGCGTAAACCGCCTTCGCAACGAAAAAACCGAAGGCGTTGCCATCTTTCACGGCCGCGACCTTTTCGGCTATTGCGCCGCCCGCCTTGCATCCGGTATCATCTCGTTCGAACAGGTGGGCCCCGCCTATCCGGTTGAAGAAATCAAAGAACATACGATACACGAACCTGTCGTTGAAGACGGCTGCGTTAAGGGTATCTTTGAAATAGACGACCCCAATTTCGGCAACTTGTGGACGAATATTCCGCTTAAACTGTTCCGGGAGCAGGGCTTTACGTACGGTCAGCGCGTGCGGCTTCGGATTTTTCACAAAGGCGTTCAGGTATTTGACGAAAAAGTGCTGTTTCATCAAAGTTTCGGCTTTGCCCAAGAAAAAGAGCCCATTATTTACAATAATGAATTGCTCCGTATTGCTTTGGCCGTATCGCGCGGCAGTTTTAAAAATCAATACAATGCCGGCTTCGGCCCCGATTGGACGGTCGAATTTTCGCATTGATTTTTCTGCTTGACACTGGGCATATATTCTGTTTGAATGGATAAAGAGAGTTTTACTTTCTTACAGTTTCCGTATCGGAGGTTTATATGAAAAAATTGTTTGCAATTACAACAAAAACTATTGTTGCAACCGGCTTGGGTGCCGCCCTTTTTATGGTACTCTTTATGTATGTTAAGGTTCCCAGCGGAATCCCCGAAACATCGTTTCAGGTTGCCTACGGCTTGGGCGGCTTTTTTGCAGCCTTATTCGGCCCCATCGCCGGCGGTCTTATCGCCTTTATCGGTCATGCCCTGAACGACTCCATCCAATACGGTTCTCCGTGGTGGAGCTGGATTATCGCCAGCTTTATCGCCTGTTTTTTAATGGGTATTTCCTATAAATTTTTAAGAGCCGATGAGGGAATATTTTCCGCTAAAGATGCTTTGGTGTTTAACCTGATTCAAATCGGTGCAAACGTGATTGCATGGATTTTGGTCGCCCCCGTTTTGGATATCGTTATTTACAAAGAACCGGTTAATCTGGTTTTTGTTCAGGGTGCAACCGCCGCATTGCTCAACTCCATCGCAACCGGTGTTGTGGGAACCCTCCTCTTGTTCGCCTATGCAAAGGCCCGCCCCAAAAAAGGCAGCCTTTCTACGGAAGAATAAAATCCGAAACTGCGCATGCGTATAGCCCCCTGCGGGTCGGTGCGCTGCGTATATAAAAAGGGGACTGCCGAAAGCCGCTTTGCTGCGCTTTTAACAGTCCCGTTTTTATTTTAAACTGGTAGGTTCGCCGTTGTTTACTTTTTCTTTCCCTGATTTGCAACGCCGGCCATTTTTTCGGCAATCGCTTTTTGGTCTCCCAGATATTTTTTGCCGAGCACTTTAAAGTTGTCGTCAAACTCGTATACGAGGGGTACTCCGGTGGGAATGTTTACTTCAAGGATTTCTTCTTTGGTTAAGTTTTCAAAATACTTTACCAAAGCGCGAAGCGAGTTTCCGTGGGCTACGATGAGTACGCGTTCGCCTTTTTGCATACGCGGCTTAATTTCGCTTTCAAAGTAGGGAACCGCGCGTGCAATTGTGGTTTCAAGGCTTTCGGTTAAGGGTAAAACCGATTTGTCTTTTACACTGCGGTAGGGTTCCTGCGAGCGGGGACTGCGCTCGTCGCTTTCTTCAAGCGGGGGAGGGGTAATGTCGAACGAACGGCGCCAAATCTTTACCTGTTCTTCGCCGTATTTTTCGGCGGTTTCGGCCTTGTTCATACCCTGTAACGCGCCGTAATGCCGCTCGTTTAATTTCCATGTTTTAATGACGGGAAGCCATTCTCTGTCCATCGATAAAAGGGCAAAGTTTAAGGTGTGGATTGCACGCTTTAAAAAGGACGTATAGCATACGTCAAAGTCGAAACCTTCTTCTTTTAAGGTGATGCCGGCTTGTTTTGCCTCTTCCTGTCCTTTTTCGGACAATTCAACATCCGTCCAGCCCGTAAAAAGGTTCAGCTTGTTCCATTCGCTTTCGCCGTGGCGGATAAGCACTAATTTCATATATATCTCCTATAAAAAAATCGGGAATTTTTACATTCCGCAAAAACTGCAAAAAACTTTTTCAGCGGCTTTTTGTAAGCAACACTATACCCGTTTGTACCGTTTTAAACAAGGTATTGCAGAGGCGCAAACATCAATCGTCTATTTCTTCGGCATATATGACGGTTGTCTTATTCCGGGCCTCGCGAATAATAATACCGGCTCCGACAATACAGGCGCAAACGCCGATAATGCGTATAAGCGTTAAACCGATAGCCGCCGGCACGGCGAACAACAAAATCGCAAGAACGATGCTTGCAATAATTTCCGCCGTAAAAGGCTTGGTGTTTATGCCTTGCGCACGCAATTTTATTACCCCGTATATTTCAAGGGCGGCGGCAAGCAGAAGATAGGCGCCCAGTACATAGAGCATAATCGTCCACAAAGCTCCCGCAAACATAAGGGGCAGGGCAACGGCGGCGGCCCCCGTTAAAATACTCAAAATGCCGCGTATCGTAATAATCCGCCTGAAGTTTTCATCCGGCGCCATTTTACGCAAAGAAACGACATTGTAAATTCCGTTGATAATTCCGCTTATACCCAAAAGCGTAACGGCGGTACGTATAACCGCTTCCGGCGTTAAAAGCATCGTTATCCCGATTGCGGCGGTCAACACGCCCATAGCTATAACCGTTTTTCGCATATACGGCTCCTGTTATTGTAAAATCTGCGGCACAAGCCTTGACACAGTATAGCATAGTGAGGGGCAAAACTCAAGATTTAACAATACAATCCCGCACGCAATTAACAATTTGTAATTTGCATTATGGTAATTAATTACAAACAAAATGTATTTTTTTACATTTTATCCGCTTAACCTTGTTTTATGGGGGAAACCGTGTTATCATGTTTAAAAAGAAAACATCCTGTTTTCTTTTTAACTTAAGTTTTGCTTTGCAAAACTTGTTATCTGCAGTTTTTCTGCACATCCGTGTGCAGGCAGGAAAAGACGCGGGGGAATGCGAGCGGGAGGGAAACATCCTGTTTTCTTTTTAACTTAAGTTTTGCTTCGCAAAACTTGTTACCTGCAGTTTTTCTGCACATCCGTGTGCAGACAGGAAAAGACGCGGGGGAATGCGAGCGGGAGGGAAACATCCTGTTTTCTTTTTAGTCCGATTTTCTCTACATCATTGCTGTGCTTCCGTTTACAAAAGGTGTATCGATAGGGCGGCTTCGGTTACGGTGCGGTTGCCGCGCCGGTAAGGACGGCTGTCTTTATCTACTCAAGGTTGCATTTTGCAGGCTTGTATATTAGAGGAGGTCTTTATGACACGACACGACAACACAGTAACTGTCTACAAAAGTAGACAGGGGGGGGGGTAAAAAAGCACCCTGAACTGACCCCACATTTTAGGAGCGTTTGCGCACTTGTAGCGCTTTGCGCAGTATTTTTTACAATTCTTTTTACCGCCTGCCCCAACGCCGCAGGAGGCGGCGGAACAAGTTCCGGCGGGAACACGGGCGGCGGAACAACGCCCAAGTTTAAGGTAACCTTCGGCACATACAACTCATACGGCAGCCTTACCGCTAGCGTTGACGGAAATCCGATAAGCTACGGTGATATGGTGGAAAAAGGGAAAACCGTTGTTTTTACGGCAAGCCCCGATCCGGATTACCTTGTGGACTCGTGGAGCATCACCGGGGCCGGCTTTGAAGCGGATACGGGTACTCCCGGGAATTCGGTTGCAAAGGTAAATGTAACCGGAAACTTTACCATAGGGATAAGTTTTATACCCATTGTTTATACTCAGGTAGCTTATACCGATTTGGAAAACCATCTTGCAACCGCCGCTTCCGCCGAGGGGGTAAACTACATAGAAATAACCGGCAGCATACCGTCTGCCGACTTTGCAGGCGAGTACTCGAATCCGGGAGTCCTCTGTCAAAAAATAAAGGCGGCTTCATCTAAAAAAGTCGCCCTTAAGCTGCCTTCTACGGTTGAAGGCCTTACCGATATGACTTACTGCTTTTTAAACTGCGAAAACCTTGTGTCGGTGGCAAATATTCCTCAAACCGTTACAAATATGGATTCCTGTTTTTACGGCTGCAGGGGTTTAACCCAAGCGCCCCCTATCCCCGAAGGCGTTTTAGAGATGGGCTGGTGCTTTTACGACTGTAGGCAATTGGACCGGGGCCCCGACATTCCTTTAAGCGTTACGGATATGAGATACTGCTTTGCAGACTGCATCTCCTTAACGGGGGTAAAGCTTAACTGCGCCTACAGTTCCGCAGTAATCGACGAAGACCTACAGGCTTTTCAAATTCTTTTTAGAAACTGTATGTTGGAAAAAGGAGGCGTAAAGGTGCCGAGCGCCCACTACGCAGCTTATACCTCAGCCGAAGCCCTTACCAAAATGCAGGTTCCGGGCACCGATTACGAAGACAAAAAAGCAAGGTTTGCATCGTTTTAATAACTGAAGGGGGTTGTCTGATAAGCGCGCGTCTTTTAGACAGCCCCGAAAACCCTGCCGTTATAAGCGTGAGCCTTAACAACGCCACAGGCGAACGGGTTTGTCTGCGGTAAACTTGGGTATATGCAGCTTTTTCGCACGTCCTGCTCGGTTTTGAGCTTGAGTTTTGGGCTTTGCCCAAAACTCATTACTTGCAGCTTTTGCCGGCATCCATGGCGGCATGTACTCGAAGAAAAAAGGTGGAAATCCGCTTAAATTTTTCGAGTAGGGGTGTGCTGTGATTAAAAGAGATTTTTATTTAAAACAGTTAATCCGTAAAAAATCCTCATATCGAAAATTCCGAAAACAATATTACCTTTGAAGATAAAACACAGGCATTTTGTATATAGGTGTGGAACAATTCTTATTGGAAAAAACGGTTCCGGATTTATAACTGCGGTTCAAACGGGAATGAAACGGATAAAAAGCCGTATTGCGGGAATATCGGCTGTGGTTTATAATATAACTGAAAGGTTGAGGAGGATGAAAAAATACACGGAGTCGGAAACGCTTGAGTTAAAAGCAAAATATACGGAATCTCTTTGTAAAGAAATAGTGTCTTTTTTGAACGGTTCCGGCGGTACTATTTTAATCGGTGTAAACGACGATTCGAAAATTATCGGTATAGACAAAACGGATAACATCCTTAAAAAAATATCGGATATTATTACCGATCAAATAGAACCGAATCCTCAAGATGACATTATCTGCGAATTACAGATCCTCGATGAGAAAACAATAATAGCAGTAAAAATAACTAAGGGAAGCAAACATATTTATTGTCAAAAAAAATACGGATTCTCTTCAAAAGGCTGTACTGTCAGAATAGGTACTACTTGTAAAGAAATGACTCCCGAACAGATAAATATGCGTTATGAACAAAATTTCATTGACACTGAATATATGTTAAAAAAGAAATCCGGCTTAGCGGATTTATCATTTAGAGAATTAAAAATATATTATGCTGAAAATATTTGTATATCCGATACAAGGGTGCGGCCAAGAAAGGATATGTATTTGTTTGATTATGACTCTGTAAATGAGGCGGTTTTAAACGCTTTTGTTCATAATGATTGGACTCTTACCGAGCCGCAGATTTCAATGTTTACAAACAGATTGGAAATCCTTTCCCATGGAGGCTTGCCGAGAGGCATGACCGAAAAACAGTTTTTTGACGGTATAAGTAAACCGAGAAACCCGACTTTAATGAGAATCTTTTTAAATATGGGGCTTACCGAACATACAGGACATGGAATTCCGACGATTGTGAATAGGTACGGAAAAGAAGTTTTTGAAATAGAAAGTAATTATATCCGCTGTTCCATTCCGTTCAGCCGGGAAGTGCTGTTACAAATCGATAAGGATAATGTCGGTTTGAATAAAACCGAACGGAATGTAATCCGGCTTTTGGCCGAAAATGGGGCCTACTCCGCAGATGAACTTGCAGGGCTGCTAAAAGTGTCCAGACGAACCGTTGAAAGAGCTTTTAGTGCGTTACAGGATAAGGGGTTCATAAAAAGAAGAGGATCAAAGCGTGACGGCAGCTGGATTGTCATTCATATAGAAGAAAACGGATAAAAAGATGCCGAAAGATTTAAAAATTCCTTCCAAAGCACTTGCATAATTTTTCTTTTTAGTGTATACATATATTTCGCACGTCAATTTCTTTTTTATGTATTGTTGTGCGTTTTTTATCCGGCCTGCGGGCGGGTAAAAAAAAAGGGTTCTTTGAGAGTCAAGCGGTTTTTTGCAGCTATGCAATAAAGCCGGTGCAGCCGTAAAGTTCGGATATCCGTTCAGGCCGGCACAACCCGAGATATGCATGATATCTGTCGTTGACGGTATCTATATATGGTACAGTATCAGGGTGCTTGACTGAGGCAGCGAATGCCTCCGGGCTCCGGGATGCCAAACCGGTCATCAAATGCAGATTTGGTGGCGATAGGTGGAATCCGGCCGGGATGATTGAATAGATAATCATCTTTAATATTAAAACATTTCCGTTTTTTTGGCCTTCCTTTTACTATCGCGTATCAGTCAAATCATGTATTGAATGTGTGTATATGTGTTATACAGCACAGTATTTTTTTCATGCCTTTAATCTGGTAAGGAGGATCAAATGGCAAAGGAAAAGTTCGAAAGAACAAAACCGCACATGAACGTAGGTACCATCGGTCACGTTGACCACGGTAAAACTACCTTGTCTGCGGCAATTACAATGTATTGCGCCAAAAAATTCGGCGACAAACTTCTCAAGTATGATGAAATCGATAATGCTCCGGAAGAAAAAGCACGCGGTATTACCATTAATACCCGTCACTTGGAGTATCAGTCCGACAAGCGGCACTATGCCCATATCGACTGTCCCGGTCACGCCGACTATATTAAAAACATGATTACCGGTGCGGCCCAGATGGACGGTGCCGTATTGGTTGTTTCGGCTCCCGATTCGGTTATGCCTCAAACCCGCGAGCATATCCTGCTTGCCCGTCAGGTAGGCGTTCCCAAAATTATCGTATTTCTTAATAAGATTGACCTTCTTGACGACCCCGATCTTATGGAATTGGTTGAAGAAGAAGTGCGTGACGTGCTTGAGTCTTACGGTTTTTCCCGCGAAACTCCCATTATAAAGGGTTCCGCATTTAAAGCTCTTCAGGATTCCGCTTCTGCAGAAGATACGGCTCCCGTTCAAGAGCTTTTGGATACGATGGATTCGTATTTTGAAGACCCCGTTCGCGACGATCAGCTTCCCTTTCTTATGCCGATTGAAGACGTGTTTACGATTTCCGGACGCGGTACCGTTGTTACCGGACGTATCGAGCGCGGCGTAATCAATATGAACGAAGAGGTTGAAATTCTCGGTATCCGCCCCACGCAAAAAACCGTTATTACCGGTATCGAAATGTTCAACAAGCTGTTGGATCAGGGTGTTGCCGGAGATAACGTCGGTCTTTTGCTCCGCGGTATCGATAAAAAAGCCGTTGAACGCGGTCAGGTTCTTGCCAAGCCCGGTTCGATTAAGCCTCATACCAAATTCGAAGCTCAAATTTACGTTCTTTCAAAAGAAGAAGGCGGACGTCACAGTCCTTTCTTCTCCGGATATCGTCCTCAGTTCTATTTCAGAACGACCGACATTACCGGAACGGTTACCCTTCCCGAAGGCGTAGATATGGTTAAACCCGGTGATAATACAAAGATTATCGGTGAATTGATTCACCCCATCGCTATGGATAAGGGTCTTAAACTTGCTATCCGTGAAGGCGGACATACAATCGCTTCCGGTCAGGTAACAGAGGTTCTTGGTTAATAAAGATGAATACGGCGGCGGTTTGCCTCGTGCGGGCCGCCGTGCGTTTTTCCCGGAGGAAAAATGGCTACTGAAAAAATCCGTGTCAGGCTTCGTGCTTTTGATGTGGAGTTAATAGATCAGAGTGCAAAATCTATCGTTCAAACTGTACAAAAGGCGGGAGCCAAGGTTTCAGGACCCATTCCCCTGCCTACAAAGATTCAAAAGGTAACGGTATTGCGTTCGCCGCACGTAAATAAAAAATCGCGCGAACAGTTTGAAATGCGTACTCACAAACGTCTTATAGATATTATTGAGCCCTCGGCGGATGTTATGGATTCCTTGATGAAATTGGAATTGCCGGCGGGTGTTGATGTGGAAATAAAACAATAGCCGTGCGTTCCGCAACAGCGGGCGTGTCGGTATAAACCGGTAACGGTCCCCCGGATCAGGGGATGGCGGCCGGATATGAGGAGATATCAGAATGAAAGGTCTGATTGCAAAAAAAACGGGCATGACTCAGGTGTTCGATGAAAACGGCGACCTTACACCGGTAACCGTGATCCGCGTCGAGCCGAATACGGTTGTCGCCCTTAAAACAAAGGAAAAGTTCGGCTACGATGCCGTAGTTCTCGGTTTGGATAATTTAAAACCTTCAAAGGTTTCCAAGCCTTATGCGGGTTCTTTTCCTGAAAATGTAGCGCCGAAGCGGAATGTAAAAGAATTCCGTGATTTTGAAGCCGAAGTGGCTGTCGGCGATACGGTCGGTATTGAGCTTTTTGACGGTGTCCGTTATGTCGATATAACGGCCGTTTCCAAGGGTAAGGGTACCCAGGGTGTTATGAAGCGCTGGGGTTTCGGCGGCGGCCGCGCCTCGCACGGTTCCAAATTTCACCGTGAGCCGGGTTCTACCGGACAGTGTACTTCTCCCGGCCGTTCTTTTAAAAACGTAAAAATGCCCGGACGTATGGGTAGGGAGCGCGTAACCGTTCAGAATTTGCGCGTAGTAAAAGTGGATCCGGAACTCGGAGTCGTAATGGTATGCGGCTCGGTGCCCGGAGTTAAAGATTGTACGCTGATCATTAAGTCTGCGGTCAAAAAAGAATTCTAACAGTGAGGAAGACAGATGGAAAAGAAAGTCTATTCCGTTGACGGCAAAGAACTGCGGACAATTCAATTGGATGATGCGGTGTTCGGTCTTCCGGTAAACGAAGATGCGATTTATTATGCCGTTGTAAACGAATTGGCAAACAAGCGCGTCGGAACGGCTTGTACAAAGGACCGCTCCGAAGTTCACGGCAGTAATGCAAAGCCTTATAGGCAAAAAGGTACCGGCCGTGCGCGCAGAGGTGATAAAAAATCTCCGCTTTTGCGCGGGGGCGGTGTTATCTTCGGGCCTAAGCCCCGCGATTTCGGCTATACGATTCCTAAAAAGGTAAAACGTTTGGCTATGAAGTCGATTTTGAGCTTAAAAGCCCAAGAAGATGTGCTTACGATTATTGAAGATTTTACGGTTGAAAGCGGAAAAACAAAGGATTTTGCCTCTATTTTGAAAAACTTTTCGAATAACGAGCGCACCGTGCTTGTGTTAAAGGATGATGATCCTAAAATCAAGCGGGCCGGACGCAATATTCCGACCCTGTCCTTTTTGTCCTACAACCGTTTGCGTGCTCATGACCTTTTTTACGGGAAAAAGGTTTTAATGCTTGAAAGTGCGGCAAAGAATTTGTCCGATTTTTACAAAGAGGAGGCTGAATAATGATCTATGAAGATGTAATTATTGCGCCTATATCGTCGGAAAAAGCGACTGAGCTGCGCGAGCAGGGAAAGTATGTTTTTAAAGTGCATCCCGCGGCGACAAAGTTTGAAATAAAAGAAGCGGTGCGCCGGCTTTTTAATGTAAAAGTCGTTGCCTGCACTACGATGAATGTGTTTGGAAAGATGAAGCGGGTGCGTTACCGCTCCGGCAGAACTTCCAGTTGGAAAAAAGCTATCGTCAAGCTGGCGCCTGGCGAAGTTATCAAGGTCTTTGAAGGCGTATAGCCTTCGGCCGTATAAAAGGGGATCCTAAATGGCTCTTAAATTATATAAGCCGATAACTGCGGGAAGCCGCGGACGGGTAGACCTGCGAAAGGATGAATTAACTGCCGATAAGCCTGAAAAAAGCTTAACAAAGGGTATTTCATCCCGCGGAGGTCGCGGTGCCGGCGGGCGCATTGCGGTGCGGCATCAGGGCGGCGGTCATAAACGCAGATACCGGGATATAGATTTTAAACGCGATAAGCACGGTGTGCCCGGTACGGTACGGACAATCGAATACGATCCGAACCGCAGTGCCAATATTGCTTTGATTTTTTATGCCGACGGTGAAAAACGCTATATTATTGCTCCTCAAGGGTTGACTGTCGGACAAAAAATTGTGTCCGGCGAAAATGCCGCTCCTACGGTCGGCAATGCGCTTCCTTTGGAAGCAATCCCGGTCGGATTTACCGTTCATAATATTGAATTAACGCTCGGAAAGGGCGGTCAGTTGGCACGCTCTGCCGGTGCGAGTGCTCTTGTTGCGGCAAAAGAAGGCGATTACGTATCGCTTCGTTTGCCCTCCAGCGAAGTGCGCCGCGTGCATAAAAAATGCTATGCTACAATAGGAACTGTCGGAAATGAAGACAGAATGAATACTCAGCTCGGTAAAGCCGGCCGCAGCAGGTGGCTCGGTATCCGTCCTGCAGTTCGGGGTATGGCGATGAACCCTGTGGACCACCCGCTCGGAGGCGGTGAAGGCGCCGGTAAGGGACGCAATCCCGTTACTCCCTGGGGACAGCCCTGCCGTGGATATAAAACCCGCAAAAAGCGGAAAGTGTCTAACAACTTTATTGTTACGCGCCGGAAGAAGTAGCAGAGGAGTATACCGTGTCACGATCTGTTAAAAAAGGGCCTTTTATTGAAAAAAGCCTTTATAAGAAAGTTATTGAAATGAACAAAGCTGCGGACAGAAAGATGATAAAAACATATTCTCGCTGTTCGACTATTATTCCCGAAATGGTAGGAAATACGATTTCGGTGTACAACGGCAAGTCCTGGGTGCCCGTATATATTACGGAAAACCTTGTCGGTCATAAGCTGGGCGAGTTTTCTCCGACCCGTATTTTCCGCGGACATGCCGGTTCCGACAAAAAGTCCGGTAAATAGGTAGGTGGTTGCTATGGTTGAAACAAACGGATATAAGGCCGTAACAAAGTTCCTTATAGCATCTCCTACAAAGGTTCGCCCTGTAGCGAATGTTATTAAACGGAAAACATGTTCGGAAGCGATGGCTATTCTTGAGAATATGCCTCAAAAAGGTGCGAAACTGCTTCGCGGTACCGTAAAGTCCGCGGTGTCGAACGCCCTTTTTGCAAATAAAAAACTGGATGAAGATATGCTTTACGTTAAAGAAATTCGCATCGATGAGGGACCTCGTTTGAAAAGAGTGTGGTTCCGCGGCAAGGGCCGTGCGGATATGCTTTTAAAGCGTATGTGTCATATTACCGTTGTTGTAGCGGAAAAGGCGGGGGAATAAGATGGGACAAAAAGTAAACCCTATCGGACTGCGTTTAGGGGTAAATAAAACATGGCAGTCCCGCTGGTATGCGGATCCCCGCGAATATGCGGATTTGGTTCTTGAAGATTTGAAGATTCGCAAAATGATTCAGGATTTGCCTGAATGTAAAAATGCCGACATCGCCGATATTGAAATCGTGCGCCATCCTCAGCGCGTTACGATTGTTATACATACGGCCCGTCCGGGTGTTATTATCGGTATTAAGGGTGCGAACATCGAAAAAATCGGTGTCGAAATCCAAAAGCATTTGACGAAAAAGATTCAAATCAAAATTAAAGAAATTAAGCGTGCGGAAATAAATGCCGCTCTTATAGCACAAAATGTGGCGCGCCAATTGGTAAACCGCGGTTCTTTCCGTAAAGCTTTGAAGCAAGCGTGTTCGAGTGCGATGAAAACCGGTGCTCAGGGTATTAAAATCCGCATCAGCGGCCGCTTGGGCGGTTCGGAAATGTCGCGCACTGAAGAGCATAAAGACGGCCGCGTTCCGCTTCATACCCTTCGTGCCGATATCGATTACGGCTTTGCCGAAGCGCTTACAACCTTCGGTAAAATCGGCGTAAAGGTGTGGGTGTATAACGGAATGATGTACAGCCGCGAACAAAATGAAGATGCCGGACAATTGTTAAAAAAACGCCGCGAACGTGTTGAACGCAAAGATCATTCTGCATCTGCAGAGCATTCCGGAAAAAAGACGGATTCAAAAGGTAAACAGTCTGCCGCACCTTCCGATGAAAAGGAAGAAGTAAAAAAGCAAGCCGATTCTGTCAAGACTGAAAAAAAAGCCGATAAAGATTCCGCAGCGGCAGAAAGGAGTTAAGTATGGCGTTAAGTCCTAAAAGAGTTTTGCACCGAAAAGTGCAGCGCGGAAGAATAAAGGGCAACGCTACACGGGGATGTAATCTCGATTTCGGTGATATAGCCTTAGTTGCGCTGGAGCCTATTTGGCTTTCGGCAAAACATATAGAAGCTGCCCGTGTTGCGCTAAACCGTAAAATAAACCGCGCCGGACAAGTGTGGATCCGGGTGTTTCCGGATAAGCCCGTTTCAAAAAAGCCGGCCGATACCCGTATGGGTAAGGGTAAGGGTGCTCCCGAATTTTGGGCTGCAGTCATTAAGCCGGGACAAATTATTTTTGAAATCGGCGGTGTTGATATAAGCTTGGCTGAACAGGCAATCAAGCTTGCGGGAAGCAAACTTCCGATTAAGACGAAGGTTGCGTATCGCACAACGGTGGAGTAAGAGGTAAATTATGGCAAAAAAAGATAAAGAACTGTCTTATTCCGAGCTTGTTGTAAAACGGAATGAGCTTAAAAGAAAGTATATGGATTTCCGGTTCCAAATGGCAATCGGTCATGTTGATAATCCGATGCAAAAGCGTACGATGCGCCGCGAAATTGCGACCCTTAATACGCTGATCCGGCAAAAAGAACTTGCCGGTTTAAATAAGTAGGAGTTGACCCGTGGAAGAACAGGCAGTGCAAAAAAAGAAGTCAAAGCGTTCTTTTGTCGGAATCGTAACCAGCGATAAGATGGATAAAACCATTGTCGTGTCGGTTTCAACAAAAAAACTGCACCGGCTTTATAAAAAATATGTAACGCGCGTCAAAAAATGCAAAGCGCATGACGAAGGCAATAGTGCCCATGTCGGCGACCGTGTCCGTATAGTCGAATGCAGGCCTTTAAGCCGTGAAAAATGCTGGCGGCTTGCAGAAATCATTGAACAGGCTAAATAAGGAGTACCCGTATGATTCAGATGCAAACTAATTTGAATGTAGCCGATAACTCCGGAGCAAAGGTTGTTCAGTGTATAAAAGTTATCGGCGGTTCCAAACGCAGATATGCAAGTATCGGCGATGTAATTGTCGTGGCGGTAAAAGATGCGATTCCCACTTCCGCCATCAAAAAAGGTTCGGTTGAAAAAGCCGTTATAGTGCGTATTGCAAAAGAGTACCGCCGTTCGGACGGAACCTATATTCGTTTCGACGACAATGCGTGCGTTATCATCGACGGATCGAACAATCCCAAAGGAAAACGTGTGTTCGGTCCGGTAGCCCGTGAGCTTCGAGATATGGATTACATGAGAATCGTATCGTTGGCTCCGGAAGTTCTGTAACGGGTCTTGAGGAGAAAAGAGTATGCAAAAAAAATTCAAGATTCGTAAAGAAGATCAGGTGGAAATCATTGCCGGAAAAGACAAAGGAAAGCGCGGAAATGTTGTCCGTGTAATCCGCGATAAAGACCGGGTTATTGTAGCCGGCTGCAATATCGTAAAAAAGGCAATGAAAAAACGCAGTCAGCAGGATAGAGGCGGTATCGCCGAAATCGAAGCTCCGCTGCATATTTCAAACGTAGCGATTGTATGTAAAAAGTGCGGTCCTACCAAAATCGGATATAAAATCGACGGCGATAAAAAACATCGTGTTTGCCGTAAATGTGGAGATACCCTGTAATGAGCAATTACATACCCCGGCTTAAGAAAGTCTATAAGGACAAAATCGCGCCCGAGCTTTTTAAAGAACTCGGTTATACGTCTGTGATGCAAGTACCCAAACTGACAAAGGTTGTGGTCAGCATGGGCGTAGGCGAAGCTCTCACAAATAAGAAACTCCTTGATGCCGCAGTGACTGACATCACGCTTATAACCGGTCAGCAAGCTGTGAAAACAAAGGCTAAAAAGAGTATTGCTAACTTTAAACTCCGTGAGGGCAACGAAGTAGGTGTAATGGTAACTTTGCGAGGCGCTCAAATGTATGAGTTTTTAGACCGCCTTATCAACGTTGCATTGCCCCGTGTTAAGGACTTCCGCGGCATCAATCCGAACGGATTCGACGGTCACGGAAATTATTCTCTCGGTATTACAGAACAGATCATTTTTCCCGAAATTGACTTCGATAAAATCGAACGAGTTTCCGGTTTGAATGTGAATATCGTAACCAGCGCCCGCACCGATAACGATGCCCGCGCCCTGCTTACTAAGTTTGGTATGCCTTTTAGGAAGTGAGGAGTTCATGGCAAAGAAGTCAATGATTATTAAGGCTGCCCGCACGCCGAAATACAGTACCAGATTGGTACACCGGTGCCAAATATGCGGCCGCCCCCGCGGATATTTACGGAAATACAAGATGTGCCGTCTGTGTTTCCGCAAGTTAGCCAGTGAAGGCCTGTTACCGGGCGTTACAAAATCCAGCTGGTAGAAGGTAGGAGTATAGTATGAGTGTTTCAGACCCCATTGCGGATATGCTTACCAAAGTTCGAAATGCCGTCAGAGCGCGTCACGAAAAGGTCGATGTGCCTACGTCCAAGTTAAAACTGGAAATTGTAAAAATCCTGAAAACGGAAGGCTATATTAAGAACTTTAAAAAGGTTGCACAGGATAATATGAACGTTATCCGCATCTTCTTGAAATATGATGATGAAAATGTGCCGGTTATCCACGATTTGCAAAAGGTTTCAACGCCCGGACGCCGTGTGTATGCCGGATATAAAGATTTGCCCCGTGTATACAACGGGTACGGAACGGTTATCGTATCGACGTCGGCCGGCGTTACGACAGGTAAAAAAGCTGCCGAAAAGATGATCGGCGGCGAATTGATTTGTACCGTCTGGTAAGGAGGGAGGAAGTATGTCAAGAATAGGAAAACTTCCCGTAGCCATTCCGGCGGGAGTAAAAGTAACGGCAGACGCCAACGTAATTACCGTTGAGGGGCCCAAGGGCAAGCTTACGCAGGACTATAGCGATTTGGTAAAAATCGACGTACAGGACGGACAAGCTCTTGTTACCCGTTCCGACGATACAAAGCCCGCCCGGGCGGCTCACGGTTTATACCGCAGTTTGATTCGCAATATGGTACAGGGCGTAACCGACGGATTTACAAAAAATCTGATTATTAACGGTGTCGGTTTCCGTGCGGAAGTGCAGGGAAAGCTTTTAATTATGAACTTAGGCTATTCGAACGATTTTATCGCTGCCATTCCCGACGGTTTAACCGTTACTGCGGATGCTCAGGGAAAAATCAGTATTGCCGGTATCGATAAACAGCAGGTAGGTGAATTTGCAGCTGAAATTCGCCGCTTACGCAAACCCGAACCCTATAAGGGCAAGGGCGTGCGTTATGAAACCGAAACAATTAAACGCAAAGTCGGTAAGGCCGGCGTAAAATAAGGGTGTTTGTTATGATTAAGAAATTGAATGATAAAAACAGAAAGCGCTTAAAGAGAAAGATTCATATTCGGAAACACCTGCGCGGAACGGCGGAACGCCCTCGTATGACGGTAACCAAAAGCAATTGTAATTTATACGTACAGGTTATTAATGACGATGAAGGTAAAACGCTTGCTTGTGTTTCCACTTTGGAAAAAGATTTTTCGTCTTATAAGCCCAATATAAAAGGCGGCGAAGCAATCGGAGAAGCAATGGGCAAGCGCCTTGCCGAAAAAAATATTAAAACGGTTGTTTTTGACCGTAACGGCTACCTCTACCATGGTGTAGTGAAAGCTATTGCCGACGGCGCCCGCAAAGCCGGAATCGTATTCTAGGAGAAGCTATGGAACACCAAAGAAGTCATGATAGAGATCAGCAAAAAGAGTTTGTTGAAAAACTGGTAAAACTCAACCGTACTGCAAAGGTTGTAAAGGGCGGACGCCGCTTT
Source organism: Treponema sp. OMZ 840 (assembly GCF_050937815.1). Taxonomy (NCBI): domain Bacteria; kingdom Pseudomonadati; phylum Spirochaetota; class Spirochaetia; order Treponematales; family Treponemataceae; genus Treponema; species Treponema sp. OMZ 840. The sequence goes on from NZ_JACDIJ010000002.1 coordinate 451,478, forward strand.
TCCTTTTCGGCATTGACGGTTGTAGGAGATCAAAACGGCCGCGTCGGATACGGTTTCGGCAAAGCCAATGATGTTACCGAAGCAATCAAAAAGAGTATCGATAAGGCTAAGCGCAGTTTAATTACCTTGCCGCTGCGGCACGGGACTTTACCGCATGAAATTGCGGCAAAATACAAAGGTTCTTCCGTGCTTTTGATGCCCGCTTGCTCGGGAACCGGTATTATAGCCGGCGGCCCGGTGCGTGCCATTATGGAAGCGGCCGGTGCTACCGACGTTATGTCCAAGTCGCTCGGATCAAATACATCCATTAATGTAGTGCGTGCAACTTTCAAAGCCGTAGAGAACCTTTTGGATGCCGGTGTTGTCGCTAAAAACAGGGGCAAGCATTTAAAGGATATGTGGGGTTAACAATGGCTAAAGCGAAAAAGATAAAAATAACGCTTGTAAAAAGCACTATCGGACAAAAGCCTGCAAAACGGGCGACCGTCCGCTCTTTAGGATTAAAAAAGATAGACTCCTTTGTGGAACAGGAACCGACTCCCGCAATTTTGGGTATGGTTGCCGCCGTTTCGCATTTGGTAAAGGTCGAGGAGATACACTGATGTCTGATTTTGTTCTTTCTGCGCCGGCAGGTGCAAACAAAAAAAAGCGTATCGTCGGTCGCGGTTCGTCTTCGGGACGTGGTACAACGGCAGGCCGCGGCAATAAGGGACAACAAGCCCGTTCGGGCGGAAAAACCTATATCGGTTTTGAAGGCGGTCAAATGCCGTTGTTCCGCCGTATTGCCCGACGCGGTTTTTCGAATTACCCCTACCGCAAAGAATATGCAACGGTAAACCTTATACATATTGCGGCAAAATTCGCCGACGGAGAAACCGTCAACCGCGAAACGCTGATTGAAAAGGGCTTACTTAAAAAATCGGCGATTTTGGTAAAAATCCTCGGAAACGGCGATTTGGATAAAAAGCTTACCGTTTGTGCGGACAAGGTTTCCGCAGGTGCCAAAGAAAAAATAGAAAAAGCGGGCGGAAGCGTTACCGTATCCGGCGAGTAAACTGGCGGTGTACTATGGCGAATAATCCTATTGTCAATATGTTCAGAGTAAAGGAATTGCGCGAGCGTGTTCTTTTTACGATAATCATTCTCGCCGTTTTCCGGCTCGGCAGCGTACTCACTGTTCCCGGTATCAGTCCGCATGCTTTGACGGCGTATTTTTCATCGCTCACAAAGGGAAATCCCTTTGTGGATTATATGGACTTTTTTGCCGGCGGCGCCTTTTCCAATTTTTCGGTTTTTATGCTCGGTGTTATGCCTTATATTTCGACCCAAATTATTATGCAGCTGGCATTGATTATTTTTCCGAGTTTAAAGCGCATTGCGCAGGAAGACGGCGGACAAAAAAAGATTCAATCGTGGACGCGCATAGGAACGGTGTTCGTATGTATTATACAAGCCGCAGCTCTTACGGCTTATGCATATCACGTGCCGGATGCGGTTGTTATTTCAAATCAGATACTTTTCCGTATGCTGTTTGTATTAACGGTTACGACGGGTACGATGATAACCATTTGGCTGGGCGAACAGATAACCGCGCGCGGTATCGGCAACGGAATTTCCATGATTATCTTTGCCGGTATTGTCGCCCGCCTTCCCTCGGCTATTTACGAGTTGGGTAAACTTATAAATCAGCAGGGCAGCCAAATGCTTGTAAAAAGTATTGTCGTTTTGATAATGTTTATCGGAATTATAGGTTTTGTTGTGTACGAACAGCAGGGTGAGCGTAAGATACCCGTTCATTATGCAAAGCGTGTTATCGGCCGCAAAATGTACGGCGGACAAAGTACATATATACCGTTTAAAATCAATCCTTCGGGTGTTATTCCGATTATTTTTGCTTCGTCATTTTTAACGTTTCCGCTGCAAATCGCATCCAGTCTCGGGCCGAATGTCCGCTGGCTGAACCGGGTTGCGGCATTGCTTTCCCCTACGGGTTTGCTGTATAATATTTTGTTGGTATTGTTGATTGTATTTTTTGCGTATTTTTATACACAGGTAACATTAAACCCCACCGAAATCGCAAAAAATATTCGGGAAAACGGCGGCTCCATTCCCGGAATCAGAACCGACAAAACCGAAGAATATATGCAAAAGGTATTGAACAGGCTTGTGCTGCCGGGTTCTTTATACCTTGCGATTATTGCGGTGCTTCCGACTGTGATTCAAATTGCGTTCGGCTTTCCCCAAAGCATTTCCATGCTTATGGGAGGAACGTCTTTGTTGATTTTAGTCGGTGTAGACTTGGATACGATGAGCCAAATTGAAGCTTTGCTTAAAATGCATCATCATGACGGCTTGGTAAAAAAGGGCAGGCTGCGGTCCCGCAACCTCTAGAACCGCAGGGTTTAGTACGGAAAACCGGCGGCTTTTGTCGGACAGTTTTCCATAATTATAGGAGTTACTATGAAAGTACGAACAAGTGTAAAGCCTATTTGCGATAAGTGCAAGGTAATCAAACGGTACGGTATTGTCCGCATCATTTGTACAAACCCCAAGCATAAACAGCGCCAAGGCTGAGCTTAAGGAGTAATTGAATGGCTCGAATTGCGGGAGTTGACCTCCCTAATAAACATGTCAATATCGCATTGACCTATATTTACGGAATCGGACGTTCTTCTGCCGCTGAAATTTGCGAGAAGACGAAAATAGATCCGATGCGTAAGATGAACGATCTTTCTCAAGAAGAAGTTGCGGCTTTACGCTCTTTGATCGACAATGAGTATAAGGTTGAAGGACGTCTTCGCTCCGAAATCGGATTAAATATAAAGCGTCTTATGGATATCGGTTGTTACCGGGGCCTCCGGCACAGAAAGGGACTGCCTGTCCGCGGACAGCGCACCCGCACAAATGCACGTACCCGCAAAGGTAAGAAAAAGACCGTTGCAGGCAAGAAGAAATAAGGTGGAGGCAAACTAGATGGCTACCGTAAAAAAGCGGAAAGAAAAAAAGACAGTATATGAAGGTAATGTGTATATTCAAGCGACGTTTAACAACACAATCATCACCATTACCGATTTAAAAGGAAACGCTCTTTCATGGGCTTCTTCCGGCGGATTGGGCTTTCGCGGTGCAAAAAAATCTACACCCTTTGCGGCACAATCCGTAGCCGAAACGGCCGTACAAAAAGCTGTCAGTTACGGCTTACGCGAAGTTCATGTTTTTGTAAAAGGTCCGGGCGTAGGCAGGGAATCTGCCGTTCGTTCTTTGGGGGCACTCGGTTTGAAAGTAAAGTCTATCAGTGACGTTACGCCGATTCCTCACAACGGATGCCGGCCTCGCAAAACACGCCGTATGTAAAACCCGCCGGGGGTGCTTGTTTTGCATGTCGGAAAACCGAAACGTCTTTTCGAAAGTTTTTCCGAAAAGATTTCGGTTTGCTATTAATGTCGATGCGGTAAAATACTTACCTGCATCGAGCCGATATGATAGGTTGCTTCTAAAGCGGCCTGTAATCGAGCTTTATTCGAAATGATAAGGAGTCCCGATGGCCCGTAAAAATCTGTTGCAGGGATTTAAAACACCGAAAGGGATTACATTTGAACATATTGAAACGAATCCGAACTACGGCAAATTTACCGCATATCCTTTTGAGCCCGGTTTCGGTACCACGGTCGGAAACACACTGCGCCGGGTATTGCTTTCGAGCATACAAGGATATGCGATTACCTCGGTTCGTATCACATCCTATGATGCCGACGGCGTTCCCCACGTTATTTCCAGTGAATTTGAAAGCATCCCCGATGTAGTTGAAGATGCGCTGGAAGTATTGAATAATATGAAACAGATCCGTTTAAAGCTTGACGGCGACAGCGAACAGGAAACATTTTTATTCGAATTTAAGGGTGCCGGTAAAATATCGAGCGATATGTTCGAACGCGCTCCTCAGTTGGAAATTATGTCCAAAGACATGCATATTTTCACAATGATGGAAAATGCACATCTTGAGTTTGAAATTCAAGTTGATTTGGGACGCGGCTATGTACCCGCCGAAGAAAACGAACGCTATATTGAAGTTGTAGGAACCATTCCTATGGATGCAATATTTACGCCCATAGCAAAGGTAAAATATTCAATAGAACCCTGCCGCGTCGGACAGCGCAACGATTATGATAAGCTGATTATGGAGATCTGGACGGACGGCAGCGTCGCTCCGGAAGATGCGTTAGCGGAAGCTGCAAAAATTGCAAAAGATCATTTTTCGATTTTTATCAATTTTAACGACAGCGAAATCGGCCGCGGCGATGAAATCGATGAGGGCGATGAAAGAATCAAACAGCTTTTAAACACGCCCGTCGAGGAATTGGAGTTGTCCGTACGTTCTTCGAATTGTTTGAAAAATGCGAATATTCATACAATAGGCGAATTGACTAAAAAAACGGAAGATGATATTGCTAAAACCCGTAATTTCGGTAAAAAGAGTTTATCCGAAATCAAGGATAAACTGCTTGAGTGGAATCTTAATCTCGGTATGACGGATTACAGTCATCTGAAAAATGCGGTAAATTTAACGAAAAAAAAGGAAGACTCAGATGAATCATAAAAACGGTTTTAATCCTCTTTCGCGCACCTCGGCTCATCGCCGTGCAATGTCGCGGAATATGGTAACATCCTTATTTAGGTATGAAAGAATTACCACTACCAAAGCTAAAGCGCTTGAAGTGCGAAAAGCTGCGGAAAAACTTATTACCAGAAGCAAGGTTGACAGCGTTCATAACCGCCGTCAAGCTTCCCGTTTTATTGCCGATGAGATAATCTTGGCGAAATTGTTTACCGATATCGGTCCGCGTATGAAAGACCGTAAGGGCGGTTATACCCGCATCTTAAAGTTGGGTTTCCGACAAGGCGATGCGGCCGATTTGGTTATTTTGGAGTTGGTCGATTATAAGTTGGACAGCTCTTCCAAAGGCGCTAAAAAAGACGACAAGGCTAAAAAAGACGATAAATCCAAAAAAGCCGAGCCTAAATCAAAAGACAAAACCGCTGCCGATAAAAAAGCAAAAACGGAAAAAAGCAAAAAGGCTGAAACCGAATCAAAGCCTAAGGCGGCTCAAAAACCCGCCGAAAAACCGGCCGCAGCCGAAACCGATAAAGCTTCGGAGTAATTCGTTGAATCCGGCCGCATAGGCGGTTCGGGTTTTTATAGGAGAAGATATGTCAAAATCACATCGCGGAAAAGGTATTCGTAATTTGGTCAATCACGGACGCGGAACTTGCGGCCGTTGTAAAAAAGAAAATATAAAAGTTCTGTATGAACATGAAATCGAAGGTCAAAAAACCTCCGTGTGTAAATTTTGCAACGCCGCCATTAAAAACGGTAAATCTGCGCTTGCTTAAACTGTCTGCGCTGCGCTTGCTTAAACTGTCTGCGCTTGCGCGGCCTATGTTACAGGTTTTTAATCTGCAAGCTCATAGGGGTTGTCCGATGATGATTTTCGGACAACCTTTTTTATTTTTGCGTTTTCAGTATTATTAAAAAACTTTAGTAAAACTATAGACACGCTTTTTTTTTCTCTGTATAATATTCCCAATGTTAAAAGCGGAGGTGTTTTTATGAAAAAATTTAAAACATTTGTGACCTTTGTGTCTTTAGTTGCTCTTATTCTTTTGTTCAGCAGTTTCAAAAAAAAGAAATCGGATACGATTGCAATCGGCGGTATTTTTCCTCTTTCCGGGCCGGTTGCCGTGTACGGTACTGAAGCGCGTAACGGTGTTGAGCTTGCGATTTCGGAAATAAATGCTGCCGGAGGTATTGCGGGAAAACAGGTTGTCCTTATTTCCGAAGACGATGAAGGAAATCCGGAAAAAACGGTTAACGTATATAAGAAGCTGACTACAAAAAACGGCGTAAAAATTATAATCGGTTCTCTTACATCCGGTGCAACTGCGGCCATTACTTCTTTGGCACAAGCGCAAAAGGTGGTTTTGCTTGCACCTGCCGCCACTATGACGAGTATAACCGATGCCGGCGATTATGTATTCCGTGCTTGTTTTATCGATCCGTTTCAGGGAACCGTCGGCGGTAAATTCACTGCGGAAACCTTGGGTAAAAAACGCGCCGCCGTTTTGTATGACGTGGCAAACGACTATTCGGTGGGCTTGTACGAAAACTTTAAAATCGCTTTCGAAAAATCCGGCGGTTCCGTAGTTGCAGCCGAATCTTACAGTACGGGCGATAAAAACTTTAATGCACAATTAACCAAAATTAAAAGTGCAAATCCCGATGTCGTATACTTACCCGATTATTACGGTGTTGTCGCCCTTATCGCAAAACAGCTGCGCGCTCAGGGAATCAATACCGAAATTGTCGGCGGCGACGGATGGGGCGGTCTTGTCGATAAGGCCGGCGATGAAGTGTTAAAAGGGTTTTATTCCGACCACTATGCGGCCGATTCCACCGAACCGCGCGTAAAGAAGTTTGTCGATTCGTACACAAAAATGTACAATTCAACTCCCGTTTCTTTTGCGGCCTTGGCTTACGACTGCGTGTATCTTTTAAAAGATGCGATTGAAAAAGCCGGTGCTTCGGCTAACACGGCTGCAATACGAGATGCGCTTGCAAAAACAAACGGCACCTATGTTACCGGTAATTTAACCTTCGATGCAAAACGCAACCCCGTAAAATCGGCGGTTATGATGGAAATCGTCAAAAAAGACGGAAAATTAACTCCGGTATACAAAACAACGGTTAATCCGTAATAATCTGCCCCAAATCGGGTTTTTACCGAGTGAATACTCAGTCGGGTTTTATACAAGCGGTTGTCCTAAGCGGCGGCCGCTTGTGTCGTTTTACAGTCTTTAGTAATATTCCGCAGGTATTGCAGGTGCGGACTATTTACGCATAATCTTTTTTTATATATAATAGCCCTTGTTCGATAACTTCGGTGTCGAACAGGTTTAGTGTGGTAAAAGGAGTGCCCATGGAAATCGGCAATATGATTGTCCGGCAGCTTGTAAACGGCTTGTCCCTCGGCAGTATGTATGCTCTAATCGCCTTAGGTTATACCATGGTATACGGCATCGTAAAGCTTATCAATTTCGCTCACGGCGATATTCTCATGGTCGGAGCCTACTGCGGTTTTTTTGTTCTCAGCTCATGGGGAACGAATCCGCCGGCTTTGGCGGCAGCCTTTGTTTTTTCCATGCTGATGTGTGCCGTACTTGCAGTTTTAATAGAACGCTTTGCTTACCGTCCCTTAAGGACGGCTCCGCGTCTTAATTCGCTGATTACCGCCATTGCCGTTTCGCTTATTTTGCAAAACGGTGCGCGCGTCCTTCCCTTTATCGGCCCGGACCCGCGTCAATATCCTACTCCCGAAACTTTTAACGTGGATATAGCCTCTGTTTCCGTATCGAATATAGATTTGATTGTTATTATTTTATCCGCATTTTTTATGATTGTGTTGAATTATATCATCAATAAAACAAAAACCGGTAAGGCGATGCGGGCCGTTTCTTTCGATATGCAGGCGGCAAGCCTTATGGGTATTTCCGTAAATAAAACCATTGCTTTTACCTTTGCGCTGGGTGCGGTTCTTGCCGCCGCCGGCGGCATTTTGTATGCGACGGCCTATCCGCAAGTGGATCCCGTTATGGGAACAATGCCCGGCTTAAAAGCCTTTGTCGCCGCCGTTTTGGGCGGTATAGGCTCCGTTCCGGGCGCTATGCTCGGCGGTTATATTTTAGGCATTGCCGAAACCTTTACCAAAGGGTTTTTATCTTCGCAATTTGCAGATGCCATATCCTTTGCAATTTTAATCGTTATTTTGCTTGTTAAACCTGCCGGTATTATGGGCAGCACAAAACGCGAAAAGGTATAGTTATGATAAAAGGTACATATTCTTTTAAAAACACGGCCGTACCTGCGGGCTTTGCCCTTGTTCTTTTTTTACTGCCCGCACTTTTAATACATTTGTCGGTTATCGACGACTATACGGCACAGATAATTACGCTCGGCGGTATTAATGCGATTATGGCCGTAAGCGTCAATATTATTTGCGGTATTACCGGTCAACTTTCGCTGGGACAGGCGGGTTTTATGGCTATCGGCGCATATTCGACGATTATTTTAACCGAAAATTTGGGCGTTCCGCTTCCCGCAAGCATTTTGGCCGCAGGTGTGATAACCGCCTTTGCCGGCTTTTTAATCGGCTTTCCGACTTTAAAGCTTACCGGCGACTATCTTGCAATTGTAACGCTCGGCTTCGGTGAAATTATTCGCGTATTTTTAATTAATTTTAAAAACATCACCGGCGGTGCAAACGGAAAACGTTTTACCGCGCCCGCCGCCGTTATTTTATCGCTTACACCGCTTTTATCCTGGCTTATCATTATAGGCGCTTTGATTATAATTATTACACTTTTGCAAAATTTTTTGCGTTCAACCTACGGGCGTGCGATTTTAGCGGTGCGCGAAGACGAAATTGCGGCTGCTTCAAGCGGTGTCGGCGTGTTCCGCTATAAGATGACCGGCTTTGTTATCGCTTCCTTTGTCGCCGGTATCGGAGGCGCCCTGTATGCCCCCTTTATCGGCTTTATAAAACCCGACCTCGCATCCTTTAACCGCAGCATTGATTATTTGATTTTTGTCGTACTCGGCGGTATGGGTTCCGTTACCGGTTCGATTATAGCCTCCTTTGTGCTGACCTTTTTGCAGGAATTCCTGCGCTTTTTAAAAGATTTCCGCTTATTGATTTATCCTTTGATTTTGATTTTCGTTATGCTGTTCCGCCCTCAAGGCCTTTTAGGCATGAAAGAATTATCCTTTGTTAAATTGTGGGACAACCTCAGTGCGTGTGCGTTAAAGCGTATCCGTTGCGGCAAAAGTTGTTCTGCCGGAAGCGGAATGGCGTCTTCGCCGGCCGAAAAAAAAGCACATTGCCCCTTGTGCCGCCTTATAAAGGGGGGCGTAAAAAAGGAGAACGGCGATGGAAAATAAAACGCTTTTAATGCAGGTAAACGATATTTCCATTGTATTCGGCGGCCTGCGTGCGGTAAGCAATTTTTCATGCTTTATAAATAAGGGCGAGCTTATCGGTTTAATCGGGCCGAACGGTGCCGGAAAAACAACCGTGTTTAATATGCTTTCGGGCATTTATACGCCGACGGAAGGCAGTATAGATTTTTGGGATAAAAAACGCAAAGTTCACAGCGTCGAAAAACTTTCAAGCGATAAGTTAAACCGTATCGGCATTTCGCGCACCTTTCAAAATATCCGCTTGTTCGGCAATTTGAGCGCGGAAGAAAACGTTCTTATCGCTTTGCACGGCAGACGTAAAGTAAATCCCTTTGACGTGGTACTGCGTACGCGGCGCTTTTATAAAGACGAACAGCGTATGAGGGAAAAAACCGCCGACCTTTTGCATCTTTTTAAAATAGCCGAAAAAAAAGATGAACTGGCAAAAAATCTTCCCTACGGCGAACAGCGCAAATTGGAAATATGCCGCGCCCTCGCCGCAAAACCGCAGCTTTTGCTTTTGGACGAACCTGCGGCGGGCATGAACCCGCAGGAAACGGCGGAACTTATGGATTTGATTGCCTTTATCCGCAAAGAATTCGAAGTGACGATTTTATTGATAGAACACGATATGAACCTTGTTATGGGAATTTGCAAACGCCTTATCGTACTCGATTACGGACGTATTATTGCCGAAGGAGAACCCGAAGCCATTCAAAAAAATCCTGCGGTTATTAAAGCCTATTTGGGCGGGGAGGCCGTACATGCTTAAAGTAAAAGATTTAACCGTACATTACGGCGCCATAAAAGCTTTGCACGGCATTGCCTTTGAGGTAAATCAGGGCGAAATTATTTCGCTTATCGGTTCCAACGGTGCCGGAAAAACAACCACTCTTCATGCCCTGTCGAACATCGTAAAAAAAACCGACGGCAGCGTGTTTTTCGAAGGTCAGGATATAACCCATCTTGCCCCCGACGCGATTGTAAGAACCGGTCTTATTCAAGTGCCGGAAGGCCGCAGGGTTTTTGCAAACATGAGCGTAGTCGAAAACCTTGAGCTGGGCGCTTTTACGCGCAAAGACCGCAGCGAAATAAAAAAGGATATGGAAAAAGTATTTACCCTGTTTCCGCGCTTAAAAGAAAGAGCGCGTCAAATAGGCGGCACCCTTTCCGGCGGAGAACAGCAAATGCTTGCGATGGGAAGAGCCCTTATGTCGCGCCCGAAACTGCTTTTGCTCGACGAACCGTCGATGGGTTTGGCGCCGATATTGGTAGATGAAATATTTTCGATTATACAGGAAATAAACGACGAGGGTACGACAATTTTATTGGTTGAACAAAACGCTTTTAAAGCTTTAAATATTGCCGACAGGGCGTATATTCTTGAAACGGGTTCCGTTGTAAAAACGGCGAGCGGTTCCGAATTGATAAAGGATGAAAGTGTAAAAAAAGCATATTTGGGCGGCTAACAGTGTAAATGAATACGGTTTTCGAATACATTGACAGCCGTTATTTTATCGTATATATTTAATATGAGTAAATTTTTTACTTGGAGGAGAATGTATGAGAAAAAAGAGTTTTTTATTTTGTGCAGGACTGTTTTTTTTGATCTTGCAAGGATGTGCCAGTATTCCTACCGCATTGCCTAAGGAACGCTCTGTAGAAGTTCCTGAATTGGATGGAATGGTAAAAATATCGGATATTCAATATGAAAGGGCAGTCTTTGTTCTCTCTCAAGACCAATATTATACACTTCGAGGGAGTGATAAAAAATTTGTTATTTTTTTTATGCAGCCTCAAAAAATAAAGGCGTCAAAAACTTATGATTTTTATAATATAACTTTGGAGAATGATACAACGACGGTACATCCTATTATTTTCAAATATGTAAAAGCCGGAACCCTGATGACCTTGGATTTGGGGCATGTTGTGGAGGTTGCCAATACTTTACCGCATCAATTTTCTTCCAGTGTGCCCTATACTGTGGTTTTAGGCTTTCCTGCAGTACCCGGAGAACGATTCACAAGAATCAACTTTTACGGAAAGATTGTTGAAATTGATGAAAATATTGAAATGAAGGGAGAAACTTTTGTTACTTTTGATTGAAATTTGCAGGATATTGGGATAGGCTCTGTAATACTGTAATATATATCTTATCTTTTTCAAGTTATAGGGGCTGAGGAGGCAGTATGATTGTCGCTGATGTTATGACTAAAAATCCCGTTTGTGTAAATCCCGATATGTCGGTAAACGACGTAAAAGCGCTTATGACTAAGGAGGGGGTGAGCAAATTTCCCGTTTTGGATAAAAACGATAACCTTGTAGGAATTGTTACAAAAAAGGATTTGTTAAAAGCCGATCCTTCTTCCGCTACAACCTTGGATATGTATGAAATCAGTTATTTGTTGTCCAAGCTGACCGTTAAAAAAATTATGGAAAAGGATGTAGCCATCGTTCAGGAAACGGAGGTTGTCGAAGAAGCCGCCCGTATTATGGCCGATCGCGATATTACTTGCCTTCCGGTTATGCGCGGCGATTTGCTTGTAGGCATTATAACCGAAAAAGATTTATTCAGAAGCTTTATCGATATGTTCGGCGCCCGTCATCAGGGAGTGCGCGCCGTCTTTTCGCTGGATGAAAAACCCGGGCAAATTGCGCGCCTTGCAAAGGCTATCGCCGACTTAAACGGCAATATCGTTTCTTTAGTAACCGCCGAAGGCGAAGACGTAAAGCACCGGCGCTGTACGGTAAAGGTATCGGGCTTAAAAAAAGACGAACTTGTAAAAATACTGAATGAAATAGGCGCCGTTACGGAGGATGTGCGCTGATTGCGGTTACAACCGCAAATTGTGCATAAATAATGTGTTTTTTTTCAGGTGTAATCGCAAAAGTATTTAAAATATAGAAGTTTTTATGGTTATAACCGCAAAACTCTTGATTTTTTGAGACTTTTGCGGTTACAGGGGATTAAAACCGTGCCTGCCGCCGACAGAAAAAAATGGGCTCAAGAGGTTCTTGAAGCATTAAAACAAAAGACCGACATAGACAAAGACGAGTTTATCATACTTGCCGGAAAAAAACATTTTGAATATGTAAAGCCTGCGCTTAAAAAGTGCAAAACCCCTTTGACCGAATTGGGCGGTATAGGGAAACAGCTGCATTGGCTTAATCAAATGCTGAACGGCGCACGGTGAGTATGCTCCGCTATTTGTTTAAATAGTGATTACACCTTGGAGAATAAACGGCAAACATATCCGAGTGAATAACATATCAAAATATCGGCTGTCCGAAAACCGGCGCTTTTGAACAGCCCATGATAAGGGACAAAAACCGGAGTAACATATTTTTTCGGTAAACAGTCTGTTTTTTTTGTCAACTTACACCTCTGTCATTGTTGTATATGTTTATGTGCGGGAAAAAAATATGCCATTGATATCGAGATTTAAAACCGATGGAACGATGAGGTTCCGCAGCGATTAAATTAAAAGCCGAATAAATTTGCGCCTGAAAAATATTTGCTTAAAACAGTGTCGGCATCTTTCGGTACGGATTCGCTTATATATCCGGCAAGTTGCTTTGCAAAATACGCATTCCTATCGAAAGACTCTTCCGTTTTTTCTCCTTCTTCTTCTATAATTGCCGAAATACAGGTATCCGTATATTTTGTGCCCTTATAGACTTCCGCTATGGTTATTTTTATTCTTTGTGTGCTTTGGGGAAAATCTATAAAGTTAAAATAAACCTTATCTTCAAAATCGGCAAAGAATTCCGTTCCGTTATCCAGATCTTCAATTTTAAGCCGCTTTGCACGGGAATTTTCTTTATACAGCTTCATATTATTTATGTCCGTATAGCCGTTGAGAATAGAAATCCCGTGGATCCGAGTCTTAAATTCGATAGTTACGCTTTCTCCTATACCGTTTCCGGGAGCACCTTCAACCCAAGGAATATGCGAACTGTTCCACCAATACGGATGGCACTTACAGCCTATATAAAAACATTTGAATAAATTATCGGGGGTATAATTTATTTTTTTACCTTTGATGATTTCGGAAAAAGAAGACGATGCTTGTATGTTTTTTAAGTTGTAATTATGAAAACCGTCCTCATCGTCAGAATATGTATTTTCACCGTCATGCTGGAAAGAGGAAAAAAATTGTTGTTTTTTTTCACCGTCTATTATTAAAAGTTTTTTGTTTTTATATGTAAATTTCAAAAACCCGTCGTTGTCAACTGCAAGCATACGCCGGTCAAGTTTTACATACTCTTTTAAATACGGCAGTACAAAATAAAGTTCATTGTCATTGTAATAAAGAATCGATTCGTCTTCTTCGCCGAGTACTATTTTTGTAAAAGAGTATACATAAGCAAAGGAACAAAAAACAAGCACTATCAGTAATACATTTTTACGCATATTTTTCCTCAAAACAGGTTTGTCCTTATAAGCGGCACCGGAACCCTAAAATACCGCCTCCCTCTTCAAACGCTTTATCCTATTAGCCATTGTAAGTGTATCAATATGTAAGCTTTTCCGTCAAGGCCGATTTTTTCCGTTCCGGAAAAATCTTTTGTTACTTGTCCGTTTTTTTTATTTGTGCTATTATGTAACATATTTTTTTATTCTTAATACGGGGATGTTTGCAGCTCCGTGTTGAGTTCGGAGGGTGCAAATGGAAAAATTCTTTAAAATGAAGGAGCGGGGAACGAACCTTCGCCGTGAAATTGTAGCCGGTCTTACAACATTTTTGGCAATGGCATATATTTTGGCGGTAAATCCCGGTATGCTCGCCAATACGGGTATGAATGCTTCTGCGGTATTTACGGCTACGGCTTTGGCTGCCGCCGTCGCAACGCTGGTAATGGCTTTTACGGCTAATTTGCCGATTGCCTTGGCTCCCGGTATGGGCTTAAATGCCTTTTTTACTTTTACGGTTGTTATCGGCATGGGAATATCTTGGCAAACGGCTTTAACCGCTGTTTTTTTGGAAGGTATTTTATTTATTATTTTATCGTTTTTTAATGTCCGCGAATCGATTATAAAAGCGATTCCCTCAAATCTTAAAAAAGCGGTGGCCGCCGGTATCGGTTTGTTTATTTGTTTTATCGGTTTTCAAAATGCGGGTATCATCGTAAACAACGATGCTACCTTAGTGGGTTTGGGCAACTTAACGCAGGGGTCCGCCGTGGTTGCTATGATAGGACTTGCAATTACCGCCGTGTTATTTGCTTTAAAAGTACCGGGTTCGATTCTTATCGGTATTTTGATTACAACAATCATAGGACTGCCCTTTAAAGTTACGCTTATTCCCCAAGATTGGAGTCCCGTCAGCGTTCCCGCCTCTCCGCTTTTATTTCAATTTGATTTTTCGAATATATTCAGCTTTGAATTTTTTGCGGTTTTCTTTACCTTTTTGTTTGTGGATATTTTCGATACGGTAGGCACCCTTGTCGGTGTAGCTTCGGAAGCTCATTTAACCGATTCAAACGGAAACGTACCCCGTGTAAAACAAGCTTTGCTTTCAGACGCTATCGGTACCGTTGCGGGCGCCTGTTTGGGCACATCCACCGTTACCAGTTATGTTGAAAGTACGGCCGGTGTCGCCGCAGGCGGCCGCACCGGAGCAACCGCTTTAACTACGGGCGTACTGTTTTTGTTGGCTTTATTTTTAAGTCCTCTCTTTTTGCTTGTTCCCGCCGCAGCAACGGCTCCCGCCCTTATTATCGTCGGCTTTTTAATGCTTAAATCGGTAACCGCTATCGATTTTAACAATGTAAGCGAAGGTTTGTCCGCATTTATTACGATTGTGATGATGCCCTTTGCCTATTCGATTGCCGAGGGTATCGTATGGGGAATCATTACCTATGTAGTTATGAAAACCGCAACGGGTAAGGCTAAGTCCATTCCCGTTCTTACATGGGTGCTCTTTGTTGTCTTTGTTTTACGTTTGATTTTAGCATAAGCTCTTGTATTGAGTTTGCTTATAAAGGCCGCCGCAGCTTAAGATTAAGCCGATATCTTAAATGAATCCGCTTTTCTTATGTTTTCGGCAGCCTTTTTTATTGCTTTTCAGGAGGATGTATGAACGATTTTTCGGCGATAACTGCGGAACAAGCCGCGAACTCCGCCTTTATGTATGCCGTCGGTACGGTAATAACCTTGTTTATCGTGTTGATATCCGTCGTGTTCGCAGTGCGCTCATACCGTGCGGCTGTTGCGGCGGGCATCGATAAAAAAACGATACGCGCGGTTATACGTTCGAGCGCGGTTTTTACCCTTATTCCGTCCACGGCGATTTTACTCGGTCTTATTACAATGGCCGGCGGTTTGGGCGTTCCGCTTTCGTGGATACGTCTTTCGGTTATAGGCGCCGTTCAATATGAATTGATTGCCGCAAACGCCGCAGCTTCCGCCGCCGGAATTGAAGCCCTGCTTTTAAACCTGCTTACGCCGCAAGTGTTCGTTTCGATTATCGTCGTTATGACCCTATGCATTATTTCCGGCCCTATGTTTAATTTATTTTTTCTCAAGCGCTACAGCCGCGGCTTACAAAACATGAGGCAAAAAGACAATCGCTGGGGAAAACTTGTCGTCGCATCCTTGTTTATGGGTATGATTTGTACCTTTTTGGGTAATCCGGTTATCGCTTTGCGCGTCAACCCGCGCACCGGCTTGATTTCACTTTCGGTTATGATTATATCCGCCCTCGTTATGGGATTATGCACTTTTGCGGTAAAAAAATACCGTCTTAAAAATCTTGAAGGTTTTGCCCTGCCTTTAAGTATGATTGCAGGTATGATATGTGCCGTCTTTGCTTCGTAAGCGGTTTTTAACTCTATAAAGGTATATGTATGAAACAACATAATTATGACGTACATTTTTTCGGCCGCTTGTGGACGGCCCTTTCTTTGCTGATTATTTGCGCGGTGCCTGCCGCCGTATGCGCATACTTGGGGGTGTGGCCGAGCGGAAAACTCGTTGCAGCCGGTATTCTTAAAGTCGGTATTATATATATTCCGATAGGCATTATTGAAGCGCTTACCTTCGGCCCCATCTTAGGCCCCTCGTCCTCGTATTTGGCCTTTATTACAGGCAACCTTACGAACTTAAAAATTCCCTGTGCTTTAAACGCCCTTGAAAGCGCGGGTTTTGAATCGGGCAGTGCCGAAGGCGAGATTTTATCGACCCTGTCGGTTGCCGTATCCACCCTCGTAACCACAGCCCTTTTATGTGCGGGAGTTTTACTGCTTGTGCCCCTTACCCCGCTTTTATCTTCTCCCGTTTTGGCGCCCGCCTTTGCAAACGTCATTCCTGCCCTTTTCGGCGCTTTAGGCTACACATTTATTTCTCAAAATTGGAAAATCTCCGTTTTGCCGCTTGTTTTTGTGCTTGTCCTCTATGTAAGTTTGCCCGTTAATGTTGCACAAACGATTTCCGGCGCTTTGATTCCCGTATCGGTAGCGGTAACCGTTGCCGGCGCCCGCTTTTTGTATAAGCGTAATTTGGTGTAAAGAGGAAAGATTATGGAATCAGTAAAAAAAGAAAAAAACGCCCCTGCCGCACCTAAAACAAGCGCCCCAAAAAGCACAAAAGACATCAAAGACACAAAAAGCGTAAAGAGCACAAAACCCGCTTCTCCTGCCGAACGATTGGCGACTTTGCTGCGTATTCCCTCCCTGTCTTTACCGATTGACCGGGACACTCAAAAAGCCGACATAAAAAGCGACGTTTTTGACGCCCTGCATGCCGAACTGAAACGCCTCTATCCTGCAGTGTTTAAAGCCTACGAGCGTATAAAAGTCGGCCGCTATCCGCTTATACTGCATCGAAAAGGACAAGATGCTTCGTCCGCAATCGTACTTGCCGCCCATCAGGATGTGGTACCGGCCCCGCATACGGGATGGAAGTACGAACCCTTCGGCGGCATTATTGCCGAAGGCTGTATATGGGGGCGCGGCGCCCTTGACGATACGGGCAGTTTATGTGCAATTATGGAAGCATGCGAAAGTTTGGAAGCCGAAGGTTTTATTCCGGCTGTAGATATATACCTGTGTTTTTCACATAATGAAGAAACGATGGGCTGGGGAGCGGCGGCCATTGTTGCCGAATTGGAAAAGAGGGGAGTGAAGCCGCTTTTTGTGTTGGATGAAGGCGGCGCCGTAGTCGAAAAACCCCTTCCGCTTATGACAGGCAAAGCGGCTATGATAGGCATTACCGAAAAAGGTGTCGCCGACATACGCTTTTGCGCCGAAAGTACGGGAGGCCACGCAAGCACGCCGCCTTTTAAAAGCCCTTTAGGAAGGCTCGGCGCTTTTGCCGCCTCCGTTGAAAAGCGCCCTCCTTTTAAAGCGCGTGTAAGTTCCGCTTTGTGCCGCATGTTATGTGCATTGTCGCGCCGCATGAGTTTTCCGTTAAGTTTGTTATTCCGCTTTCCGCGTTTTTTTGCCCCGCTTATACGGACTGTATTTAAAGCTTCCGGCGGTTCTGCGCGCGCCCTTGTGCAAACAAGCTGCGCTTTTACAATGGCCCAAGGCTCCGATGCCGTAAACGTTTTACCCGGCCGCGCTTTTTTTACGGCAAACTTACGTATTGCAGGCGGCGATACCGTTGAGGGTGTTTTAGCCGCTTTACAAAAGCGTGCAAAGCGTTTCGGTATCAAGGCGGAATTGATACGCGGCCATAAAGCGTCGGCCGAATCGGAATTAAACCGCGGCTGGAACCTTTTATGCAATGCCTTGGGAAAAGAGTTTCCGGATACGCCTGCCGTTCCCTATATTATGCTTGCGGCAAGCGACGCGCGCCATTACTGCAAAATATGCCCTGCCGTCTACCGCTTCAGCCCCTTTGAAATGAACAAGGCACAGCGCGACAGCGTCCACGGCATAAACGAACACATTGAAATTGCAAATTTTGAACGCGGTATCCGCTTTTATCGGGAACTGATACGCAGTTTATAAAATGAGCGTACGGTCCGTTACATCTTTTTGTATCAGGTTTTTGCGCTTTCTTCTACAAACCTAAAGGCTTTTCTTTTCCAGCGTCCGCTTAAATAATAGGGACCGATAATGAGGGTGCCTACAAGCCAGCCCGCGCCGTAGCACCAAAACATATTGTAACGGCCGCCGAAATAATCGAATAAATAGGCAAGGGGAATGCGGGCAACCAAAAGCGATATAAGCGAAGAAAGCATAGGAATAATCGATTCGCCCGCACCGCGCACAGCCGAATTGAGCGTAAAAATAATTGCCAGCAAAAAATAACCCGGCATAAGACGTTTTATAAATTCTTCTCCCGTTTTGAGTACATCGGTGTCTTGGGTAAACGCCATAAGCAGATGGCGGCCGAAAAGCGTTACAAAGATACTCATAACGATCGATATGCCGACGGAAATGACAATCGTACTGCGTACGCCCTCCTTTACCCTGCCCAGATTTTTTGCCCCGATATTTTGCCCGACATAAGTGGTAACTGCATTTGCAAAGCTTACAATCGGCATAAAAACAAACATATCGATTTTATTGGTTGCGCTGTATCCTGCCATAAAAGCGGGGCCGTAGCCGTTTACCAAACGCTGGAGTACAATAGTACCTACACAAAACAATACGTTTTGTATGCCTGCCGGAAGACCGATTTGAAAACTTTGCATGAAAATTCTGTAGTCAAAACGCATACGGCGCGAAAAAAGACGGAATATTTTAATTTTACGGTTTATATACCATACGCCGAATACAAACGAAACACCCTGTGCAATCACGGTTGCCAAGGCAACGCCGAATACACCCATATCAAAAACGGCGACAAAGAGTAAGTCAAGGACAATGTTTACAAGGGTTGCAATACTTAAAAACAATAAAGACGATTTACTGTCGCCTATGCCTTGTAAAATTGCACCGTTTATATTGTATCCGAAAGAAAGGGCGGTACCTAAAAGCAGTGTCCGTATGTAGGTTGCCGACATTTCCATTGTGGGACCTTCGGGCGTATGCATAAAGCGTAAAAAAGGACGTGCGGTTGCAATGCCTGCCGCCGTTATGAGTATGGAAGCTGCTAACATACCGATATAAATCGTATCGATTGCCGTGCGCAGTTTTTCGTGTTGTTTTGAACCGAAAAATTGGGAAACGAGGATGACGGCTCCCATACCGACTCCCGCAAACATGGATACCAGCAAAAAGATTACAATCCCCGAATTCCCTACGGCGGCAAGGGCTTCGGCGCCGATAAAGTTTCCGACGACGATGCTGTCTACAATGTTGTAGGTTTGCTGTAAGACATTACCCAAAAGTAAGGGCAGGGCAAAGCGCGTAATCAATTTTGCAGGGTTTCCGGTTGTCATATCAGTCATCATTTTTCATTTTCTCCATTTTACGGATACGTTCATTATCAAGAGTTACGGTAATATTTTTTTCATGTGCGGGCAAAACGGTTCCCTTTGGCGCATTTTTTGCGCGGCGCAAGTGTTTTACTTGCGTATAGTATAAATCGGCGGTTTTTGCTTTACGCGCCTTTGAGTAAAAGACGGCTAAATTACCCGCATCGATAAGAACATCCAAGGGCACGGTTTTACCCCGTCTGTTTTTTATAAACACATAACCGCCTGCATAATCGCGCGTATGCAGCCACCAGTCAAGACCCTTTACATGATTGCGTAAAAGCTCATCGTTTTCGGCCGCGGTTCTGCCCACAAGGATGTGCCATTCACCGAGGGAAAAACTTAATCCCGGATGTTTTTTTTCTTTTCTTTTTTGAACCGCACTTTGTTTTTGTAAAAAACGGCGGATAAGAATGGGATTTTCTTCGGCACATATCGCCTTATATGCGGCATGTACCGATTTAAGTTCTTCTTTTAAATCGGCAATGTCTTTTTCCAAATCTTTTAAACCGCTGTGAGCTTTTTTATATTGTTCGTAATAAAAGGCGGCATTTTCGGCCGCCGTTTTTTTCGGGTCTATGTGTATCGATACGGGTTTTCCGGTATTGTAATCGATACACATAAGGTTTTTTGTACCGCCGCAAGATTCCGCCGTGTGGGCATTTGCCAGTATAAGGTCGCCTTGATGTTTCCATATGTCGGCGTTTAAAAAGCTTTGTCTTTTTTCTTCGAGTTTTAAAAGAGCGCTTTGTATGCGGCCGCTTCTTTGATTATAAGCTTTTTCGGCTTGAGCCAACAGCAGGGTGCGCGAAGATGTGTTGCCGTATTCGGCATACCAGATATCGAGTTGTTCGTTAAAACTTAAAGATGCGGTATCGATGTCTTTAAAGCATACGGCATATTCTTCCGCTGTGAAATCACGTTTTTTAAAGTCTTTTTTTTCAAAATTGTTGTCCGGCTCTGTGCCCGTTTTTTGTGCACGGACGGAATTTTGTTCGGGCAGGACAAACGTTCCGCCGCTTACTTCTCCGCGTTTCGGCCTCCGGTAAAAAACGTCTAAGATATGTAAGTGTTCGTCGGTAACGACAATATTTGCCGCCCCGCTCCATAGTCTGATAAACATTTTATAGAGGGTTTGAGCTTGAATCAATTCGATTTCAACGATACGTTCTTCGCCAATTTGGCGGCAGCAGCGGATTTTTGCACCCTTTATGCGGCTTTTTAAGAATTCCATAAATCGCAGCGGGGTTTTGTTTTTAGGAATCGGCCGCTTTGTTTCGTGTATGCGGCATTCGCCCGCGGCGAGGCAAATATACAGCGCCTTTGCCTGTATATATGAGCTTTTATATACGTATAGGGCCAGACTGTCGTATCCGGGCTGTACAATGCTTTGTATAAAAGAGTCTTTCAAATCGAGTTCCGCCAGTACGGCATCTATTTCTTTATAATTTAAAGACACGACATCTCCTTTTACGGCTATACCGTAAAAAACGAAAAAGACCGATTGGATACCGAAAGATTTTTTTCGGTATTTTCCTCAGATACAAAACGGGCTGCCTTAAAGCCGTATGCTTTTAGGACAGCCCGTTGGTAAAAAAAGCACCGTATATTACGACGGGTTGATTATTTTTCAACCATTAAAAGGGTTTTTGTATCGAGTTTTAAGTTAATTCCCTTTACAGGCGTACAATGCATTTTAAGAACCTGCATATCGATAGCATCGTTTTTTTGTTCCAAATGCACGATGGTGTTTATTTGTTCGGCCGTTTGTTTGTTCATAACGGTACAGGGATCTTCGTTTTCGCAGTTACAGGTTGCCCAAATGACAAAGCCCGCTTCGGCAGCATAATTTTTGAGTGTCGCAATATCGTCTTGCTGCACTTTGGAAAAATTCAAACCGTCGATAATTAAACATGCGGTCGGAATGCCTCCCGCAAGCAGCGCTTTTAAAGTATTGACAATTTGACCGGCGGAAACGGTATTTTGGTTAAAGTTTAAAATAATCCGTTTGCTGATCAATTCATTTTTTATTTCTTCGGGATTGCTCAAATTTTTCTTTTTTGACATCTCCCAAAAAATATCTTCATACCAGGTTATAATCGCATTCGTATGTTGATTAAAAGAAACATGTACGACTTGTTTTTCCTGTAAAAGCATATCAAGACCGATTTGTACAAGAACCGCCGTTTTTCCCAAACCTTTTTTTGAAATAAGGATTCCCATTTCGCCGGCTTTTAATCCGCCGTTTGTCGCCTGATCAAAAAAACGCACGGGACTGCGATCAATAAGAGTTTGTTTTACCATGCCTTACTCCTTCTTTTTACGCTTTTCTTCGTATTCTTTCATCAACGTTTCGGCGATACTTGCCGGAACTTTTCCGTATTTTTCAAATTCCATCGAAAATTCGGCCTTGCCTTGAGTAAGAGAGCGGAGAACAGTTGAAAAACCGAACATTTCGCTCAAAGGAACTTCGGCGTCTACGCGGCTGAAATTGCCGTCTTCGGTAGATGAAATGATAATACCGCGTCTTTGATTGATAACGGCGAAAATATTTCCCTGAAATTCCGTCGGGCCTTCAATGGAAACCTTCATAATCGGTTCCAAAATAACGGGTTTTGCCTTTAAATATGCTTCGCGGAAACCTCCGATAGCCGCCTGCTGGAAGGCGATATCCGACGAGTCTACCGGGTGAGATTGACCGTCGTTAATGGTGGCTTTAATACCGACAATCGGGAAGCCGATAAGCGACCCCTTGGTCATTGAAGCTTTAAAACCTTTGTCGCACGAAGGAATAAATTCATTCGGAATAACACCGCCTTTAATGGCATCGACGAATTCGTAATCTTTTCCTTCCAAAGGTTCGAGGAAGCCGGCAACACGGCCGTATTGTCCGGAACCGCCGGTTTGCTTTTTATGCGTATAGTTAAAATCCGCATGTTGGGTAATGGTTTCGCGGTAGGCAACCTGCGGCATACCCGTTTCCACTTCACACTTATATTCGCGGCGCATACGTTCGATGTATACTTCCAAGTGAAGCTCTCCCATTCCCTTGATAATCGTTTGGTTCGATTCGGGATCCACATAGGTTTGGAAGGTGGGGTCTTCTTTTGTAAAGCGGTTTAAAGCTTTTGCCATTTGGTCCGCCGATTTTTTATCCTTAGGCATAATTGCCAACGAGATAACCGGATCGGGAACGAACATCGATGTCATTGCATAGTTTAAGCTGGGATGACAAAAGGTGTCGCCGGAAGCGCAGTCTATACCGAACAGAGCGACGATATCGCCGGGACTTCCTTCGTTGATGTCTTCCATGCTGGACGAGTTCATACGTACCAAACGGCCTACTTTGAATTTTTTACGAGCGCGCGTATTGAATAATTCGTCGCCTTTTTTTAAGCAGCCCTGATAGATGCGGACATAGGTCAGCTGTCCGTATTGACCGTCTTCAAGTTTAAAGCCCAAAGAAACACAGGGAAGTTTTTCGTCGGCTTTTAATTCGACGGGCGCTTCGTTATTGTTTAAGTCGAGGGCGGTATTTTTTACTTCGGTGGGGTTGGGAAGGTATTTGATTACCGCATCCAAAAGCGGCTGGATACCCTTGTTTTTATATGCAGAGCCGAGGAAAACACCGACAAACTGCTCGCTTAAGGTTCCTTTACGGATAGCGCGTTCTATCATTTCCTGCGTTTCGGCTCCTTCGAGCATAGCTTCCATCAGTTCATCGTCGAACATTGAAACGGCATCGAGTAATTCTTCGCGGTATTTTGCGGCATCCGCCTGCAAGTGTGCGGGAATTTCGGCATAGCGTAATTCCGTTCCGCTGTCGCCTTCAAAGTAGATGGCTTTCATAGTTACCAAGTCTACAACGCCTTCAAGCTTGTCTTCCAAACCGATGGGGATTTCCATCATGTATGCGTTTAAGCCCAATTTTTCGCGCAACTGCATACGGACTTTAAAAGGATTTGCTCCCGTGCGGTCGCACTTGTTTACAAAGGCGATTCTCGGAACATGGTAGCGTTTTAACTGGCGGTCAACGGTAATCGACTGTGATTGAACGCCGCCGACGGAACACAGTACCAAAATCGCTCCGTCCAAAACGCGCAATGAGCGTTCTACTTCAACGGTAAAGTCAACGTGACCGGGCGTATCGATAACGTTAATAGTGTGATCTTTCCAGTTAACCTGTGTTGAAGCGGATTGTATGGTAATTCCTCTTTCGCGCTCCAATTCCATATTGTCCATCACGGCGCCGACACCGTCCTTACCGCGCACTTCATGAATTGCGTGAATCTTTTCGCAATAAAAAAGAATGCGCTCGGAAAGCGTTGTTTTTCCGGAGTCAATATGGGCACTGATACCGATATTTCTCATCTTTGAAATATCAAAACTCATAGTTTTAGTACCTCTCAATTATAGTTTTGCAGAATCTGCAATGATTTTCAGTATAAAAACAGTAAATGCATTATACCGAAAAAAAGGAAAAACATCAAGGGTTTGGATACGCGATACCGTTTTGCCGAATATGTTAGGCGGTGTTTTAACCGAAATTCAAAGCGTATAAATGTCTTCGCTATTATTACACCCTTGCAAAAAGTCGGTAAAATCGGTATTGTTCCGGTATGGAAGAAATCTTGAATTTACTGCGTGCCGATGCGCGCATTTCGGCTGAAGACATCGCCGTTATGACAAAAAAAACGCCTGAAGAGGTTCGGGCGATTATACAAAACCTCGAAAAAGAGGGCGTTATATTAAAATATGCCGCAATCGTAAACCCCGAAAAAATAAACGGCGAAGGCGCTTCCGTGCGCGCCGAAATAGAAATTCAGGTTACGCCGGAGCGCGAACACGGCTTCGACGCTCTTGCCGAGCGCATTTACCGCTTTCCGCAAGTGCGCGCCCTGTACCTTATGAGCGGCGGCTACGATTTAAAAGTGGTTATCGAAGGCGAAAGCTTACAGGATGTCGCCTTTTTTGTTGCGCGCAAACTGTCCACGATTGAAGGAGTGCGCAGCACCAAAACGCACTTTATTTTAAAAACGTATAAAGAAAACGACGTTGTATACGTGAGCGAAAAAACGGACGGCCGCGAAGGGGTAACCGCATAATATGGAACAAAACACCAGAAGCGACCGCTTTTCTTCCCTTATGAAGGATATTCCCCCGTCGGGTATACGCAAGTTTTTCGACTTGATTATCGGCCGCGACGATATTATTTCTTTGGGTGTCGGCGAACCCGACTTTGCCACGCCTTGGACTATCAGGGAAGAAGCTTTTTATCATTTGGAGCAGGGACATACCTCTTATACGTCGAACTGGGGCTTAAAGGAACTGCGCCAAGCGATTGCCGGCTACCTTACAAAATACGATTTACACTACAATCCCGCAAACGAAATTCTTGTTACCGTCGGCGTATCCGAAGCCGTAGACGCGGTATTGCGTGCGGTTTTAAATCCGGGCGACGAAATTATTATTTGCGAGCCCTGCTATGTTTCGTATCAGCCTTTGGCGGCCCTGTGCGGCGTAACGCTCGTCCACTTGGACACGAGTGTAACCGGCTTTTGCCCGACTGCCGAATCGGTGGAAAAACTGATAACGCCTAAAACAAAGGCGCTGATGATTTGTTCGCCGAGCAACCCGACCGGCCGCGTTATTCCGCGCGAAGAGCTGGAAAGAATCGCCGCCCTGGTGCAAAAGCATCAAATATGGGTATTGTCGGACGAAGTATACTGCGAATTGATTTACGACGAGCACAAGCACTGTTCAATAGGCTCTTTTCCGGGCATGAAGCCGTACAGTATTATCTTAAACGGATTTTCAAAATCGTTTGCGATGACCGGCTGGCGCATCGGTTTTATTTGCTGCCCGGCCGACTTGATGGAGCAGGTGCATAAGCTGCACCAGTATTCGTCGATTTGCGCGCCGATTATGAGCCAGTACGGAGCTTTGGAAGGCCTTCGTTCCGGTATGGGCGAAGTGGAAAAAATGCGCGTATCCTACGCCCAGCGGCGCAACCTTATGTACAAGGCATTTTGCGATATGGGCTTGGAAGTTGCAGAGCCGGAAGGCGCGTTTTATATATTCCCCGATATCCGCTTCAGCGGCTTGACTTCCGAAGAGTTTGCAACCGAATTGATAGAAAAACATCGGGTTGCCGTTGTTCCCGGCTCGGTGTTCGGCTCAGGCGGCGAAGGCTTTATCCGCTGTTGTTATGCAACAAGCATTGTAAAAATCAAAGAAGCCCTGCGCCGCATAGGCGAAATGGTCGCCGAGTATAAAAATAGGCGCCTCTAAAAAACTGATTCGCAGTCCGCAAAGCGGACAAGTTAATGAATTTCCTTATAGAACAAGCCGCTAGGCTTGCAGTTTTTGGCGGTGCTCTTTATATAAAAATCGATTTACATCTCTGTGAGGTTAAATAAAAAAGCATATACATTATCTTACAAATCTGCCGAAATTGTGCTATAATATACGCAATGAGAGGGCATAGTCATGAGTACGGCAAACAGAAAATACAAAGATTCGGTATTCGTTGACCTTTTCGCAGAAGATGAACGGGCAAAAGAAAATTTTTTATCGCTTTATAACGCTTTGCATGGAACTTCACTTACGGTTGTAGAACAGCTGAAAAACATCAGACTTGATCAAGTTCTCTATATGACTTTTTATAATGATGTATCTTATCTTATAGATAATAAAATCATAGTACTTGCAGAACACCAATCAACAATAAACCCCAATATGCCTTTGCGCTGCCTTGAATATATCAGCCGCCTTTATGAAAAGCTCTTTGAATCAAAAGAAAAATACAGCCGTAAACTCTTACATATTCCAATCCCTGAGTTCTATGTTTTTTACAATGGAGAGGTGTCTTACCCTTCCGATAAAACACTAAAACTTTCGGAAGCTTTTATAGAAAAAGCAGAAAAACCTAATCTTGAGTTGACCGTTAAGGTGATAAACATAAACCAACAAAATCGCCATCCGGTACTGGAAAACTGCAAAACGATGTATGAATACACTGTGTTTGTAGAAACGGTGCGGAGATGGAAAAAAGAAGATCCTCAAAACGGCTTTCAAAAAGCCGTTGAAGAATGTATACAAAATAATATTTTGCGTGAATATCTAAAGCGCAAGACTAAGGAGGTAATCAATATGTTACTGGCCGAATATGATTATGACACCGATATTGCGGTACAAAGAGCAGAAGAACGGGAAACCGCCTTTGCGGAAGGTATTGAACAAGGTATTGAACAAGGTATTGAACAAGGTATTGAACAAGGTATGGAGCGAGGCATTGAACAAGGCTCTTACCGGAACAAACTTGAAACGGCAAAGCTGATGAAAGAGGCACATTGTGAAACCGATTTTATTATGCAAATGACAAAACTTACTAAAGAAGAAATTGAGGCTTTATAAAAGTAATATGTTAGTAGCAGAATATGATATCGAAAATATTGCTTAAGCGGCAGGTTTAAGCATTGAAGAAGTGAAAGCATTAATAAGAAAGCCTTTGCCGCTGTTTACGCTGAAGGATACCTTGTACTTGGGTATAGCGTAGACTGGGTACTACGACCGACGAAGGTTATGCTCTACGGCAGGCGTAGGTTATGCTCTACGGCGGCCGTAGGTTCCGTGTTTTGACCGGCGAAGGCTGTGCGGTTTGTCAAAGCTTATGTGCGGGTAAGCGGTTTATCGAATCTGCCCGTTTTAAGGCTTTTGCTTTTTTGCGACGAACCGATTATCTTTGTGCGCACTTCGATGTACCAATTGCCGGCTTTTAAGTCCGCAGGGATGATTGCCATAAGACGGGCGGGTTTATTTTCGGCGATGACGGCAGCCCTTACTTCGGCCCCCGCTTCGGGTACAAAGAAGATGCCTTGGGATGCGTCTTTGGGGTCGAACTTTAACCTTGCGCCTATCAGCTGCACAACGCCGCCTGCGCTCAGAAGCTCGTTCACCTTGCCCGATACGATGTCGGTAACTTCGGTAATGTAGGGGTTGGTGTCGGTACTTTGCGTCTTTTCGCATTTGATTTTTGTAAGCGCATTTTTAAGCAGGATGCCGGGCGTCAGGTTGAGTTTGATGCTGTGGCGCTTTTTGTCGAAGCTGTCCGCCGCCCCGATAAAGGTACCGGTAATGCTCAATGCCGTGTTCATAAGGGGCGTGTTTACCGCAGAGCCGTCTTCAATCAGGGCGGAAACCACTTCGCCGTACACTTGCAGCACCGCCTTTGTGTCCGCTTTGGTCAGGGTTGAACCTTTTTGCATCATAAGGTCAATGATTTCGTCAAGAGAAAACGAGCGCACATCGGCAGCCTGCGCCATGTAGTCGTTTTCGTCCGGTGTGAGTAAGTTTTCACGTAAACAGTACTTC